>NVWW01000037.1 GCA_002746335.1 Flavobacteriales bacterium | reverse complement strand
GGTATGATGCCATATTGCTCAAAAGCAAACAAGCTTCCCGTTCGCCCGAAGCCCGTTTGGATTTCATCAAAAATGAGCAACGTGGCCGTTGTATCGCATCGTTTTTGCAATTTTTTTAAATAATCATTTTTAGGAATTCGAATACCGGCTTCGCCCTGAACCGGCTCAACTATTACACTGGCAGTTTTTTCGGTGATTTGCTCTAAATCGCTTTCATTGTTGAATTCAATTTGTCTGATATTAGGCAATAATGGACGATAAGCATTTTTAAATTCTTCGTTACCCATTACCGATAACGCTCCGTGGGTACTGCCATGGTAAGCATTTTTCATGGAGATGATTTCTGTTCTTCCTGTGAATCTCTTGGCGAGTTTCAGTGCACCTTCTGTTGCCTCGCTGCCAGAATTGACTAAATAAACACAGTCGAGGTTGTCAGGCAAATGAACCGTCAACAATTTTGCTAACTGCACTTGTGGTGTTTGTACGTATTCCCCGTAAACCATCACGTGCATGTACTTTTCGAGCTGTTTTTGAATTGCTTCAACTACTTTAGGGTGTCTGTGACCGGTATTGCTCACAGAAATTCCCGAAATTAAGTCAAGGTATTTTTTACCGGAAGCATCATAAAGCCATAGTCCTTCAGCTCTTTCAATTTCCAGTGAAAGCGGAAAATCGGTGGTTTGCGCTAAATGTTGAAGAAAAAGTTGGCGGTTGGTGAGCATAAGGCAAAAGTAGGAACATGTCTTCACTTATTCTTCTTAAATTCGTTGCTCATGAATTTTCAAGTTGGAGATAGAGTGCGTTTTCTTCACCAAAAGGGAGAAGGAGTTGTCAGCAAAATTATTGATGATATAAAAGTGCTGGTATCGGTTGATGGGTTTGATTTTCCTTATTTGAAAGATGATTTGGTAAAAATTGATAGTGAAATTGATGAAAAGATTGATTTCATCTCGGAAAATGTAATCAACGAAAAGCACAGAGGAAGTGCAAAACCAAAGAAAAAGGCAAAAAAGAAACACAAGCAAGGCCCGCGTGAAATTGACCTACACATTCACCAAGTGCTCGATGATTATAAGGGCATGAGCAATTCGGAAATTGTCAATGTCCAGTTAAACCATTTTGAAAAAGAACTGAACAAAGCCATACTCAACCGAGAGCAAAAAATTGTATTCATCCATGGAGTAGGTGAGGGGGTGCTGAAACATGCCCTCCAGCAGCTTCTTTCTCATTACGACAACGTTGTTTTTTACGATGCGTCATACAGTAAATATGGTTTCGGAGCCACTGAGGTGGCGATTAAGTGATTGAGAAATCAAGAATCCTTAATTTTGTACTATGCAAACCGAGCTGTCGCTTCCCGATTTATGTCGGGAAGAGGAAAGTCCGGGCAGCGCAGAGCACCGTACCTTTGGAAACAGGGGGTTCCGGTGAGGTGACTCATTGGAAACAGCAAGTGCCACAGAAACTAAACCGTCTCGACTTGTCGGGATAAGGGTGAAACGGTGGAGGTAAGAGCCCACCCCGCACATAAGCAATTATGCGCGAGGGTAAACCTTGCGGGATGAAAGGCCAAATATACCGGGGATTGAGGGTTGCTCGCCCAATCCCGGAGGGTGGGTCGCTTAGATAGATGACAGCACTCCGATTAATCGGAGAACAGAACCCGGCTTACAGGTTTGCGCAAAAAAACAGCCCCCCGAACATTCGAGGGGCTGTTTTTTTTATGTTTTGAAGGATTACTCGTCAATGTGACATTCGCAACCGTCTTCGTCATCTTCCCATTCATCATCATCGTCATCGTCATGGTGGTGGCAATCATCATCGCAGCCGCATTCTTCTTCTTCGCATTCGTAAAACAACTCGCAGAGTTCTTCGTGATTCACATTGCATGATTCAATGAATTCAATCAATTCGGTTAATTCCAGGTATTCAAATTCTGCCTCTTCAGCTTCTTCTTCGAGCATTTCGAGTTCTTCGAGCAATTCGGTTTGATTGCAGGTAGCGGTGTCAAGATGTGCTTCCAACCATTCAATTTCTTCACTAATTTCCAAATGCCACTCTTCGATTTCGAGCAGATAGACTTCAAGACATTCGAGCACGATTTCTTTCAATTCTTCTTCTTCGAAGTCATCGCAATCGAAATCATCAAAATCATCATCTTCCCATTCTTCGTCAAATTCTCCATCATTGTCGGTATCAGCTACGGTTATTATGTATTCCCCGTCACTTTCGAAATATGCTAAACGGTTTTGAGAATTTTCTTTGTAATAAGCCGCGTAAGCAAAGTTGTCTTTATCGAACCATTGAATAACCGTTGTTCCGGGATTCTTTTCCTGAAAAGCAGCTTTTACTGCAGTTGGCACTTCACTGTTACTCAGTTTAGGGCAGATGTTGTTGGTTTCGATGTCTTCTTTTTTACAGGCGGCAATCAATACGATGCTCATGGCAATCAAGAGCAGTTTTTTCATTGTTTTCATTTTTTAGAGTTTTAGGTTAATAAATTGGTTTCTAAATAAATAGATAACAATTGCCATGAAAAGGTTGGGTGGGGTGTGAATTTTTAGAAACTATAGCGGATACCTGTTACCAATCCCAGTGAATAGGGGTAGGTTTTTACAGGATATTCATAGTTTATGGGTGTGAAAGCCGTTCGGAAAATGGGTTCTGCCATGATGCTAAATCCCTTAAACACCGGCTGCTCTATGCCGGCACCAAGGTGTAAGCCGAAGTAATATTCTCGTAGCCCTTCGATGTCTTCAAAAAATATGTCTTCTCCTGTGTGTTTGTGTCTGACAACCATTGCAGTATTTAACAAGATGTTGGCTGCTACTCCGCCATGCACATAAATTTTTGTTTTGTTATTGAGGATGGTGTATTTCACCCCAATAGGTATGTGGATTTGTTTTAATTTCACTGTGTAGCTGCCGAGTTTACCAGCATCAAATTTATCGCAGTCAAATAGTGAATAGCCAATGGATGTTTCCACAAAGCAAGGACTTTGATAATCATCATCAAATTGGTCAATGTCTTCAATATCAAATTCTCCCTCGTAGAAAGAATTTCGTGTAATGTGTTGTGAAAAGACCGAATAATGAGCGCCAAGCCGCACCTGCCAACGGTTGGTTATATCCAACCCGATATTCAGCCCGGTAGTGTAGCCAAATGCCGCGCTTTCGTTTTGGTTGTAGAATTCCTTTGCGGGTTCAGAATCGTGGAAGGCACCATTGAGCTTAATGAACCGGTTGGAAAAATCGGGGGAATAAACTCCTTCAAGTGAAATACGTGCGGTAAATTTGGTGTTATGGGCAGCGACAATGTCGCTGAGATTTGCTGAATCGAGCCGTGAGTCAATCGCAAGCGTTTTATTCAAAGCAGTTGCGTTTATTGCAGGAGGAATTACAGTTATTTTAAAAATGCTGTTGTCTTCGCTTTTTTCAACTGGTGTGTATAACAACTGAGCTTTTTCAGCAGCTATAATACTTTGTAAACGGTTTTCTTCTTTTCTATTTGCACGGTCAATCCTTTTTGTACGGTTTGAATTACTTGCTGCATTATTCATTTTTTCAAGTTGCTCTGCTTCAACCTTTACGCGTTTATCTTGTGTGATTTCAGCAGACATGTTTTCGCGTAGTTTTCTCTTTTCTTCACTGGCAAAAGCACTAGCTGTTTTTCTCGAGTCTTGCTCCATTTGTGCCTTTGCTACTTTAGGATTTGATTTTGCAGAATTTTCAGATGAATTGCTTTGTTTTGAACTGTTCGAAAGTAATTCAGCCTGATTTTCTAATGTGATTTTAGAAGACGAAGCAGCCGTTTTTTGTGTTTCTTTTTTGGCGGTTACTTGTCCGGTTTTTGATGCTGCAATATTTGTAGTCAAATTATTTTCACCCGATTTTGGAGCAATGAAAAAGACGGTGACAGCAATCAGTACAACCCCTAACCCAACCGACAGCCACTTGTAAAACGCGGTGAGCTTCTTGAATTTGATCGCCTGTGCTTGAAGAACGTTTGAATCCACAGAATCCCAAACCTTGGCAGAAGGTTGGATTTCATATTCCTGAAACCTCTCCTTAAACAGGTTGTCTAAATCTTTATCAGTGATGTTATCTTTCATCTATCCGTGTTTTTTCTGTGTAATAGCAAGATTGCTTGCTATGACTTTTCTAAGTCGTTTTCGTGCATCTGATAAATTTGATTTCGATGTCCCTTCCGAAACTCCAAGTAATGCAGCAATTTCTTTGTGCGAATATCCTTCAATTACATATAGGTTAAAAACTGTTCTGTAAGCAGGAGGAAGAGTTTGAACCATCTTCAGCAAATCGTTAGTTTCGATTTGGCTGAATACTACCTCTTCGCTGATGACTTCTGTACCCGCTTCTTCAATGCTGGTAACCGCATACAGATTGCTGTTGTTTCTGTAGTGGTATAAAGCAGTATTCACCATGATTTTTCTTATCCAGCCCTCGAAAGAACCCTTTTTTTTAAATTGTTTCAGGTTGTCAAAGACTTTTACAAAACTTTCCTGTAAAATATCTTCCGCATCTTCTCTGTTTTTGGTATACCGAATACACACACCAAACATTTTTGCTGCGTAAGTGTCATATAGCAACTGGAAAGCGGCTCTGTTTCCTGCCAAACAGCCTTTAATAATGTTGTCTTCGACTGGTGTCAATTATATCCAACTTTTACTGGTAAGATGCTAAATTACAGGAAAAGGTTGGGTGAGGAACTAAAATTACTTAGCTATGAGATTTCAGAACCTTGGGAAGTCTTTAAGGAAGGTGCTCGGTAACGGGAACATCTGTTTCTACCATTTCCGCTTTTTTCTTGATTTTTACAGGCACGCCACCAATAACATTTGCAGAAATGGTGCTGTCGTAACCGACAGAATATAAGTAGTAGTCGCCCTTTTGTAATCCTTTAAATTCGTAATGAGCGCCATTTGTACTGGCTACTGTTTGGGCGTCATAATCAGCAGAACTTGTACCCGGCTGCTCTTCAGCGCCATATTTGATATACACCACAGCATTGGAAATAGAGGTGTCATGGTGTTTCACTTGACCTTTGATAGTTGCCTTTCCGCCAGCGCCTTCCTTTACACAGGAGGAAAACAGTAGGAGTAGTAAACCAATAGGCAATATTTTCATAAAAAGCTACAATTTAGAATGGCTTCCATCACAAAACGGTCTGTTGCCAGAATGTTTGCACCCGCACCACGCCACTTTTTTCGCTTCCGTAATCTCTTCCATAATAGGAGTGAAAGACGTGTCTTTGTGAGAGCCGTCACAATAGGGCTGGTTTCCGCTTTTGCCACATGCGCACCAGAAATACTTTCCGGGTTCCAAATCCATTACATAAGGCATTTTTTGTGGAATATTTGGTGTGTCCATAGTGTTGAATTTAGGTTAAACTTTGCGTAAAAGTAGTCATTCGGATAAAAATAAAAAAAGCGCGCAGCAGACACTACGCGCTTTTTGGCTTACATTCAAGTAGCTTTAGTGAACAATCACTTTTTTGATAATCGGGTGATTGGCCGTTTCAATTCTTAGATAGTAAATGCCTTGTGCAAATCCTGACAGGTCAATCTGAACAAGAGAACGGTCGGGTTGATTTACGACAATTTTACTGTAAACCACCTGCCCGTGAACATTCATAATTTCAAGCTGTGATTTGGCTTGAATTCCTGTCAGTTCAACATTCAACAAACCGTTTGTAGGATTAGGGAAAAGATGAACATTAGCAGCATTGCCGGTTTCATTAATACCAACGGCACACGGTATAACAGTCACCACGATGCCATCCGATCCAGGGCATCCAATTGCACCTGTTACAGTAACTACATAAGTGCCTGATGTACTTACAGTTATTGTCTGCGTGCTTTCACCAGTTGACCATGCGTAAGACGAAAATCCAGCGCCCGCATCCAGCGTAAGTGTAAGTGTATCGCAAATGGTAGTATCAGGACCTAAGTTCACAACTGCAGCAGCGTTTACAGTAACGTTCACTGCATCTGAGGCCGTGCAACCATTTGCATCGGTAACGGTTACAGAATATGTGCCCGATGCACTCACGGTAATACTTTGAGTTGTTTCACCTGTTGACCATGCATAAGAYGAAAAYCCTGCACCGGCATCCAGTGYAATRCTGCCTCCGCAAATGGTAGTATCMRGACCTAAATTAACCGTTGCTGCCCCAATSGTGACATTCATCGCATCAGAGGCCGTACAACCATTTGTATCGGTAACGGTTACAGAATATGTGCCCGAGGYACTTACCGTCAAAGTTTGGGCAGAAGAGCTATCAGACCAAGCGTAAGAAGCATATCCGCTRCCGGCATCAAGTGTAATACTGCCTCCGCAAATTGTTGTGTCAGCGCCTAAATTAACTGTTGCTGCCCCAATGGTAACATTCACTGTGTCAGAATTGCTGCATCCATTGGAATCAGTGACCATTACAGAATAACTTCCCGAAGCATTAGCCGTCAGAATTTGTATAGTAGAACCGTCAGACCAGCTATATCCGGTAAACCCTGCACCTGCATCCAATGTGATGCTGTTACAACCAGAAGTATCCTGCCCCAAATCCACTATTGGAAGCGAATTAGCTGCACCAATGACAACTCCGTTGATGCTGGAACAGCCAGCTGCATCGGTCACTGTCAAATTATAGCTTCCGGCTATGAGGCCGGTAGCGGCCGCATCGGTTTGTGCATTAGCATCATCCCAGCTATAAGAATATGGCGATGCACCACCAAAAGCAGTTCCTGTAGCCGAGCCATCACTTCCTCCCGGGCAGTTGACATCAACGCCATTAATACTTACCGTTGGCGCTCCTGCATTGTTTACCGTTGCAGAGGCTGTTGCTGCGCAGCCATTGGCATCAGTCACGGTTACGTTGTAAATTCCACTTGCCAGGTTGTTGGCTGTTGGATTGATTTGATTGCTCGGGTCATCCCATTGATAAGAATAGGACGGTGTTCCGCCTGAAGCTGTTACTGTAGCCGAACCGTCACTTGCCCCACAACTGGCGTCAACCGAAGAAGTGGTAAGCGATATAGCAGCGGGTTCGGTAATAGTTAGAGACGCTGTAGCTGTACAACCCAAACTGTCGGTAACAATCACACTGTGAGTACCTGCAGAAAGGTTGTTGGCAATGGCCGTTGTTTGTCCGTCAGACCAAGCGTAGCTGTAAGGTGGATTTCCTCCGATTGCTGTTACAGCTGCATTGCCGTCATTACCACCGCTGCAACTTACATTGGTTTGCGTAGTGCCAACAGTAGGAGGTACAGGGTTAGCAATGATCACCGAGTCAATAGCCGTACAACCGTTGGTGTCGGTAACAGTCACATGATAAGTTCCTGCACTCAAATTAACAGCTATCGAATTGGTTTGATTATTGGAATCATCCCATTGGTAAGTGTAGGGTATCGTGCCTCCCGTAGAAGTTATGGCAGCGGAACCATCGCTTCCACCGCAACTTGCATCATTAGTAGTAGTAAATGTATTGATAACAGCTGGCTCGCTAATGGTAACTGCAGAAGAAGCTACACAACTGTTGCCATCGGTTACACTTACGCTGTATGAACCTGCAGCCAGCCCTGTAGCTGTGGCATTGGTTTGACCGTCAGACCAAGCATAGGTATAAGGAGTAGTGCCACCGCTTGCCGTTACTGTAGCTGTACCATTGATGTCGCCATTGCAGCTGACATTTGTTGCCATTACTGAATCAACTGAAGGACCACCCACATTGTTCACGGAAGTTGAAGTAGTTTCTGAGCAGCCGTTGGCATCGGTTACTGTTACGAAATACGTACCGGCAGATAGGCCACTGATGGAATCAGTAGTAGCTGAATTGCTCCAATTATAGCTGAAAGGGCTTGCGCCTCCGCCTGCCGAAACCGAAGCTGTACCATCAGTTGCTCCGCAAGCAGCATCTGTAGAGACGGTTGTAAGCGTAATAGCAGGCAAAATCGAAATATTAATGGTATCGGAAGCCAGACAACCGTTGGCATCCGTTACATCTACATAATACGTGCCTGCAGAATCGGCTATAAGCGTTTGATTGGTAGAGCCGTCATTCCAAGTGTAACTTGCAAAGCCACCTCCTGCATCAAGCACTGTTGAACTCCCTGCACAAATGCTTTGATCCGATCCAAGGTTTACAGATGGAAGTGGGTTTACGGTTACGGTAACATTATCTGAACCGGTACATCCATTAGCATCAGTTGCTGTCAATGTGTAAGTTGTAGTTGAAGCCGGGCTTGCCATTGGATTGGCAATGTTTGRGTCACTCAATCCRGTGGCAGGCGACCAACTGTAAGATGTTCCTCCGCTTCCGTTTAATTGAGCAGAATCRCCKGCACAAATGGTCATGTCCAAACCAGCATTAGCAGTTGGATTAGGATTGACAGTAAYCGTTATGGTRTCTGAATCAGCACATCCGTTGCTGTCAGTTACAATCACAAAATAAGTGGTAGTAACGCTTGGGAATGCAAATGGATTAGCTGTAGTTGAACTTGACAACGTAGCAGCAGGCGACCAACTGTAAACTGACCCGGCCGGACCTGTTGGTGAGCCGCCAATTGTAGCAAATCCTCCTGCACAGATTGTTGTGTCAATTCCTGCATCTGCTGTAGGCAATGCATTGTTGATTACCGTAACAAAAATGCTGTCATTTGAGGGAATAGTATCACCGGCATAAGTAACCCAAACATCAACGGTGTAAGTTCCAAACGCTGAGAAATCTTCTGCTGTTGAGAAGGTGTAATCAATGAATGAGCCGGCAAGAATAGTATCCGAAACAGACTCGGTAACTGCTGGGCCTCCGTTAACAGAATAAGAAACTGTGAATCCGCCATTGATGGTGCTGCCATTACTGGTAATAGTAGCAGTAATGGATTCGCTTGCTGTCAATTCACAGTTGTTGCCTGCCTGTGGATTCACCAAGCCGCTTACTTCGAGGTCGTCAAATGGTGGTTTGTCATACACTAAAATGTCGTCAATTGCCATATCCGATTCGAAACCGGGGCCTGTAGTACCAACAAAGCGGTAGCGAATCACACCGCTGTATGGTGCCAAGTTTATCTCATCCGTTTGCCATAGATTTCCTTGATTACCTGACAAGCTCCAGACATTTATCCACGAAATACCATCGTGAATTTCGAGATCAAGCGTGCCCATATCACCACCATACATGTGGTAGTAAAACTGGATGTATGGCAATGCAAGCGAGCTAATATCAATGCACGGGCTTTCAATGATGGCAGTCATATTGTTAAAGCCGGAAGCTTCAGTATAAGCATAATTGCCTGTGCCTGTAGTGGTGTCATTATCCGGACCCGTGTTCACAGAGGGAGTAGGTACTGAGGAGATGGTCCAGTCTATATCATCATTGATGGTATCCTGAACAAGAAACTTCAGCGAATCAAAATCTTCCATATATGGAAAGGCTGTGACGGGTGCTTGATTAGTGATAGTAATGCTGATAGAATCATTCCCTGGAATAGTGTCACCAGTCAATGAAGTCCATGCATCAATGGTATAGGTTCCGTAAGCTGACAGGTCTGCTGTTGTGCTAAACGTGTAAAGCGCATTACCATAAGCAGGGATGCTGCCGGTAAAGGTCTCGTTAATAGCTACTCCACCGTTTACCGAATAGGAAACGCCTGTTGTGGTAATTGGGTCAGAGCCGAAGTTCTGAATTTCTGCAATAATAACAGAGCTGGCAGAAAGATCGCAACCCGATTTCGGGACAGGAATTGCTGTTACACCCGCATCGTTTGCAGGACAACCTGTAACGGTGAAACTTTCTACAGACTCCAATTCAGGAGGTGTGCAGCAGGTGCCATTGTCAGGCACTGTGTCACCGTTGTTGGCAATGATGACTGAGCCGCCACAGATACTAACGGAGTATGTTCCTCCGTTCCAACCATCGCCAAAGCCGTCAAAAGCATTAAAAGCGTAAGTGGCTCCAGTAATGAGGCAAATAGTGTCTATAAAGGTGCTGTTGTCTGAATAACCTGAGCCGGTAGCAAAGATAACTCCAGAAAGCGAATCAATGATTTCCCATGAAACTTCATTTCCAAAGCTGACCGTATTGATGGTAACAATTGCCTGAATATCTCCTTTAATTGCATTGGTAGAAGCCGTGTCGTTCAGGTTAAAAGAATCTCCAATAAGCGTGCTCCACACATCAATGTCATAGACGCCTGTTGCAGAGAGGTCTACCGTTTGTGTAAAGGCATAAATCAACGTGTCGCCCGGATTGAGCGTAGCGACAACGGTTTCAGTAACCGCAGCGCCTCCGTTGACTGAATACGAAACATCAAAGCTCGTAACAATGCTTGAACCGACATTGGTGATTTCAGCCACTATTGTTTCAGCACTTGATAAGTTACAATCTGAGCCATTTTGTGGTGAAAGCACGTTCACTGTTTCGAGATCGAGTGGCGGTTTGTCATAAACCATAATGTCATCTACTGAGATATCGCTTTCCCAACTTACGCCTGTAACCCCTCTAAACCTGATATCAATCACTCCGCTGAAAGTTGAGAGGTTAATGGAACGTTTCAACCATGGATCGGTTTGAGCAGGTTGCTGTTGACCGATGAGTGAATCAATGGTTGTCCATGTTCCGCCTGAATAAACATCTACATAAAGATTGCCCATGTTTATGCCAAACATGTGATACCAAAACTCAAGATAGGGAGCAGTCAGCGAGCTAATATCAAGACAATTTGCCCAAAGGGTGGCGGTTTGCCCGTTACACCCGCCTGATGCTTCGGTGTAAATGTAATTTCCGGTTGGTGTCCCTGTAGTATGGTCAATCGATGGGCCTATATTGGATGGTGTGCCGCCTTCGGTAACACTCCAGTCAATACTATCACCTAAAGCATTTATCCAATTACCTGCCAGCGGACACGAGCCGTCAACAATGCAGTTGAATACCGTGTTGCCACAAAGCGTATCACCTTCGAAATCTTCTATAAAAGGGAAGGCAGTGATGGGGGTGGTTTTATTAATGACGGCAGCAATCGTATCGTTGTTGTTGTCTGCATCTCCGGTAATGGTCGTCCAAGATAGAAGGTTGTAAGTTCCAAGAGCAGAGAAGTCAGCAGTAGCAACGAAAGTGAATGTTATTGTGTCGCCTGCTGCCAGTGGAATGCTGCTGACTTCGGTGACGGGAGCCCCACCATTGATAGAATAAGAAATATTGTAGCTGAAAACCGAATCATTGCCGAAGTTAACAACATCCACAGCTATGGTTTCGGATGCGCTGAGTGCACAACTTGATGTGGGATTAGGAGCAACAAGATTAGTAACTCCAAGGTCAAATATGCTGCCGGAAACCAGAATGTCATCAACCGCCATGTCTGACTCAAAACTGTTGCCGGTCGTTCCTCTGAAAGCATATTTAATAATTCCGCTAAAGGATGAAAGGTCTATGATTTTTTGCAACCAGGGCGATGTTTGGGTGGCTTGCTGTTGGCCGACAAGAGAGTCCACCGTTACCCAAGTGCCCCCTGAAAAGATATCAATGTAAAGATTGCCCATGTCTGCACCAAACATGTGGTACCAAAACGACAAAGTAGGGTTGGACAGAACAGTGATGTCAATGCATGGGCTTTCCATAATACCCGTCATGTTATTGAAGCCTGAGGCCTCGGTGTACATGTAAAACCCTGCTCCGGAAGTGGTGTCGTTGTTTGGACCAGTACCTGTGGAGGCGGTGGCGCCTGAGTTGATGGTCCAGTCCATGTCGTCATTGGCGCTTTGAGTAATTAGATTAAGTGGGTCAAAATCTTCCATGTAAGGAAAAGAAGACAATCCGGCCTGGTTGTCAACCTGATAATTTACAGTGCTGTCATTGAGTGCAACAGTATCTCCTGTAATTCCTGCCCAAGCATCAAAGAAATAAGAACCGGTGGCCAAAAGGTTTGCTGGGGTGGAGAAAAGATGAGATAACGTATTGCCCGGTAAAATGGTGTCGGAAAGCACTTCCGCCACAGGTGCACCGCCATTAATAGAGTAATAAACACTTAGCCCGAAAATGGTATCGGAGCCGAAATTTGCAATGTCAACTACTACATTTTCACTGCTTGAAAGCGCACAATCGCTTATAGGGGAGGTGATGACTGTTACCCCACCGTCAATAGGCGGGGGAGGAGTGATGGTAATTTCATAGTCTTCCATTTCCCCGTAAGTTTGTAAGTTACAGGTGTCAGCCCATGTGAGTATGGTGGACCAGGCGCAACGCACACGCAAGCGTGTGGTTCCTTGTGCAGCACCGGCAGGAATGGTTACCGTGCTGTTAAAAGGAGTAGTGGCCGAGGTGGGCGAGGCGTAAACAAACTCACCGGCATCACCAAAATCTCCGTCTTGGTTGTAGTCAATCCACACACCAAAACCCTGCGGCCAAGTAGGGCCTGATTGCATGCTGATGTTGTAGGTGTTTCCTAAATAAACTACGGTGGTTATTGTGGTGTCGAAACTGTAGTTGTCAGTATCACCGTTGCAGCCGGTAGCGAGATTGCTCAGCGTGCTAAAGGTGAAGTTGTCAATGAGGTCACCGGAAGTGCACAGGTTGGTGTAAGTGGGTGTGCAATACTGTGCATTGCTTAACAATACGGTACAAACAGCAAGAAAAAGAGTAGTGATTTTGGCTTTCATAACGAGTTGATTTTTATGGTTTTTTGAAAAAAGAATTGCAAAAGTACCATTGTAAATAATACCAGTCAAATTTTTTTTTCGATAAAGGAGGATTTTTATTCTTTGAGTTCAGAGAAGTGATTTCCATCTCCAAGCCATTCTCTTTTGGGTCAAGACAACTTAAGGGGTTTGTATCTTACAATATCAAGGACTAAATTATAGGTATTATCATTACGGAGATTATACCTGAACTCACACTCTTTCAGATTTAGGTAAAAGGTTGAGGGATGCATTCCTTTAAACTTTACCAACCTTTTCGGTATACACTTTTCCGTTGCGTTTACAAATGCCGAAAACAATGGTTTTGCCGTAAGCTCCCCTGCCTTTTTTACCCTTTACCCGCCTTGGGCCAAAGAAATTTTCATCCACTTCAATATCTCCACTAAAAGGCACCTGTTGCTCGCAGTATTGTACTATTCTTATCCTTACCTTTTTAATATTTTGTTAACACTGTTCCTGCTAATGCCCGATAACTCACTGATCTGTTTCGCATTTAGATCCAGAAAAAACAATCGAATTATTTGCCTGAATTTACTCTCAGAAATTCTTGAACGGATGAAACGCTTACTTTTTATTGATTGACAACTATTTAAGCAAAAGTATTATTGCTTAAGTTGTCTTGATCATAGAACAATTAAGACAATGATGATTTTAAAACTACTGCTTAACAAACTTCTTTGTCATTTCTACATCATCGGTGGCTATTCTAATAAAGTAAAAGCCTTTATGTAAGTCAATTACATCTATTTTATGAGCATTTGAAGAAATGGATTTGATCGTTTTTCCGGTAATATCGATAATCTCAATTTTACTAATTGTACTGGTGATATTGGTAATGGTTAAGTAATCTTCAACCGGGTTCGGGTGCAAACCCCAATGTTGTTGATTGTTTAGTTTATTGACACCAACCGTATTTTGATAGGTAATGCTGTCACACTGTATGTCCTCACAATTGAAACTTGAAGCGGTTAAGCAAACATAATAGGTACCAGGGGCCGCATATTGATGATTAGGATTAATAGCTGTTGAGGTATTACCATCTCCAAAATCCCATATATAAGTGGCTGCAGAATCTGTTAGACTTGAAGAAGTATTAGTGAATGAATATAAGCCAGCGCCATCGTCAGTTTGAGTAAAACCTGGGGTAGGTATGGGATTTATGGTGATCAATTCCTCATGGAAATACACACATCCTTCAACTGTACTTATTTGTAGAGAAACGAAATAGGTTCCTGCCGTTGTATAGATATGTTCAGTAGAACCAAAGTTAGAAGATGAGCTTCCATCTCCGTAATTCCAGAAATAATCAATAATAAAATTGTTGAAACCGCCACCGGGATTGCTGAAATCCGTGAATAACATGGTATCACCTGCACATCCAAAAGACTCTGTGTCAAAAAAAGCATAACCATCATTTGCACAAAGTACAGGCACATAAATGAGCAATAGATTGGTACTACTACTTATCCCTGTCCCGCAATTGGGAACAATTTTAGGGTAAATATCTACGAATACCTTATAGTTAAAACCGCCAGGCAATGAATCAAAAATAGGAGAAGCTTGCCAACCACCTAAGGAACCTAAATTTAGGTTGTTGAATTCGTCTTCTATTAAATAAAAAACAGAATCAGCATTGGTGGTTACATGTAGCTCTATAAAGCCAGCATCGGGGTTGTTAGTTGAATCCGGTTTTACGGAAACTGAATCTATGGTTAAAGTAGGTGAAGGTGGTGGGATGGTTGAAAAATTATAAATTAAAGAATCCCCGTTATTATCAGTAACTATTAGGGTATAAGTATCCTGGCACAGTGAATTATAAGAATTTGTAATACCGTTAGTTGAAGATGTTATTAAAGGGGTGGTGTTTGCAGAATGCGCTCCAGTTAAACTATATGTGTAAGGAGAGGCTCCTCCAGAAACTCCTATATATAAACTTCCATAGGAACTTGGTAAAGGAATCACATTAATACTGTCGCAATCTAAACAAGTGTTTAAAATGGATACGGAGTCGATTACAAGTTGCGCTTTTGCCGCAAAATTCAATGTGCTTATTAATAGCAAGTTTAAAATTATTTTTTTCATGACTTTATTTTTTAATTAGGGTTATAGAAATTTATTTTTAAAATTCCATTGAAATCATATTCTTGCTGATTCTCAATGAGAGATCGCGAAATTATGCGATGTAATTATGCGAGTCAAGTGCCAATTGAGTTATGGGCAGTATGAATGTATAAATGGGTCGTTTGGGTTTGTAAATGGCCGGCAAACCGAAGCCACTTAGTGGGAAACCGGCCCCGGTTGGCTACAAACCATCTCTGGGTAGTGACAAATCGTCTACGATAAATGACAAACCGGAGACGGTTTGCGGTTATTTAATGAAGGTTTTTTAATTATAGGTAGGCAAAAAAGAATGCTCGCGTGCGTAGTGCRGCATTTGATCTTTAAAGCCGAAYGGATACTCAATACGCACGTTGGTAATTTTGTCATACTCATTGGTAACAGCAATGAGGCGCGGATTGATGAAGCCACTATAAGGCGCKATGTTAAGCTTCTCGTAGCGYTTYAGCACTTCCTTGTGTAGYTCGGGATCCACCTTCACACCGTAATTCTCTACCAGCTTTTTTCCTGCTTTGTAATCGCCTTCTGATTTGAGGCGCTGGATTTCCCTGAGCAACTGCCCGAACAGATCGCGGAGTTCCAGGTAGTCGTTAATCACGAAATAGGTTTTGCCGTCTTTGGTTTTCTTTTCAATCACCTTTTCGGCCATGCCTTTTTCATATACCCATTTGCACACTAACTGTCGGTTGCGCATGTGGGCTTCTTCTATTTCTTCACCCGGCTGCAGGCGTTTGAGCTGCAGCATCATCCCGTTGCGGATGTAGTCGTCATAACCCGACTTGCCCACTTCAAGCGATTCCATCACTTTGATGTCAATGAGTTTTTGGTCCATTAAATAATACAGAGCCACTAAGTCGGCACGTGCTTCTTCGAGTGTGGAGGCATAATTCTTTAGCGTTTCTTTGGGTGTGCCCACGCCTTCATTGAGCTTGCCTGATGCATGACCGATCACTTCGTGCATATCAGTATGGAGCAGGTCGGCATAGCTGTTGTATTCTTTAGCGCGGTGCAGTTCTTCATTCGAATAGCAGAATTCTTCCAATATGCCTGTTCCCGAGCTTGCTTTGTCGTAAGCATAAACGATATTGCCAAGATTCACCGACTTGGAGCCGTGGTTTTCGCGTATCCACTGCGAGTTGGGCAGGTTGATTCCGATAGGAGTAGAGGGAGTGGCGTCACCCGATTCGGCCACTACGGTGATGACCTTTGCAGAAATGCCTTTTACTTCTTTCTTTTTGTGTTCGTCCATAATAGGGCAATTGTCTTCAAACCATTGGGCTTGCTTGCCGATGGCAGCTATTCGTTTAGACGCTTCCATGTCTTTTATCGAAACTACCGATTCGTAAGCGCCTTTGTAACCCAATGGGTCATCATACACTTCGATGAAGCCATTCACCACATCCACTTTGGAATTGATGTCACGTACCCATGCGATATTGTATTCGTCAAAAGTTTTCAGATCGCCTGTTTTGTAGTATTCCACAAGCTTTTGCAAGGCATATTTCTGGTCATCGTTTTCGGCTACTTTTACTGCTTTTTCGAGCCAGTATACTATTTTTTCAATGGCTTCGGAATACATTCCGCCTACTTTCCATATCTTTTCGGTTATCTTGCCATTTTCTTTGATGACTTTTGAATTAAGCCCATAGGAAACAGGAGTTTTGTCTTCCTTGTTTTTCATGCTTTTGTAGTAATCTTCAACTTCTTGTTGGGTAACGCCTTCATAGTAGTTTACCGCTGAATTGGCCACCATGTCTACATCGGGATCTTGGTTCACTTTTTTCGGGGCTATATTTGGGTCAAACATGATAGGCGTCAATTTCTTAATCAATGCATTAACGCTTTGATTTTTTTGCAGCGGGAGTTTTCCCTTGTCAGAATTTTTTATCAGTTCGGTAAAATATTCTTCCGAAAATTCAGGTATTATTTTTTGGTTGGAATAGTGGTGGTGAATACCATTGGAAAACCACACGCGCTTGGTGTAAACCATGAAATTCCTGTAATCATCTGTGTTTTTGCTACCTGAGTAGGAAGTCACAATTGCTTCGAGCATTCTGCGGATGCAGAGGTTGTGTTTGTAATTTTGGTCCCAAACAATGTCTCTGCCGGCAAGGGCGGCTTCGTATAGGTAGTAGAGCAGTCGTTTGTGTTTCTTTTTCAACTCGTCAAAACCGGGCACTTTGTAGCGCAACATGCGTATATCGGCAAACTGCTCGGTTTGGTAAGCAAAGTCGTCTTTTGGTGTTTCTGCTTTTTTGGCTGCTTTTTCCGCTTCCTCTCCAGGCGATTTGGTTTCGCTGCAGGAGAATAGAATCATTACAAAAGAAATTAAAAACAGGTATTTGGCTGATTTCATGGCTATTAAGTTTAGCTTAAAAAGGGTAGCAAAAATAGAAAATGAAATGTTCTAAGCAAAGGTTTTCGTTGCCATGTCATTGCTATAGTTCGGAATTTAGGATTTCAACGAGTTTTTGCTGATAAAGAGGAAACTCAGGGAGGTTGTTGTGCGTTCCTCCTTCAATGGTAATAAAGGTGGTGTTTTCAGCTAGTTGTGAAAGGCGCTTGCCTTGCTCATAAGGCACTACCTCGTCATAGGTGCCGTGTAAAATATAAACCGGACATTTGACTTTCTGCAGATGAGCATTGTTTTCCAACTTATAGCGTAACATCCATTTTACAGGAAGAAAGGGCATGTGCTTTTTGGCCAAATCGCGTAAATTATAATAGGGTGTTTCCAAAATGAGCAGTTTGCAGGTATTGTTTACGGCAAGTTTTGAAGCAATGCCCGTGCCGATGGAACGCCCATAAATCACGATTTTATCAGCGGCATATTCTTTGAGCATTTCGTTGTAAATGAATGATGCATCATGGTGCAGGTTTTTTTCACTGTTGATTTTGCCTGTGCTTTTGCCGTAGCCACGGTAGTCCATGATAAGCAGGTCATAATTATTTCTTGTAAAATCCTCTGCTACCCAGCCCCAGCTATCGAGTGCACCTGCATTGCCGTGAAAATAGAGGGCCAGGCCTTTTGAAGTGTCTGCTTTGAAATGCAGTGCGTTGATGGTCACTCCTTTTTCGGTTTCGAAATTTATTTCTTCAAATTTCACTGGAAATTGATAGCGGAAATCAGCAGAAAACTTGGTGGGATGGAATATCAATTTCTCTTGTAAATAGTAGACCGCCAACGAAATCAACAGGAAGATGGCAAACAGGAAAGCGATAAAGTAGAGCATTTTTTTCATTTCAAATGAAGTCCAAAGTTAATCTAAATGATAAAACACACATTTGTCAAAAGGTGCCCAAACAGCCGTTTTTACGCCAGCTGTCTTTAGTGCATTGTTTGTCCACACGTTACAGGTTTTAAACAGAGAGAAGTAACCTTTTGCCTCATAAAAGTTATCGTTCATTCCCGCATAGCGGCAGCAATCAATGGGTTGTACGCTTTGATCGGAATCGAGTGCAAAAGTATTTTCAATGTATTCCTTCAATAATTTGTATTGGCTTTCGGAAATAGTGATTTTTTTTACCAATTCGCTTTCTTTAAGTATAAAATCGTACATCGTGACGTGCATGGCGGTGGGAGAAGGCAGCATCATAGCTTCGAAAGCCACTGAAAATTTCAATTCTGCCCAAGTGGGTGTTTCCAAATAAAAGCCCTTGTCTCCCCACCCGAAGGAAATGTATTTAAACGAGTGATATCGATATTCAAAATCGGTTGTGTCAACAAGAGTTTTCCAGTCAATGATTTTATTTTTTATTGGAACACAAACATCGGTGTGGGCGCCATTGGAAATCACAAAAATATTAATGCCTTTTTTTTGTTCGGTAAAATCGCTATTGGCGGGAATGATGGTGAGCAGAACAGCTATTAAGAAGTATAACACAGTCAATGAAACCAGCGAAACTATTAGCCAAAGAGCAATTCTTACTATTTTTTTAATTATAATCATCAAGGTGTAATCGCAACAAATCTAAATTTTATACCACAGCAAATTAGAATGTTAGCTAAAAATAAAAACACTATTATCTTTGCATACTTTCTGCCTGCATTTCACCAATATTGCTTAACGAAACTTACATAACCCGGCTTGCTAAATCGTTGCCCAACCGTGCGGTGGTCAATGATGAAATGGAGACGTTTCTTGGGCTGGTTGGTAATGAACCCTCTCGTACCAAGCGCATTATTTTGCGCAACAACGGCATCCAAACTCGTTATTATGCTATTAACAAGAAGGGGCAATCTACACATACCAATTCGGAATTGACAGCAGAGGCCATTAACCTGTTGTTTGACGAAGAATTTTCCTTGAACGATATGGAACTGCTGTGCTGTGGTACTACTTCTGCTGACCAAGTTTTGCCTTCACACGCTTCGATGGTGCATGGTGAATTAGGTGGAAACCCAGTTGAAATCATCTCTCCTTCGGGTGCATGCTGTGCGGGCATGAACGCCATGAAATATGCCTATCTTTCTGTGCTTTCGGGAACGAAAAACAACGGAATCTGCACCGGTTCTGAAAAGCTTTCCAATTGGATGTTGAGTGAGAAATTCGAAACAGAAGCCCAGAAATTGACTAAGCTTAACGGCAATCCAATCATCTCCTTTGAAAAGGAATTTTTGCGTTGGATGCTTTCGGATGGGGCAGGAGCTGCGCTTTTGCAAAATAAGCCGAATGAAAGCGGTATTTCTCTTCGGATTGAATGGATTGACTTATGTTCTTTTGCCAACGAATTGGAAACGTGCATGTACGCGGGCTGTGAAAAAACCGAAGAAGGGAAAATAGTTGGCTGGAAAGACGTAAAGTCGAACGATTGGCTGGAACAGAGCATTTTTTCGATGAAGCAGGATGTRAAAGTGCTKGATRAAAACATAGTRCTTTATGGTGGAAAAACATTGAAGGAAATCGTAGAGAGAAGAAACATTRATCTTGACAGCATTGCYCACTTTCTTCCRCACCTTTCTTCTGAATATTTTAGGGGCAARATTGCAGAAGAGATGCAAAAACAAGGCATTGCAATYCCACAGGAAAAATGGTTTACYAACCTTACCSRRGTGGGCAATGTGGGCTCTGCTTCGGTGTATTTCATGCTYGAAGAACTGTACAATTCGGGGAAKCTTCAAAAAGGTGAAAAAATCTTGCTTATGGTACCGGAAAGCGCCCGGTTTTCGTATGCCTATTCGTTGATGACAGTCGTTTAAATGGAAAAATTTACTGATGTAATTGCCGGAAGTGAAAAAGTGCTTCGTCTTGTGCCCCAAAAACCTCCAATGGTCATGCTTGACAAGCTGTATTACTCCGATGAAGAAGGCACGGGCACCGGGTTGACCATTACCAAAGAAAACATTTTCACAAAAAATGGGCAGTTCACCGAGCCGGGCATAGTAGAGCACATGGCACAAGCCATCGCTATTCGTGTAGGTTATTACTATGATTCAATTGGCAAACCGGCACCAACCGGATATATCGGGGCGATTAAAAATTTAGTGATTTACCGTTTGCCAAAAGTCAATGAAGAAATTCGCACCGAAATCAAGATATTACACGAAATCTTGGGTGTTACTATTGTGGCGGTTAGAGCTACTTGCAATGGACAGCTTGTTGCCGAAACGGAGCTAAAGACCGTTCTCGAAAAAAAGTAACTATACAAATTAAGTTTTCTCACTTTTGCTTTATGGATAACGAAATCCTCATTGACGGCAAAAAGGTCATTGAACTGATGCCACACCGGCCTCCCATGCGGATGATTGGCAAGCTCATACACTTTGAGGCGCAAGTTGTTCGAACCGCATTAATAATCAGTTCAGAAAATGTTTTTTGTATCAATGGCAAATTATCTGAAATTGGCTTGGCGGAAAACATGGCGCAATCCGCCAGTATTGTGGTGGGTTACGACCGCTACGAAGAAGTGAAAGCAAATGGAGGAGTTTACGTCCCGCCTTTTGGATATATTGGCGCCATCAATCGCCTGAAAATTCATCAATTGCCTGAAATTAAAACAGAACTTACTACCGAAATAAAAGTGGATTTTAAAGTGGGCGACATCACTTTTGTTTCTGCGAAAGTTACTTCTCAAAATGTGCTTTTTGCTGAAGGCGAAATGAAGGTATTCATCGAAAAGGTTTGAATTTTACTTTTTCATTAATTTAGTACGTTCCTTATATTTCTATGAAGAAAGCCGAAGTACCGCAAGATGACGAGCAAATGCTTGAAGGCAAAACCCACAAAGTGTTTTATGCCACCGATGAGCATGGCAACTACGCCAAAGTACCAAGCGTGGGTTGGGAGCCGGAGAACACTGCGCTGAAACAAGCATGGGATATCATCAACGAAAAAGTAGCAGAAGCGAAAAAATGTGTGTTATCCGGTGAAGCCAGCCCATTGGTTTACCACATGGAAAAGAATCAAATGGATGTGAAATTGCTTTCTCAATACAGCGGCATTGCAGGTTGGCGCATCAAAAGGCATTTGAAACCGAAGGTTTTTCAGAAATTGAAGCCGTCTTTGCTCGAGCATTATGCTAAGGTGTTTAATATTTCTGTTCAAGAATTGAAGAATGTTATTCAGTAGTTATTCAATTGTCATTAAAACGATAACTGAATGACAGTGAACGTAGCGAACGAATGACTATAAATGACACAAACGAAGTGGGTAAATGACCATTAATTTTGAACATAGCCAATCCGCCCACTGCGAAAATGGAGTGGTTTCCAATTTGCTCAGATTTCACGGGCTAAACATAAGCGAACCCATGATTTTTGGTATCGGCTCCGGGTTGTTTTTTAGTTATATCCCGTTTCTCAAATTAAATGGAACTCCAATTACTTCCTATAGAACAATGCCTGGACAAATCTTCAGCCGTGCGTGCAAATTGCTGGGCATCAAAATGGTGAAAAAGAATTTTCGCAGCCAAAATCAAGCAATGGATGAACTGGATAAAACACTCGAAAAAGGTATTCCGGCTGGGTTACAAACCAGCGTTTATTACTTACCTTATCTTCCTGCTCCTTATCGTTTCCATTTCAATGCACACAACATCGTGGTTTACGGAAAAGAGAATGGTCACTACATGGTGAGCGACCCAATTATGGATGATGTTTCTACCATTGCTCCCGATGATTTGCTACGAGCTCGCTACGCCAAAGGACCTTTTGCGCCTAAAGGCAAGATGTATTTCCCTGTAGACATTCCCGAAGAATTCGACTTGAAAAAACCGATTTTAAAAGGCATCAAAAAAACAGCTGGGGATATGCTCAATGTGCCCATCCCAATTTTCGGGGTGAGGGGTATTCGGTTTCTTTCAAAACAGCTCCGTAAAGCTCCTAAAAAATACGGGGAGCGAAAAGCCCGCTATTTTCTGGGAAATTTAATTCGAATGCAGGAAGAAATCGGTACGGGTGGTGCGGGTTTTCGCTTTATTTTCGCGGCTTTTTTGCAGGAGGCTGCAACTATATTGGAAAGGGAAGAACTCGATAACATTTCCAAAGAAATGACCGAAAACGGTGACCGATGGCGCGAATTCGCCTACCTTGCTGGGAAAATCTGCAAAGGCAGGGCAGAAAAAGATGCATCATACAATCAACTGGCTGATATTGTTGCCGATTGTGCTGAACGAGAAAAGACAATTTTTAAGAAATTACTGGAAATCTCTGTCTGAATAGTTCCCTTCAATATCCTTACATTTGTACTTCTTTTCAGGAATCACAGGAGTTTTGGAAGCCGTTAACATCACAGAAAAACAACAATTGATTGTAATTACCGAGGTGCCAATACGCTTTAGCGAAGTGGACGCCATGAGTGTGGTGTGGCACGGCAATTACCTCAAGTATTTTGAAGAAGGCCGCGAAGCATTCGGTTCTAAATATGACTTGCGTTACCTCGATGTGTTCGGCCAYGGCTACCTGACGCCCATTGTGAAAACCGTKTGTGAGCACAAAAAACCCATTGAGTATGGCGACACGGCTATTGTCAAAACCACTTATATKCCAACACCTGCMGCAAAAATTATTTTTCAGTTCGGAATTTACCGAAAGTCAGATAATGAACTGGCAGCTACAGGCGAAAGCATACAGGTTTTTCTCAACAACGATCGTGAGCTGCAACTCATTGTCCCACCCTTTTTCGATGAATGGAAAAGAAAACATCTAAGTTGACAGTTGGCAGCTAACAACAGAATTACTATCGTATGTCTACTGAATAACACGCGCGAAACGAGCCAATGACCAATGACATTTTCATAGCTAATGACAACATCATCACTTCGCTTGGTTTTACAACCGAAGAAAATTTTTTGAAGTTGAAAAATGCAGAAAGTGGCATCAAAAAGCATCAGAATCCATCCATATTTTCTGAACCGTTTTGTGCATCGTTGGTTGACTCTAACATCCTTCAAAATAAATTTGAGCAATTAGTTAATAGAGTTGATTTCACTCGATTGGAAAAACTTTTTATTCTTTCCATCAACGATGCAATGAAAAACTCACATGCGGATTTGAAAGACAAAAAAACACTGCTTATTCTTTCCACAACAAAAGGCAACATTGACCTGCTCGAACCCGAAAAGAAAGACCAATTTCCGGCAAAACGAGTGTATTTGGCAGAAATGGCAAAAGTCATCGGGCAGTATTTCGGTGCGGCAAATACTCCATTGGTGTTGTCGAATGCCTGCATTTCAGGCGCTTTAGCAATTGTCATTGGTGCGAGAATGATTCGAAGCGGACAATATGAAAATGTGGTCGTTTCAGGCGGTGATATTGTTTCTGAATTTACACTTTCGGGCTTTCAGTCGCTGATGGCAATAAGTTCAAACCCCTGCAAACCATACGATGCAAAACGTGATGGCATCACTTTGGGTGAAGGTTGCGGAACAGTGATTTTGACTTCCAATATTGAAAATTTGAATGGTGCGGAAAAAATCAAAGTACTCGGTGGCGTATCCAGCAATGACGCGAACCACATTTCGGGCCCATCACGAACGGGCGAAGGGCTGAATATTGCCATTGAAAAAGCATTGCAGGAATCGAAAATCGATGCAAAAGATGTGGATTACATCTCAGCGCACGGCACGGCTACTGTTTACAACGATGAGATGGAAGCTAAGGCCTTTACTACAATGAATTTGAACGATGTACCACTCAATAGCTTGAAGGGTTACTGGGGGCACACTTTGGGAGCAGCAGGAGTCATCGAATCCATTGCAGCCATTCATTCGATGCGCGAGAATATGCTCATGCCTTCTTTGGGATTTGAAGAAATAGGCGTAACACAGCCAGTGAATATCATCAAAAAAACCGAAAGCAAAACATTGAACAACTGTCTGAAAACGGCTTCGGGTTTTGGCGGGTGCAATGCGGCTGTGGTTTTTTCTAAGAATTAATTTATATGACAATGACAGACCAATCAAATCTTGATAAAAAGTACTTTCTCGATAGATACGTGTACAACTGTCCGTTTTGCAACAGACGGAATGTAAGCTATGGTATAGAAAAACATTATTCATTCGATTGGACAATGGACAAATCATGTCAAATCTATATTGTCTTTTGTAACTCATGTAAAAAACAGTCAATGCACCTTAGCTATGAACACATCCATGATTATGACTTCAAGCATCGACTATACTTCAAAGAGGATATTGACATTGATAGCAAGCTATTCTATTCTGTACCGACTTCATTTTTTATTTTAGATAACCGCATACCAGAAATTTTAAGAGAACTAATAACGGAAGCAGAAGGAAGTTTAAAAATGAATTTTCTAACAGGAGCTTCGGCATGTATGAGAAAAACAATTTATGAATTATTGATAATTGAGAAATGTTCAGCACTAAATTATGACGATAAAATCAAAGAATTAAAAACAAAATACAAAGATACTGACCATGAGCTGTTCAACATTCTTGGACATATCAAAGACATGACAAGTGACAAAGTACACGAACAATCTTGGAATAAATGGGATTCTCATGCATTGAAATTAATAATTGAGACACTAAAGGCAGTACTTTACGATATCTACGTTGTTCCAGCAATAAAAGCGGAACGTTCAAAAGCCGTATTACAATTGACCAAAAAGGTAAAAGGATTTAAATAAAATACACTAATCGGCTATAGGCATGCTACTGATAACGGCAAAATGAACATCCAAACCAAAAACATCATCATCAAAAGCAACCAAATCACCATCAACGGTCAGGTTGATTTTGAGATGAAGAAGGCGGATTTCAGCGAGTTCATCAAATCAGCTTACCACCATTACAACATCGGCTATCCCAAGTTTTTCAAGATGGACAACTTGAGCAAGCTGGCTTTTGTTTCAGCCGAGTTGCTGCTCAGAAATTCAACTATTTTGGAAAAGCATAAAAGCGAAGAAATCGCCATTGTGCTTGCCAATTCTGCATCATCACTCAATACCGACCGCGCTTATTACAAATCCGTGAAGGAAGACATCGCCAGCCCTGCACTTTTCGTATACACATTGCCCAACATCATGATTGGCGAAATTGCCATTAGGCACAAAATAAAAGGTGAAAATGCCTGCTTTATTTTCGAGAAATTTGAAAAAGATTTCATCAATAATTATGCAGCAAATTTGATTGAAAGGAAACAGGCAAAAGCCTGCATTTGCGGCTGGGTGCAACTGGATGGCGAAAACCATGAATCTCAGCTTCATATCGTAGAAAAAACTACTTTTGCATCCGCAAAAAAAGAATTACAACTGGCAATTGACTGTAGAAAATAGGCTGTAGCAGTAGCAGAAGGCAATTAACAGTTGGCAATGGAATAACAACCGAATGACTATTGGATTACCATTGAATAGCAACTAATCTGAAACCCTTTAAAATGGAAGATCTCACGCAAAAACTAAAAGAACAAATCATCCAGCAGCTCAATTTGGAAGACATGACGTCTGGAGACATAGGCGATGATGATTTACTTTTTGGGGAAGAGCTGGGGCTGGACTCGATAGATGCACTCGAACTCATTGTGCTGCTAGAAAAAGAATACGGCATCAAAATCGAAAACCCCAACGAGGGGCGCAAAATTTTCACTTCCGTACGCACCATCGCAGAGTACATTCAGGTGAGGGCAAATGTCCAATTGGACATTTGAGCCAGCCAGTGCATCAGCAATTAGTGCGATGAAAAATTCCAAACTTTTTGATCATTGGGATTTATTTGATATTTGAAGCTTCAAATTTGTGATTTCATGGAAAGGGTATTTGTCACGGGAATCGGAACCATTTCGGCCATTGGGAAYAGTGTTCAGGAAKCGTTYRGTTCGCTGAYAARCGMMAAATCAGGCATTGGCGAGATCACTATTCTCGACACTTCGCACCGCGGTGAATTGGTTGYYGCTGAAGTAAAGCTTACSAATCAACAGCTTTCCRAYCTTGCCGAAACTCCCTTTGATCCATTGCTTTCACGAACTGCKCTYTTGGGTATGATTGCCGCCAAAGAAGCCATTATAAATGCTAACTTGGAGCATGTTTCCGATTTGAGAACAGGCTTTATTTCCGCAACGAGCGTGGGCGGGATGGATTTGTTCGAAYTGTTCTTTCCTAACYTGCTCGAAAAAGAGGTCAAAACTAAAATTGCTGATGTCATCACCCATGACTGTGGTGACGGCACTGAAAAAATTGCTGATTACCTGGGCGTGAAGGGCTACATGGCCACCATCAGCACGGCCTGCTCTTCTTCAGCCAATTCGATTATGCTCGGGGCACGGCTTATACGCAATAGTATGCTTGACAGGGTAATTGCCGGGGGAACGGATGCACTGACAAAATTCACTTTAAACGGGTTTAACACTCTGATGATCCTCGACAGGGAACATTGCAAGCCTTTCGATCAAAACCGCAAAGGGTTGAACTTGGGCGAAGGTGCGGGTTTTATCGTTTTGGAATCCGAAAAATCTGCTAAAGAAAAGGAAAAGCTTTCTGAGTTGAGGGGCTGGGCAAACGCCAATGATGCCTACCACCAAACGGCATCTTCTCCCGATGGCATAGGAAATTTTTTGGCGATGAACAAAGCGCTGGGAATCAATAGCATTTCACCCGAAGAAATTGATTATGTGAATGTGCATGGAACGGGCACTGAAAATAATGATCAGGCAGAAGGCACGGCAATTAAACGTATTTTCGGAGAAAACGTGCCGAAATTCAGTTCTACTAAAGCGTTTACAGGACACACATTAGGAGCCGCTGGCGGTATTGAAGCGGTGTTTTCAGTGCTTGCCATTCAACAAAAAACCATCTTTCCAAATTTGAACTTCTCAACGCCCATTGAAGGTTTTGGCATTACGCCTGAAACCGAAGTGCAGCGTGAAGTTGAAGTGAAAAACGTGTTGTCCAACTCATTTGGTTTTGGCGGCAATTGCTCATCGTTAATTTTTTCGGGTTGCTGATGGAAGCATACATCAACGGCATTGGTTGCGTTTCCCCGCAAAACACGCTTGACAACAACTGCTTTTTGGATGAAGTTGTCGAGCATAATAGTGATTTCCTGCAATGCGTTGCGCCCGATTACAAGCAGTTTCTCGATCCAAAGCTTGCACGAAGGATGGGGAGGGTAATAAAAATGGGGGTGGCCTCCGCTAAGATAGCGCTACGTCAGGCAAATCTGGAAAATCCTGATGCCATCATTACAGGTACAGGGCTGGGGTGCATTCAAGACACCGAAAAATTCCTAACCTCAGTCATAGAAAATGACGAGAAATTACTCACTCCCACTTCGTTCATCCAATCCACACACAATACCATTGGCGGGCAAATTGCGCTGATGCTGGGGTGTAACCACTACAATATGGCGTATGTGCATAGCGGATCTTCGTTTGAAACAGCCATGATAGACGCGTTAATGCTTTTGGCTGAAAACGAAGCCGGAAACATATTGCTGGGGGGAGTGGATGAAATCACACAACATCGTTTTGAGGTCATCAAGCGGTTGGATTATTTGAAAGACGAATCCATCAATAATTTGGATTTGCTGAAATCGGATTCGAAAGGTACGATTGGTGGGGAAGGTGCTGTGTTTTTTGTGTTGTCAAAGGTAAGAACTGAAAAGAGCGTGGGAAAAATTCAGGCGGTAAGCACATTTTACAAGCCAAATGACTCAAATGAAGTTGAAAAACAAATTTCTGACTTTTTAGGAAACAAGCCGGTGGATTTAGTTGTTTTGGGAAATAGTGGTGATAATCGCACTGATTACTTTTTTAATGATTTACAGAAAAGCATTTTTGCTAATATTCCTCAGGTGGGATTCAAGCATCTGTGCGGGGAGTATTTTTCATCATCAGCCTTTGCGTTGTGGCTGACAACGCAGATACTGAATAAACAAACAGTACCAGAAATCACTTGCTTGAATGACATTGCTGTTTCTGAAATCAAAAACATTTTAATTTATAATCACTACCGTGGGGTAAATCATTCGCTGATGCTGGTCTCAATATGTTAAATTACCGAAACACGAATATTGTTTTTTTATTAGGTTTACTTATTTTATTATCAGTAAGTTATTCTCAATCAATTCATATTTTAATTTATATTATTATTGGATTGTTTTATCTTGCGATTTCATTCTATGGTTCGGCTTTTATTGGCTCAAATTTTCACATTAAAACCATTTGCAAAGGGAAAGAAAAACACCATGAAATCACCATTACTTTTGATGACGGGCCGGTTGCTGAAATCACACCGAAGGTGCTTGACATTTTGAAAGAAAATGATATACACGCTACTTTTTTTTGCATCGGAAAAAGAGTGGGTTCAAATCCCGAAATCGCAAAGCGAATAATTGACGAAGGCCACATCATCGGCAACCACACTTATTCTCATTCACATGGGTTTGATTTCTTTTCATCTAAGAAAATGACAGAAGAATTGAAGAAATGCGATGATGTCATTGAAAAAGTCATTAGCAAAAAACCAAATTTCTTTCGCCCACCTAATGGAGTGACAAACCCGATGCTGCGAAGGGCGCTGAAAAACTTTGGTTACCATGTAATTGGCTGGAGTGTGCGTTCATTTGACACTTCAATCAAAGACGAAAAGAAAGTATTGAAGCGCATTACAAAAAAACTGAAGGGTGGTGACATTGTGCTTTTTCACGATAGCCATACTCGTATAATTCCTCTTTTGCACGATTTTTTGGATTTTTGCAATGAGAATGGCTTTAAAATTGTAGGGTTGGAAGAAATGATCAATAAGGATGCGTATGCTTAAATGTTTTGTAAAAACAGTACTGATTATCTGCTTTTGTACAAATGGGTTTGCACAGGAACTGCCTTTTTATTCAATGAGCAATGTCGCTGAATTCAAAACAAAAATGGCCGAAACAGCTATCAAAACAAAAACCATTGCCAGTGAATTTGTACAAAAAAAACACCTGAGCTTTATGGAAGAAGAAATTGTTTCGAAAGGCCTGTTTTTCAAAAAAGAGAATTTGGTGAGGTGGGAATACCTCACGCCTCATCCATACGCTATCGTCATCAACAACAACAAAATTTTTGTAATTGATGAAAACGGGCAAAACAAATTGGATGCAAGATCAAGCAAAGTTTTCAAAAAAATAAATGACATGATGATGGGGTTTACGCAAGGAGACCTATTTGATAACAATGATTTCAGCATTAATTATCTTGAAAATAATAAACGCTACCTTCTCGAACTTACACCTACAGCTGAGCGAATGAAAAAATTTCTGAAGCGAATTGATGTTTCTTTTGATAAGACCGATTATTCGGTTGTCAAATTCAAAATGCTCGAGCTTTCTGAAGATTATACCACGATTGACTTTTTCAACAAAAGAATAAACGAAGACATATCTGCTGAAAAATTTAGGATTAATTAATATTGCAGTCACTATTCGGTCGTAATTAACTCAAACTCGTAATTCGTAAAATATGTTAGGCGATTTTTATACATTGATTGAATTACAGGGTGATGGCATCGGGCAAGCGAAAGCCAAAATTGAATTAAATCCAAATCATGACATTTTCAAAGGACATTTCCCGGGAAACCCTATTGCGCCCGGAGTTTGTATGATGCAAATCATTAAGGAAATCACTGAAAAAGTATTGAATAAAGACCTTTTTATGTACCGAGGGGATAACATCAAATTCATGGCGAAAATCAATCCCGAAGTCAATCCTGTTTTGAATCTCGATTTTGAAATCAAACAGAAGGAAGACAATACCTATGGCGTTTCTTGCATTACCCATTTCGAAGACACTGTTTTTTTAAAGTTCAAGGGAAGTTTCAAGTGAGAAAATAGTTCTCGCAAAGACGCTAAGAACGCTAAGAAAAAATGACAGAAAATGAAATTTCAAAGATACTGGTTAACATATTCCTAAAAGTCCACCGCAATTTAGGTCCTGGGCTGCTTGAATCAGTATATGAGGCAGCAATTTGCTATGAACTTGATAAACTTGGAATAAAGTATAGGCGGCAGCAGGGTATTAAGGCTATTTATGAAGGAAAAGAATTGGATTTGGGGTTTAGGGCAGATATTATTGTTGAAAACAAAATGATTGTAGAAATAAAATCGGTGGAGGCAATTGCCCCTGTGCATAAAAAACAATTGTTAACTTATTTAAAACTGTCTGATATAAAATTAGGATTGCTGGTCAATTTCAACGTAAACCTGGTTAAAGACGGCATCACAAGAATAGTAAATAACCTATAAAGCTTAGCGTTCTTTGCGCCTTTGCGAGAAAAAACCTGTGTAATCTTCATGTATAAGCAAAAATTCAAGGAACTGAACTGTTGCGTTATCATTCCTACCTATAACAATGATGCTACGCTTGCCAATGTGATTGAAGGTGTGCTTGAATACACCGATAATGTACTTGTTGTCAATGACGGTTCAACTGACAGCACTTCAGAAATTTTAAAGAAGTATTCGAATATCGAAATCATCAGCTACGGGCAGAATGTGGGCAAGGGCTGGGCTATGCGAAAGGGGTTCGACTATGCCCGCGAAAAGGATTACCGCTATGCCATCACGATTGATTCCGATGGCCAACATCTACCAAAAGATCTACCTGTTTTTCTTGAGAAAATAGAGAAGGAGCCAGACTCTCTGATTGTCGGTGCTCGCAATATGGAACAGGACAGTATTCCAGGAAAAAGTAGTTTCGGGCACAAGTTTTCCAACTTTTGGTATCGATTCGAAACGGGCATCAATTTGCCTGACACGCAATCAGGGTATCGTTTGTATCCGCTGGAAAAAATCAAAGACATCCACTCGTTTACCAAGAAATACGAATATGAAGTGGAGATCATAGTGAAAGCTGCATGGAAAGGCATCAATGTTATTTCTTGCCCTATACATGTTTATTATGCTACTGGAGATGAGCGGGTCACCCATTTTCGACCCTTTCAGGATTTCAGCCGTGTAAGCTTGCTCAATACGTGGCTCGTTTTTCTAGCGTTGGTTTGGTATCGCCCGGTTTTATTTTTTCGCGACATTAAAAAAAAAACTTCCGGCAACTCTTYCGCAAACACTTACTCGGTACTGAGGAATCCAACCTAAAAAAAGCCGCTGCTATTGGGGTAGGTGTGTTTTTCGGTATTTCCCCATTCTGGGGGTTCCAGATGGCTTCCGCCTTACTTTTTGCATATATTTTTGGGTTAAATAAAGTGCTCGTTTTAGTCGCATCTAACATCAGCGTCCCGCCAGTGATTCCGGTTATTGTTTATGGCAGTTTAAAAATGGGCGAATGGTTGATTGGCACAAAAGAGGAAACAGTGAGTTATGACAAGGAATTGAGTTTTGAAATTGTGAAAGAGTACACCCTTCAGTATGCTATTGGTAGTTTGTCTCTTGCAACGATAACGGGATGCGTTTTAGGTGTTTTGACCTATGTGCTTTTGAAGTTTTTCAGAAAAGATGTGAAGGAAATGGATAACCTCAATTAATTCATATTCAAAAAGTGGGTCACTTGTTTTACCATATCTATCTATTCTTCCGCAAGCAGCGGCTGTTGTTTGTGACATTCCTGCTCGCGGTGTTGGGCTTTGCGGGTTTTTTCGCATCGAAAATCCATTTAGAAGAAGACATCACCAAAATGATTCCGGTTGACGGAAAAATAGGAATGTTAAATCATGTGTTTCGCAGTAATAAGTTTGTAGAAAAATTGGTGGTAAGCGTTTCGCTGGCTGACTCAACCGCTGAATCGAACCCCGAAAAACTGATCGACTATACCAACCGGTTTGTAGCTGCTTTAGAACCGCTGGATTCCGTTTACATCAAGGAAATCACTTACCGTATTTCTGAGGACGCGATGCTTGATGTGTACAATGTTTTTTATGAAAACCTACCTGTTTTTCTCGAAGAAAGTGATTACAATGAAATCGAAAACTCAATAGATAGTGCAGTTGTCAGTCGAAAATTAAAAGACAATTACAAAACACTGGTTTCTCCTGCGGGGTTTGCTTTTAAGAAATTCCTCATTCAAGATCCGCTGGGCTTGACAAACATCGGCTTGAAAAAACTTCAAAACCTGCAATTTGACGACAACTACGAACTGCATGATGGCTATATCATCACCAAAAACAAACGCAATTTGTTGCTGTTTATCGTCCCCGCAAACCCAACACATGAAACATCAAAAAACTCCGAATTCATAGCTGCTCTTGACCTGACAATGGATAGCTTGGCCACGAGCAACCCCGAAATCAATGCAGAATACTACGGTGCCCTGGCGGTAGCGGTAGGCAATGCCAACCAAATTAAAAGTGATATTCACATCACGGTTTCTATTGCACTAACGATACTCATAATTTTCATCAGCCTGTTTTATCGAAGGTGGAACATTTTCTTACTTATTTTTCTTCCCGTGATCTTTGGCGGAAGCATTTCCATAGCGCTGCTTTATTTAATTAAAGACAGTGTTTCGGCAATTGCATTGGGTATTGGCTCAGTGCTGCTCGGCATCACGTTGGATTTTTCGTTACACATCTTCACACATTTCCGCAGAAAAGGTAATGTGGAAACCGTTTTAAAAGATGTAGCTACTCCTATCATTATAAGTTGCTTCACTACTGCTGCTGCCTTTTTGTGCCTGCTGTTTGTGAAATCAGAAGCGCTGCAGGAACTGGGGCTATTTGCCGCCATCAGCGTAGTGAGCGCAGCGGTGATGGCCTTGCTGATTTTGCCGCATTTATTGAAGGAAAGGGGTAAAGGCGTGATTCCTCACGTTTCTGCAACACATACATCGTGGCTGGATAAATTGGCGGCCATTCCGCTGGAAAAGAACAAATGGCTCATTATAGTGGTTGTGCTGATTTCTATCGCTTGCGCTTTTACTTTCAAAAAAGTGAGCTTTGAAAGTGACATGAACAAGATGAATTACCTATCGGAAGAGCTGCAGCAGGCCGAAGACAACCTAAACAAAATTCACAGTTATGCGCTCAAATCCATTTTTTTGGTTTCAAGCGGAAAAACGATAGGCGATGCATTGCGAAAAAATGAACAAACACTTAACGTAATCAATGATTTAAAAGAAAAAGGCATTGTAAAAAAGATCTCAGCAGTTTCCTCATTGCTTATTTCAGATTCGCTGCAAAATGAAAGAATCAAACGCTGGCAAAATTTCTGGACCGAAAAGCGAAAGTCAAACCTGAAAAATCAATTGATTCAGGAAGGCAGAAAATACAAGTTTAAAGAGAGTGCTTTTGGTGAGTTTTTCAACCTCTTAAACAAGGATTTTCAACCCATTTCAATCTCACAATTTGCTGAACTAAAAGAGCTTTTTCTGAAGGACTACGTCACCGAAACCGACAGCATGGCAACCATTACCACGCTATTGAAAGTAGAGCAACAAGATATGCCAAAGATTTATGCTGCTTTCGAAAACAACAGCGAAACCGGAAAAAATAAAACTGATTTTTTCTTGCTCGACAAGCAATATCTGACATCTAAATTCATCGAGTTGCTCAAAGACGATTTCAATCTGCTCGTGCTTTTGTCTTTCGTGATTGTGCTTTTCATTTTATATGTTTCGCTTGGCAGGATAGAACTTATTTTGATGACACTTGCCCCCATTGCGGGAAGCTGGCTGTGGACGCTTGGCATCATGGGTGCTTTTGACATCCGGTTCAACATCTTCAACATCATTATTTCAACTTTTATTTTCGGATTGGGCATTGACTACAGCATCTTCGTGTTGAAGGGGCTGCAGCAGGAATACAAATGGGGCGTACGAAATGTGGACTCGTACAAAACCTCTATTCTGCTGTCGGCAATCACCACCATTTGCGGTGTGGGCGTATTGATTTTTGCCGAGCACCCCGCGTTAAAATCCATTGCTTTGATTTCAGTCATCGGTATTCTTTCAGTAGTGCTCATGGCGTTCACCATCCAACCGATGCTCTTCAACTTTTTCATACTGAAAAGAAAAAAGAAAGGCATTGTACCTATAACCTTTTTCATTTTCTGCTACTCGACATTTGTATTCATTTATTTCTTTATTGGCTGCATTATTTTAACCGTAATGGCCTTCATTCTTCCCATGAAAATGAAGAAAATAAAGATGTTTTATCACCAAACGATGCGTTTTTTCACCTGGTCACTCACGCACATGGGCCCCAATGTGAAGAAGCAAATTATCAATGAAGAAAAGGAAGATTTCAAAAAGCCYGCTGTGGTGATTGCCAACCAYCAGTCATTTCTCGATATTATCATTATGATTTCGCTGCACCCCAAGTTTATTTTGTTGACGAATAAATGGGTSTAYMACTCACCGGTATTCGGGAGAGTCGTGCAGAAGGCAGATTATTACCACGCTACCGATTCCGCAGGGTTTGAAAAAAATGTTGAGCACCTGCAGGCATTGATRGATGACGGCTATTCTATCGTGGTTTTCCCAGAAGGCACRCGCTCGCCCACGTCAAAGATGGGGCGTATGAAAAAGGGCGCTTTCTTTTTGGCAGAGCGATTCAACCTYGATGTGGTTCCYGTTATACTGCACGGAATGGGTGATATAATGGGAAAAAAAGATTTTTTACTTTCAAACGGCTGTATGACCATCAAAATACTCAAACGAATCGAAGCTAATGAYACTTCGTTTGGCACAACTTATTCCGAAAGAACGAAGAAAATCAGCYGCCATTTCAAGTCCGAATATCAAAARGTGCGAGATGAGTTGGAGTCGCCCGCTTATTACAAAGACAAGCTTGTCAAAAACTATCTGTTTAGGGGCAACATGGTAGAGTGGTATTTGCGGGGCAAACTACGTTATGAAAACAACTGGCAGCTCTACGACAGCATCATACCAAAACAGGGCAATATAGTGGATGTGGGATGCGGCTACGGTTTCCTGTCCTATTTACTCAGCTTTGTTTCAGACCAACGAAATATTCTCGGCATTGATTACGATGAACGAAAAATAAATATCGCACAAAATGTGAACTGCAAAACGGACGCGGTTAATTTCGAATGTGCCGATGTAACAACTTATAATTACTCACCTGCCGATGCTTTTATCATTAGCGATGTGCTTCACTACCTGGGCAAAGAGCAGCAACAAACGTTGTTGAGCAAATGCTTTCAAAACCTTAATGAAGGCGGTGTTGTGCTCATTCGTGATGCCGATCGCAATATGCCCGACAGGCATTTTGGCACGCGCTTTACCGAGTTCATCTCCACTACCTTCGGCTTTAACAAAACCAGCGGCACCCTCTGTTTCATGTCAAGAGATGAAATCATCGCGTGCGTACAGAAGCATAATCTCACCATAGAAATCATTGATAAAACGAAGTTCACTTCGAATGTACTGTTTGTGGTGAGGAAGTAGTTTTGAGTTTAGCATTCTCACCATTGATAAATCAATAACTCAGGAACCCCTAATTCTCCCTGAAAAGTAAATTCTTCTTTAGTTTTTCAGCCGAAATTTAATTACTTTTATTGGCTGGCAAACATATGAGACAAAGCCTTTAGCAATAATTGATACAACTGAACATGTCTTCAAATAAAATTATCTTTTTAATCCAATGTAACGACAGCAAAGGACTCATCGCCAAAGTAACCACTTTCTTTTACGATGAGGGTTTCAATATTCTTAGTTGTCARCAGTTTACCGATACTATTCAGRATTCCTATTTCATGCGGRTCAGYTTGGATGCCGGTGATTTGATGTATAGCAGGRAAGARTTAGACAAGCGATTTTTTGTRATAGCGCACCAATTGAGTTTGAACTGGCACGTTTACTATGTTGAGAACAAAGAAAATGTCGCTATTYTGACTTCCAAAACCAGACAYTGTTTATTYGAYCTATTGGRAAARCAAAGTGAGGGGAAACTGCAATGTCATATTCCTCTTGTAATAAGCAATCACGAGACGGTAAGACATGTGGCCGAACAATTCAACATACCTTTTTATCATTTACCTGTGACTGCTGAAAACTGGTTAGACCAACAGCAAGAAATTTTGGGGTTGTTAGATTCACATCAAGTTGATTTGGTGGTCTTAGCTCGGTTTATGCGAATTTTTTCTTCGGATTTTATCCGCCAATACCCAAATAAAATCATAAATATCCATCATGCCTTTTTACCGGCATTCCAAGGTGCAAAGCCATATACAAAGGCCTATGAAAGAGGAGTGAAAATGATTGGTGCCACTGCGCATTATGCTACGGATGATTTGGATGAAGGTCCGATAATCGAACAGGATATTGAACGAGTTTCTCATGCCAGCACACCCAAAAGCCTGACACAAATAGGTTCAGATATTGAACGTAAGGTTTTATCTAAGGCCGTAAAACTTCATTTGGACCATCGCATCATCATCACGGGAAATCGCACCATTGTTTTTCCGGAAACGAATGATTAGATATTGTAAAACCCATCAGTGGACCAGCTGAAAAATTCAACAGAGAATTAAAATATTTCTTAATTAAAACTTCAAAAACTAATGCTAAAAAAGTAGCTGATACACAACTCCCTGTTTTCATAAACCAAACATAATTTAAGCTCCTTTCAGAGACTGCCTTGCCCCATTGAAAATATGCATATTTTCAGTAATTTAGGCGGGTTGTTCTATACGTATATAAACGTTGAAGACAAGCGTAAAACCGACAGCTCACAAAATGAAAGACAGGAAAATACATAGAATTCTGACCTACTTCATAGTGACTGTTTGGATTACAAACGGCCTTTTTTGTAAAGTACTTAACCTTGTTCCAAGACACGAACAAATCATAGCAAGAATTTTAGGTGACGGACATTCAGGATTATTTATAAAAATAATTGGAATTGCTGAAATCGGAATGGCAATATGGATTTTAACGGGCATAATGACACGGCTAAATGCTGCAACGCAAATTTTTATTGTAGCGACAATGAATGTTCTTGAGTTTTTTCTTGTGCCCGACTTGTTACTTTGGGGAGAAGTAAA
>NVWW01000036.1 GCA_002746335.1 Flavobacteriales bacterium | reverse complement strand
CCGATAGTGTTTCAAAAATTTTCTTTGTCTTTAAAAAATTATGAAAATTTTGATGCAAATGAATTATTAGAAGTTCCCTTAATACCTTTGCTGCAAATGTCCAGAAAAAAACAGCTTCCAATACTCGAAAATCTTGAGATCATTGGCGTTACCGCTGAAGGAAAATCAGTGGCAAAACCCAATGGACAAGTGGTGTTTGTGAAACATGCGGTTCCAGGCGATGTAGCAGACATTCAAATTACCCGAAAGAAAAGATCTTATTTGGAAGGTCGGCCGGTTAAATACCATCTTTTTTCCGATGATAGAGTGGAGCCATTTTGCGAGCATTTTGGCATTTGTGGCGGGTGTAAATGGCAACATCTAAACTATGAAAAACAACTGCATTACAAGCAAGAACAGGTGACTGAGCAATTTGAACGAATCGCAAAAATTGAGCTGCCCGAAATCAGGCAAATCATACCTGCAGATAAAACAAAATTCTACCGCAACAAGCTCGAATTTACCTTCAGCAATAAAAAATGGCTTACAGAAGAAGAAATAAAACAAGACAAAATTTTCGAGCGAAATGCACTTGGTTTTCATGTGCCCGGCAGGTTTGACAGTGTGCTCGGCATCAACAAATGCTGGCTTCAACCTGAACCATCTAACAAGATTCGACTGGAGGTAAAAAAATACGCGTTGGAAAATCATCTTTCATTTTACGATATAAGAAAACACGAGGGCTTTTTGCGTAACCTTATCGTCAGAACTGCATCAACGGACGATGTGATGGTGGTTTTGTGTTTTGGAAAAGAAATGAAACAAGAACGAGAAAAGTTGTTGATTCACTTGGCTGAAAAATTTCCTGAAATTACCTCACTAATGTATGTAATCAATCCAAAAAAGAACGACACGATTTATGATTTGGATGTCCGACTGTTTGAAGGCAATGACCACATCATTGAAATAATTGAGGATTTAAAATTCAAAATTGGACCTAAGTCATTTTTTCAAACAAACACCACACAAGCCATCAAATTGTACCAAACAGTGAAGGAATTTGCAATGTTGAAAGGCGATGAAACCGTTTACGATTTGTATTCTGGCATCGGCACAATTACCAATTTTATAGCTAAAAATGCGAAAAAAGTTATCGGCATCGAATCAGTGCCTGAAGCAGTCGAAAATGCCAAAGAAAATGCAAGCATTAACAACATCAAAAACACCTATTTTTTTGCGGGAGACATCAAAGATACTCTAACCGACAATTTTGTAAAAAAACACGGCAAACCGGGTATTGTCATCACCGATCCTCCACGAGCAGGTATGCACAAAAATGCAGTAAAACAATTGCTCAATATCTTGGCTGAAAAAATCATTTATGTAAGTTGCAACCCAGCTACTCAAGCAAGAGATGTCAGTATGCTTTGTGAAAAATACACTGTAAAAAAAACGCAACCCGTGGACATGTTTCCACACACACATCACATAGAAAATGTACTTTTACTTGAGAAAAAATAAAAATTTCTGCATCAGATGCTTTTCACATTCAATGTTTTATATACTTTTACCTCTTGTTTTTTCTCTAAGAACAGCTAACGGCTCAGCAAATTGGCATTGGAGACGCTATATAACTTTTATCAAAAACTGAGAGACGACAACCTGTGTTTTGTATACAGAGGGGATTTCAGCGATGACATGACTGAAAAAATCCTCAGCATGAGCGAATACAACCTTGATAATGTAAAAGAACTCCATAAGCTGAAGCGTAAGATTTCCTTTCTTATGGCTGAATCTTTTCAAAACATCGTGCGACATGGTGACCAGCAAACTACTTCCGGCTCGGGAACCAACACTACGGGGCTTTTCTTCACCCGCAACATAGGCAGCGTAGTTTGTATTACTTCGGTAAATTTAATAGATAATGATCAGGTAGAAGATTTGCACGAAAAACTCATCAGCATCAATCAATTGGATCAAGATGAGTTGAAAAAACTATACATGGAAATTCTTTCAAACGAAGAACTTTCGAGCAAAGGCGGAGCAGGGCTGGGATTGATTGAGATGGCGCGCAGGTCGGGACAAAAGCTGGAATTCGATTTTGAAAAAATAGACGATTTCAATACCCTGTTTTATCTTGGTATCAAGCTAGAAGGAAAAGATACACTGAACACTAAACATACACCAATTGAAGATGCCAAGGAATTTCAAAACGGCATGACACCAAAAAATCTGCTGATGTGTTACAAAGGCGATTTTTCACAAGATTCTATCATGTCTGTGCTTAAAATGATGGAGGAAAGCATGCAACAGCAGGCAGAAAAATCAACCACCAAAAAGCGCACATTTATGGCGATGGTCGAACTCTCTCAAAACATCAGCACTCATTCAAAACAAAAAAACAGCATTCACGAAGGGATTATTACTATCGGTAAAAGCAACAACAGCTACATCATTAGTGCTGGCAACGTCATTGACAATAAGGAAATACCATCCCTCACCCAGCAATTAGACCATGTGATACAGCTTAGCAAAGATGAACTCAGGGAACTGTATAAAAAAAACCTACGTGAAAGCAGTCACAACGGCAATTCTGGCGGACTAGGCCTCATCAACCTCGCACGCGACAGCAGTGAGAAATTAAAATATGAGTTCACTGCTTTTGATGAAAATACTTCATTCTATTCCATTAATGTGATTATTTAATGCTTGACGACTTTAGGTTAGAAGCAACGGACATCTGTCCAAAAGTTGTATTGAGTCAGCAAACCAATGTGTTTGAGATTTCTGGGAATTGCCTGCACGAAGACCCCATGTATTTTTTTAAGCCGGTTATCGAATGGCTTAATGAATATGTGAAATCACCTAATTCGAATACTGAATTCAATTTTTTTCTGGAATATTTCAACTCTTCCTCTGCCAAGGAAATCGCTGAAATACTTTTTACCTTAGAAAAAATAACCGCTACAGGAAATAAAGTAAAAGTAAACTGGCATCACTTGGTAGAAGACGATGTGATGGAAGAAAGAGGCAATGAATTTCTTGAAATCAGCAACATTCCTTTCGAGTTGAAAAGTGTAAATTAACCACCCACCACACCTTTAACGAACATAATTAACTTTCTGTAAAATCTTACATCCGAAGGGTAAGCCTCGATTCTCGGTTTCTCGTCCACTTTCCTCCACGTACTTTTGTTTAAAATCTATAACTATGAAAACAAAAAAAATCGTATTGCTTATTCTGTTGATGACTATGTTTCCTGCTATTCAGGCAATGGCCGAGAAACCCAATGACACAAAACCAATCGAAAACTTTTATGTTGTAGCCAACACAGAAATTGTTATGCTTTCATGGACGATGAAAAATGAATTGGATGATTTCAATTATGTAATCGAACGCTCAACAGACGGCAAAGTATTTAAAGTGATTAAAAGCAAAAAAGGCATTGCCTCGCATTACGATATGATGTATTTTTTTAATGATGTGCCTCCTGCTGTCGGGCATTATTATTACAGGATTAAAAAAACAGGCCGATCAGTTCTTTACAGTGATGTTAAAAAAGTAGCGGTAAAAAATGCTGACCAATCATTGTTTAGCAATAGCGCTTATTAAATTCCCATTTTCATCACACACACCATTAGTCGATTTGCAAAGGGCAATCTAACACACACAATCCTATTAAATGAACTCTTTGAGTTCTTCGCTAATAATAACAAATGGTTTAGAACAAATTGAAGTTTTTTATGGCCTATCAAATTGTTTTGCTTTCTTGCTGAATAGCCGGTGAAAAAATGATTATGAATTTTGTGCCACCGTTGACTGAATAATTCATTTCGCCATTTAGTTGCTCTGTTAAACTTGACACTAATTCAATGCCGAGCGTTTTCGAGTTTTTGTGACTGAAATTTTTAGGCAGACCGATGCCATCGTCCTCAACAATAAGTTCATATTTGTTTGAGTGGATTTCTTTTAATCCAATGTTTATGGTGCCTCTGTTTTTTTCTCCAAAAGCATACTTGCAAGCATTAGTTATCAATTCATTGACAATAAGGCCGAGCGGCACAGCAGTATCAATATCAAAACGCACATCATCTACGTTATAGTAATTAATAACACAGCTGCTTCTTCCAAATGACTCGGAAATAGAGGCAGTCAATTCCTCTAAATATTCCTTAAAGTTTACCTCTGAGAAGTTCTTTCCCTGATAGAGCTTTTGATGCAACAATGCCATGGAGCGAACACGGTTTTGCCCCTCACGCAACGCTTTCAGAACAGATTCTTCCTGTACAGTAGAGGATTGCAAGTTGAGCAAGCTTGAGATGAGCTGCAAATTGTTTTTCACACGGTGGTGGATTTCTTTCAGCATCAATTCTTTTTCCTGTAGTGATTGGTTGAGCAGTTCATTGGCTTTATGCTTCACACGAAAACCGCTGTAGAGCAATCCGCACAATAAAGCAATGAACACAATGGTGCCAATAAGCGCCCACATGAAGATGCTTTGGTTTCTTTCCTCTAACTCTTGCAATTCGGTTTGCTGCTTAAGCAACTCAATTTCGCGCTTGCCTTTGTCATATTCGTATATTGCTTGCAATTCAGCAATTTTTTCAGCGCTTGCCATATTAAAAATGGAATCGTGCACTTCTTTATACAATTTATGATAACCAAGGGCTTCTTCAAATTCACCCTGTTTTTCATAAGCCGATGAAAGGCCGCGATAGGCTCCGCTCATCCATTCCCTTCCTTCAATGTCGATAGCCAGCGCAAGCGATTTTTTATAATGCTCGATGGCCTGCTGGTATTTCCCTTGCCGTTCATAAACACCCGCTATGCCGGCATAGCTCCCAGAAATTCCACTCCAGTCGTTAATTTTTTTACGGATAACCAAACTTTTGCCAAAATAAATGAGGGCCAAATCATATTCTCCTAATTTGCGGTACACCAGCCCGATGTTACCCAAATTATTGCCAATGTTAAGCTTGTTGTCAACTTTTTCGTGTAGTGTCAGGGACTTAAAATAATAATCCARCGCCAGCGAATCCAGYCCTTTATTGAAATTTGCTATGGCGATATTATTGTAACTTCCTGCAATGCCAGTAGTGTCGGTTATTTCCTTTCTGAGGGCAAGCGACTGACTATAATATTCAAGCGCACGCTCATTCCTTCCTTGATTGAGGTGTATGTTTCCTATTTTATTCAACCCATCGCCAATGCCTTTTTTGTCTTCGAGTTCCTCATGGATTTTGAGCGCAGCAAGGTAATATTCGAGTTCTTTTCCGTAATCGCCACGAATCCAATATAAGCGGCCTATTTTATTGAACACCTTAGCAAGTTCTCTTTTTTTGCCGCCTTTTTTGTAAAATTGACTTACCTGCAAGAAATATTGTAGCGCYTCGGTGTAACGCCCCTCTTTAATTAAGATGTTGCCTATATCAAATTGGGCATMRGTCAACCCGTTTTCATARCCAATRTTTTCTGCAAGGCCCTTTGCATCGAGRGCGTAGAGCAAYGCTTTGGACCCKCCAACGTTTTTATATTCGCTGGCCAACAACAAAAGCACATTTACTTTTTGGGTGTCGTCAGGCAGTTCAACAAGCGCACCAAGCAAGCTGTCAACATATTGCTGGTTGCTTGCAGCAAAAGATATTGTGCATAAACAAAGAGTTGCAATGTATAACGTGATTTTTTTCACAGTTCGTAAATATAGAAAAATTCAAATTCAAAATGCAAAAATGGGAGAAAGTTGCGGTTGAAATGCTGCTGTGTAGAAATAAAAATTACTTTTGCGGAAGTAGTAAACGTTCGCAGTTAAAGTTTGAATATTCAAAAAATAGTTATTTTAGTTTCGTAATAAATTCAAAAGCCATGGTAAATCGTTTGAAAACATTCTTAGTGATTGCTTTGGGGTGGACACTGGTTGCTTGTAATTCGAATCAGACGCCAAAAGAAGCAACACAACCAAATGAAACCCAGCAGAAAGTRGAAGAAATGATGAATGAGTCGGTGCAGCAAGAAGATGCTTTCGAAGATTTYCCGTTCATTCTRCCTTCRCCTCTGCAAATTGCTTCCATTTTCAAAAAATCAGGMYTGGTTTACAGGGCAGATGTCACCAAYAGCCCTGCTAATGTYACYAAATATGCATCCAAGCTGAGCAAATCGCTCAACTTCGGRGCATATTCRGCAGAYCTATCTTACTGCGTGCTCAACAACCAAACCCAAGAAGCGATGGAATACATGAAAGTAGTAAGACAATTAGCYGATGAACTGGGCATTTCCAACATTTTCAATTCAGAATCGCTTTTTGAAAGTTTTGAAAGAAACATTGGYGTGGAAGATTCATTGATTGACATTCTCAGCACAATCCAGGAACAATTAGACGACCACCTCGAAGAAAGCGGTCAAGAATACATGTCAGCTATTTATTTTTCAGGCGGATGGCTTGAAGCCATGTACATTGGCAGTAAAGTGATACAGGATGATAAGAAAATGAAATTGACCAACCGGCTCGTGGAGCAAATGACTATTCTCGACATGATTGTGAGGGGAGTGGAATACCACCCAAACAAAACCGAGGAGTTAACCGTGCTGATTTCTGACCTGAAAGCTGTGCACGCTGTTTATCTAAACTTCGAAGTAATAAAAGCGCTCGGCCCTGATGGCGAAATACCAGAGGAAGGCATAWAAGTAACGGAAGATGAACTAAATGAAATGATGGTCAAAATAGAAGAAGTAAGAAACAAAATCATCAACGGATAACTTTTGAGCTATGGCTAAAAAGAAACTTATTTTCATATTTTCGGTGTTTTTGATGGGCTTCACAGTTCAAACAAATGAGATTTATGATGCCTGCAACCCTACTGAAATTAAAAAGAAATGCAAGGCAGCACTAAGGCCCGAATTTCAATACGATGCATCAAAATCAACCAAATTTACTTTCAAAAACAAGAAGCAATTTAAAGAACTGGAAGTACCGTTATACATTGGCGAGCGCTACCGTTTTGTATTCAACACTGAAGGACTTCCACAACCCATTGATATCGAAATTTACAATAAGCGCTATGAATCGAAAAACAGGGAAGTAATGTTCTCAAGCCGCGAATTCTCTGCCGACCAAACAGAATTTATTTTCGAACCAGAGCGTTCTCGTAGAGTTTATATTGACTACATCGTACCACCAACTGCCGATTCGCTCAAAAAGGGCTGCGTCATTTTCGCGCTGGGATACCAAATTAAGTGATTCTAAAAACATTCTTCTGGTTTGCTAATTTTGCGACCTTGTTCAATTAAGTCGTGAAGATTAATATTACATTTCCTGACGGACAAACTAAGCCGTATGAAAAAGGCGTTACAGCGCTTGAAATTGCATCTTCCATAAGCGAAGGTTTGGCAAGAAGCGTGCTTACCGCCAAAGCCAGTGGCGAAGTGATCGATGCAACACTTCCGCTCAATAAAGACGCTGAATTGCAACTGCTCACATGGAATGACGATGGCGGAAAAAAGGCGATGTGGCATTCCTCTGCACACCTAATGGCAGAGGCATTGGAAGTCATTTATCCCGGTGTAAAATTCGGTATTGGCCCTCCCATTGAAAACGGTTTTTACTACGATATTGACTTGGGTGAGCAAACCATTTCCGAACATGATTTCAAAAAAATTGAGGAGAAAATGCTCGAATTGGCACGCGAGAAAAATGAATATCACAGAAACGAAATATCAAAAACAGATGCTCTCAATTATTTCAAAGAAAAAGGCGATGAATACAAATTGGAATTGCTTCATGAATTAGAAGACGGCCAAATTACCTTTTACACACAAGGCAACTTCACCGATTTGTGTAAGGGGCCACATATTCCAAACACCGGATTCATCAAGGCTGTAAAACTCACCAAGGTAGCAGGTGCTTATTGGCGGGGCGATGAAAAACGCAAGCAGTTGACGCGCATTTACGGCATCACTTTTCCCAAACAAAAAGAACTGACAGAATACCTCCAATTGCTTGAAGAAGCCAAAAAACGCGATCATCGCAAATTAGGGAAAGAACTCGAATTGTTTACCTTTTCTGAAAAAGTGGGGCAAGGCCTTCCTCTTTGGCTCCCAAAAGGCGCTGCTCTACGCGAGCGGCTTGAAAACTTCATGCGCGAAGCACAAAAAAAAGCGGGCTACGAGCCTGTGATAACTCCCCACATCGGACACAAAGACTTGTACATCACTTCAGGACATTACGACAAATATGGAGAGGATTCTTTCAGGCCCATTAAAACACCAGCCGAAGGCGAGGAGTTCTTTTTGAAGCCGATGAACTGCCCGCACCACTGCGAAATTTACAAATCAAAGCCACGGTCATACAAAGATTTACCAATTCGATTAGCCGAGTTTGGAACGGTTTACCGCTATGAGCAAAGTGGAGAATTGCACGGATTGACAAGAGTTCGCGGATTCACACAAGATGACGCGCACTTATTTTGTCGCCCCGAGCAAGTGAAAGACGAATTCAAAAAAGTGATTGACTTAGTGCTGTATGTATTCAAAGCGCTGGATTTCCAGAACTACACCGCGCAGATTTCGCTTCGAGACCCCAAAGACAAAGAAAAATACATGGGTGGCGATGAGAATTGGGAAAAAGCTGAGATAGCCATTATTGAGGCGGCAGAAGAAAAAGGGCTGAAAACAGTGGTTGAAGTCGGAGAGGCCGCGTTCTATGGACCAAAGCTTGATTTCATGGTGAAAGATGCCATAGGCAGGAAATGGCAATTGGGCACGATCCAAGTTGATTACAACCTACCTGAACGCTTTGAATTGGAATATACCGGCAGCGACAATCAAAAACACCGCCCTGTGATGATACACCGCGCGCCTTTCGGTTCGCTCGAACGATTTGTTGCCCTGCTGATTGAACATTGCGAAGGCAAGTTCCCATTGTGGCTCACGCCCGAGCAGGCAGCCATCCTACCCATCAGTGATAAGTACAATGATGATGCACAAAATATTTCTCAATTGCTAAAAAATTACGATATTCGCGCCTTCGTTGACGACAGAAACGAAAAAACAGGCAAAAAAATAAGGGATAGTGAAATGAAAAAAGTCCCTTACATGCTGATAATTGGAGAAAAGGAAGTTGAAAACAACACAGTATCTGTTAGGAAGCAAGGCGAAGGCGATTTGGGAAGTTTCAGCATCGAAAAATTTGCTACAATAATAAATGACGAAATAGCAGCAAGCACAACTAAAATCAATAATTAAAAGCATAGCTTGGCAATAAGAAGAAAGAAAAGACCGTACAGGGGTCGTATAAAAAGAGAAGACCCACACAAAATCAACGGGTATATAATCGCCCAACAAGTACGGGTTGTGGGCGAAGGAATTGAACCAGGGGTTTACGTCATCAGCCGGGCGCTGGAAATGGCAGAAGAACAGGAGTTGGATTTGGTGGAAATCGCACCGAAAGCCGCCCCCCCCGTTTGCCGCATTATTGATTACAAAAAGTTCTTATACGAGCAGAAGAAAAAGCAAAAGGAGATAAAGGCTAAAGCGCAGAAAATCGTCATAAAGGAAATCCGCTTCGGTCCAAATACTGATGAGCATGATTACAACTTTAAGTTGAAGCATGCAGAACGGTTTCTCAAGGATGGCGCAAAAGTGAAGGCCTTTGTGTTCTTTAAAGGAAGAACCATCATGTTCAAAGAAAAAGGGAAAATTCTTTTGCTAAAAATGGCACAAGAAATGGAAGATATTGCAACCGTAGAGCAAATGCCGAAAATGGAAGGGAAACGGATGATTATGTTCTTAGCAGCGAAGAAAAAGAAGTAATTAGGTTATTAAGCATAAATAATTTGTCATGCCAAAAATGAAAACCATATCGGGCGCGAAAAAACGTTTTAAGTTTACCAGCTCGGGGAAAATAAAACGGAAACACGCTTTCAAAAGCCATATTCTGACAAAAAAATCAACCAAGCGCAAGCGCAATTTGACCAAGTCCACTACGGTGCATAAAGCCGATGAACGCAATATTAAAAAAGCACTGGCTGTTAAATAATTAGTTATTAGTTAAACCAGGTAATCAGCAACAAAGAGTCTCTATAAAAAGGGAACGCTGACTGCCAAAAAACTTAGAAATTATGCCAAGAGCAACCAATTCAGTCGCATCGAGAGCGAGGAGAAAAAAAATCCTCAAACAGACCAAAGGCCAATTTGGCMGRAGGAAAAATGTTTACACCGTTGCAAAAAATGCGATGGAAAAAGGCTTGCAATATGCCTACCGCGACCGCAAACAAAATAAACGAAACTTCCGTGCATTGTGGATACAGCGCATCAACGCAGGRGCAAGAGAGCACGATATGTCTTATTCTGAATTTATGGGAAAAGTGAAAGCCAAAGGCATTACCATGAACCGAAAGGTTTTGGCAGATTTGGCAATGAACAATCCCGAAGCGTTTAAGGCAGTAGTGGAACAGGTGAAATAAATCTTTTACCCTATGGTAAAAGCAGAAAGGGGAACCAAACCGGTTCCCTTTTTTTATTGCACATTTAAGGGGCGCTATTGATAAATGACCTCACCCCATCCGCACCTGTCGTCAGGTATCAGATAACTGTAGCAACTGCTTGCGGTGCCACTTTGTAGGAGGYGTGTATAAACCGGATGCTGTTAAAGAACTTGTAGTACATCTGCCKCATAAATTCCTTTTTATCTACCCCTCCTGCCAAAAAGGCCTTTCTATGCCCGAACCAAATTGCATGAATGGTGCCAAAGAATAGCAGGGAATACCACCCCACCGAGATGGTCTTGTTGTAAAACTGCTTGTGTTGAAAGATGACAAAAAGCCGCTCATTCTGAAACTTGATGTGATGGACTTCGTCTATGAGGATATCATGGCAAATAGCCTGGAGCAACGGACAACGCGTAGCATCGTGCAGAGCCTGGTAGAAAATTTGCGCTGCGCTTTCCACAATGATAACGGCTATGGTCCACAGCTCCATGCTGGTGTTGAGATAGCGTATTTTACGAAAGAGCGTATCGCCCCAATCCTTTTTTAAACGTCTTTCACCAATGAGGTCAATGTACTTCCCAAGATTGCTGCCGTGTTTTTGTTCTTCTTTGATAAAGAGCTTTACGGCATCTACATATTGAGGATCGTCCATACTGAGTGCATGTTTTCTCGCTGCGGCCAGCAGGTGTTTACCATCACTGGTCTCGCCCAACTGCCAAGCTCTGAGCGAGTAGAGAATAGCTTCCTTTTCTGATGCGGTAATGGTGAGTTGTTGGTTCCAATCAACCCGCTGGATAGTGAGATTTTGTTGGAAGTGGTGCTTCCAAAAAGATGATGTGTATATCATTAATGTAGTATTTTGGTTCGCTGCTTCTAACAGCAAGTGTTCACAGAATATTATATGCGATTTGAAGTTTAACATTTTTTAACATCCATGCTTGCCATGCTTTTCTTTAAACTTTTTCTTTTACTTTGCCCACATGCAGCAGGAACGCTACAACCTAATCATGCAAATGCTTGAAAAGAATCCCGATGATTCTTTTCTCAACTATGCCGCAGCATTGGAATTGAAAAAGAACGGCAAACTCGATAATTCCATCAAATTGCTGGAAAAAGTATTGGACATTGACCCCGCTTACCTACCCGTTTATTACCAGTTAGGAAAGTTACATGAGGAAACACAACAACAGCAAAAGGCCATTCCCATTTACCATAAAGGCAAAGAAATCGCCAGTGATCAAAACGACATGAAGACATTCCGGGAATTGTCTGAGGCATTAAATTTATTATATGACGACACAGATTAAAAAAAAATCACAACAAATGCGCTGGATTCTACCAGTCATTCTTTCGCTTTTTGCGTTTCGGGTTTCTGCTCAAAATGCGGATAGCGCCTTCATCCGTTCTATATACGATGAGGTACTTACAAAAGGAGAATGTTATGAAAACCTACGCACGCTTTGCAAAACCGCTGCTAACCGGTTAAGCGGTTCGCCTCAAGCCGAAAAAGCTGTACAATGGGGTAAACAAGTGATGGAAGATACTGGCTTTGACAAGGTATGGCTACAGGAAGTCATGGTGCCCCACTGGGTTCGCAGTGATGTGGAATACGCCAAAATCATCAGCCCCGAAAAGGAATTGAAAATCTGTGCTTTGGGAGGTTCCATTGGCACAGGAGAGAGCGGTATTACTGCCGAAGTCATTGAAGTGCAATCGCTGGAAGAAGTAGCTGAGTTGCCCGAAGAAAAAGTAAAAGGCAAAATCGTTTTTTACAATCGGCCGATGAACCCCAAACACACCACCACCTTTTGGGCTTATGCTGGTGCAGTTGACCAAAGAGGAATGGGCGCCATCGAAGCAGCTAAAAAAGGAGCGATAGCTGTATTGGTCCGCTCAATGAATCTGCGATTGGATGACTACCCACACACAGGTGCGATGCGCTATGACGATGCAGTGAAGAAAATACCAGCAGCAGCCGTAAGTACCAACGATGCAGAATACCTAAGTGATTTTTTAAAAAAACAAGGAAAAGCTTCAGTTCAACTGAAATTAAATTGTGAAACCCTACCCGATGTATTGTCGCACAACGTAATTGGCGAAATCAAAGGCAGCGAATTTCCCGAGCAAATTATTGTGGTTGGCGGGCATTTAGATGCTTGGGACAAAGGCGAAGGCGCCCACGATGATGGCTCAGGCTGTGTACAATCCATTGAAGTGTTGAGAATTTTGAAAGCGCTAGGTTATCAACCCAAAAGAACCATCCGCGCTGTATTGTTTATGAATGAAGAAAATGGATTACGAGGCGGAAAGAAATATGCGGAAGAAGCAAAGAAGAAAAATGAATTTCACTTGGCTGCTATCGAAAGTGATGCAGGTGGATTTACCCCACGCGGTTTCAGCATCGATGCAACAGACTATAAGGTCAATCAAATTCTTGCATGGAAGGATGTTCTCGCTCCCTATGGTTTACGTGAATTCCCGGTCGGCTACTCAGGTGCTGACATCGGCCCACTCAAAGACAGCACGATAACCCTCATTGGCTACCGCCCCGATTCGCAGCGCTATTTCGATTTTCATCATGCAGATACCGATGTATTTGAAGCCATCAACAAGCGAGAACTGGAACTGGGTGCAGCTTCGATGACAGCTTTAGTTTACTTGATTGATAAATATGGAATAAAGTGACACAATGTGTCATTCTGAACGAAGTAAATCTTCCTCCCGTCAAACACGGAATCTAAGACATTTTGCTTTGATCAATATGACAGGCGATGACGAAAAAATTCATTCTTCTTTTCAGCACGATTCTTCTTAGCTTTATTGCATGCGAAATTGGTATTCGCTTGTTGGGCTATTACGATATTAATGGCAATTTCCGAATTGGCACACGAATTCTAAAACCTTATCAGCTTCCGCAAAATATTGATGARTGGGTTAACAGSTACCTTTCAGACAGCAGTTCATATGTAGTTTATGATTCGCTGACAGGTTGGATYCCCCGCCCCAATTTCCRCTCGGCAAACGGCTGGTTTCGGCACAATKCACAAGGTATTCGYTCYRACAAGAAAGAATATTCATTTAAACCCGATTCCGGCAAAACAAGAATTGCTCTTTTTGGCGATTCTCACATTTGGGGTGATGAAATTCCATTCGAYAGCACGATGGGCTATTTTTTGGAAAAAAACATGCAAGGTGCAGAAGTAATCAATTTCGGAGTGGGWGCCTACGGCATTGACCAAGCCTATTTRCGTTGGAAACATTTYGGCAAAAAATTTAACCCRCACATTGTGATTTTCGGCTTTCARCCRGAAAACATGTTGCGCAATTTRAATTTGGTAAGATGCCTTTATGCAGTTAATGAAAAACACCCGCTGCTAAAACCACGGTTTGTTTTGGAAAATGATGAGTTGAAACTCGTCAACTCCCCCACTCCACYTCCCCAAGCTATCCCTGCAATCATTAACAATTTTGAAGATTGGGAATTGGCAAGATATGAGCATTACTATGACAATGACGATTACGATGACAAAATTTGGAGAAAAAGCCGTTTTTCATCTTATACAGAAGATGTTTTGGAGTACAACCGTTTCACCATTCCGGGTTACGAAAGGCAGTATTTTGGGTTGAATTACGAATCAGCTAAAATCACATTGAAAATTATCGAATCATTTAAAAAAGAAGTGAAAGAAAATGGTGGGATTTTTCTCATCGTACACATTCCACGCAAAGGTGATTTGAAAAATTTAATAGAAGAAAAACCATTAGCATATAAGGGTTTACTCAATGAAATCGAAAAAATTGCACCTGTCATCCATAGCGAAAAGCCGTTGCTGAGATTTGCAAAAAATAAAAGCACGGAACCGTTGTACAAACCACGGCAACACCTTTCAGGGAAGGCACATCAAATAATAGCTGAAGAAACTCATGAATATCTTTTACAACTTACAATTTCTAAATTCTAATCTCCAAAATGAGATTCCAAGGGTTCGTTATTTAAGTATTTGCTTAAATAAGAAAATATTGTATCTTTGTATTGAAATTCGAAGTAATGAATAACAAAACTTGTATCCGTATGGGTGCAGACTTACAGCAAATCAACTGCTGCAAGGAAATGCTGGATTGTTGCGAGAATTCAATTCAAAAACTTGCGAGTGCATTGAACTTAGCTGGAAACGAAGTGAGGCTCAAAATCCTATACTTGCTTTTCGACCAGCAAAAAATGTGTGTGTGTGACTTGAGTGATATCCTGAAAATGAAAATCCCGGCCATCTCACAGCATCTCAGAAAAATGAAAGACGGTGGCATTGTCAGCAACGAAAAAGTGGCGCAAACCATCTTCTATTCCATCAAACCCGAATACAAAAAACTGTTGAATCCGTTTTTTAAAATGATTGCGAACAATAATGTTTTAAGCGAAATTGCCGCATGAAAACCAAGTCATCAAGCCTTAAATCTTATCAAAAATGAAACAGTTAATTTCTCTCGGATGCGTCATGTTATCATCCATCTGCATCTGTTTTGCCAACACCAAAACCGAAAGTAAATACACTGCTGAAAACGTCACCTTTTACCAAACTCCATTAGTGTGCGGTGCCGCGCCAGAAATCGGCTGCGGCAGCCGTGCCAGGCCACTTTTGCTCGAATTGGAGCAACAGGAGTCGATAAAAGAAGCTTGGCTCAACCGTCCCGGCACCGTGATTGCCGTGGTGTGGAATTCCACCGGAAAAGAGCAAGAAAAAGCAGTGACTGCACGTACATTATTTACAAAACACAAAGTGGCTTTTGACCCCATCAGCAAAAAGAAAGAGCAAAAAAATCAACTGAGTGATTTTACTCAAAGAGGCAAATGGTACCGTAGCGCTGAAGTTGACCAACTCAGCATCGAAGAGGCGGGTGTAATTGCCAAAGATTTGGTTAATCCAGTTTTAAAGGAAGGCATCATCAACGAAGAAGAAGCAGCTGCCATTCAGCCCGAAATCGAAGCTTATTTCAAAGAAGAGCTGGTCAAAGAATGGTCAGATGAGAAATTGAAAGATGAAAAAACATACAAAAAATGGCAAAGCAGTGTAAAACAGATTTATGCCAAACATATTGGAGAAGAACGCAGTACAAAAGTTGTGGGACTATACAAGAAACAACAAGAATGCAAACAGCAAAAAAAGGAATCGTGCTGCGAAAAAGGCAAGAAAAAATCATGTTGTACGAAATCAAAAAATGAGTCGTAAAATAGGAAAAATCGTAACTTTATAGTCAGCAAGCAGCTTACGAAAAAACACAATAATCAATTGGACTGATTATTAATGTATTCCAAAATCTCTTCGGGCGAAAGGTAAATCTCCTTCTTACGTTGGAGGTATTTTTCGGGCATTTTAAGTTCATGCAATCCTTGATATGTAAAGGAGTAAAGCTGCCATCCCAAGCCGTGATCAACGGTGCGCCTATCAGTAGCTTTTTCATAGTTGGCTCGGAATTTTGGAAAAAGGTAGCCGGTACCATCGGCAATAATTCCAAAAGTAGAACGGTTGATATACCACGCTATATGCCCCAATTCGTGCCCCACTACTCCCGTTTGCGAATCGAATGAAAACATTTCGAGCAGCATGCCCTTCGGATTGTATTTGTTGTTAATGAAGATTTTGTACTTGCGCTTCGGGCCTTTCCGAAAAATACTCAACCCTGCCGGGCGTGCAGCCATCGTAGCTTTGATTTTCTTTTCAACGAATTTAATTTTCACATCTTTTAATTCAGGATAATGGCTCAAAGCAACAACGCAAGCAAGCTCAAATTTTTTGGAAATGTTGGCTTTATTATTTAAAAAATAATCGCGCCAATGTTCTCCTGTAAATTTTTCCGAATCGATGAACTGTTCTGGTGATAACTCAAATTTTTCTTTTGGCGTTTGGGTATATGAAAAGAAGGCAAAAAGAAAAAAAATAAATAGGAAAATTGTTTTTTTCAAAACCACTGCTTCACTTCAATTGAGTGCCACCACTTTCAGTTCAATTCTTCTGTTTATGGTACGGCCTTCGGGGTTGTCTGAGCCATCGGGCTTTACGTTGGGGGCAATTGGCTGGGTTTCACCATATCCCTTGGCAGTCAAACGCTTGGCATTAATACCTTGTTTTACCAAATAATCTGCCACCGATTGGGTGCGATGCTGCGAAAGTTTCATATTAAAATCAGGATCTCCTTTAGCGTCCGTGTGGCCTGAAATTTCGGCCATTAATTTAGGATTTTCATTCAGCAGTTCATAGAGATTAGCAAGCTCAGCTTTTGATTCATCACGCAATGTTGCTTTCGCATAATCAAAAAAGATATTCTTCAAAATTGTTGTAGCCCCTGCAATCACCTGCTTGATTTCATGCGCCTGATTCACTTCGCTATAAGCCATGTCTTCGGGAACCACCAAATTTTCCGAATGAAACAGATGGTCTTTGGCCTTATAGGTAATGTTGTAATTGCCACCTTCGGAGAAAATGAACAGGTACTTGCCTGTGACTGAATTAGGCTTGTACTTGCCTGTTAATTCTCCTGTTTCGTTATTATAAACATCGATCAACACATCTTCGGGCACATTACCAAAGGGATCTTTTACGTATCCTTTGTAAACAGTGAGCTTTTTCTCTTTTTGTTCAGGCAACGCAATCATGTAAATATCCAAATCTCCAAATCCATCCTTTTTGAATGAAGAATAGTAAGCGCGCTTTCCGTCAGCCGTAGGCACGAAAAAAACATCATCTCCAGTGGTGCTCACAGGGTAGCCAATGTTTTCAGATTTTGACCACGTGCCATCCTCTTGCAAATCACTGAAAAAGATGTCGTATCCGCCCATTGTTGAATGACCTTTCGAACTGAAATATAGCGTTTTCCCATCTGGGTGAAAATAAGGAGCATCTTCATTATAAGGCGTGTTTATTACCGGGCCACAATTCTGTGCAAGCGCCCATTCACCTGTAGGCAGTATTCTGGCGAAATAAATATCCGTGCCACCATAACCACCTTCGCGGTTACTGGTAAAAAAAAGCATTTGTCCGTTGGCACTTATGCTGGCGTGCGGCTCCCATGCTTTGGTATTCACATTGGAACCAAGACGTTCAGGCAACGTCCAGCGTTCGCCAATGAGTTTACTCACAAAAATATCGCCAAAACCTTCTGAGTTATCGTATTTATAAATAAGCAAGGTTTGCCCGTCAGCGGCCAATCCAATGGTGGCTTCATGGTCGCTGGTGTTAATTGTCCCGCCCATGTTTTTCGGCTTCGACCACAAACCATCTTGCTGCTTTTCGCAAATGTAAATGTCTTCGTAAAATTTGCCGTCTTCGGTGAACTTCTTGCCGGTGCTGCCTTTTCTCCGTGAAGTAAAAATAAGCATGGATTCATCTGCTGAAATCACTGGAGCATAATCAGCATAGGGTGAGTTAACAGCTTTTCCAGCATTAGTCACCGTCATATTGATTGGGGTTTTGAGCAATTCAATGGCATTTCTGCAAATTTCGATTTGTCGATCAATATCAGACAATGCCACTGTTTCGTTTTCTACAATAAGAGTCTTGAAATGCTCGTAGGCCTCTATAGCCGCATCGAACTCGTAGTTGCGGTGGTATGCATTTGCCAGGTAACGCATCGCTTCTGCTGGCGCCTTGATTTCCTTGTGGTCGCCCTCCTGATAATCCACTGAAATTTTGGTTGTGGCACGCTCAAGGTATGGAATGGCTTTTTCATTATCAAAAGGAGACTTAAGATAACAATAGCCGATTTTGAACCACATGTTAGCATTATGCTCGGAAAGCGAATCCAATTTAAGCAGCAAGGGTAAAGCTGCCGCATAATGCTCGTCAACAAGGTGTTGATAGGCCGTTTCAAATGTTTCCTTAAATGAATTACTTTGCTGTGAAAAAGAAAAGTAAGACGAAAAAACCAATATGAATGTGAATATAAACCGCAAACTGATGGAATTGATAAAACAAATATAGAGAACTGTTAGTTAATCGATGAAATAGGAAAGCTAAGGAGGAGATATAGATATTAATAGCTACTTTTCCAGAATCTTCATCTCAATCCTGCGGTTTTTGGCACGACCTTCGGGGTTATCGCTGCCGTCTTCATTGGTATTGGGTGCGTGGGGTTTGGTTTCCCCATAGCCCTTCGCAACAAGCCGGCCTTTTTCAATACCTTGCTCCACCAGGTGGTCAACAATAGCCTGCGCACGATCTTGCGAGAGTTTCATATTGTAATTGGGCTCTCCTTTGGAGTCGGTATGGCCTGAGATTTCAATTTTGAGATGCGATGAGTTTTTCAGGGTTTTGTACACTTTTTCCAATTCAACATAAGAAGCAGAAGTGATATGTGCCGAAGCATAATCAAAAAAGATGTTTTTCAACTCTACCGTAGATCCTACGGTGATGGGCTGCAATTCAATGGCCTTGCTGATTTCATAATAATTCGATTCTTCGGGAACAATGAGGTTCTCCGAATGGAACAAGAGATCTTCTCCTTCGTAAGTAATGTTGTAATTACTACCGGGCTTGAGGATGATGATGTACTTTCCTGTCATCATATTTGGGATGTAGTTGCCCACCAAGTCACCTGTTTCGTTGTCGGTTACAGTGATAAACACATCTTCGGGCACATTGCCCATAGCGTCTTTCACTGTTCCTTTAAACACTGTAAGCGGAATTTCCTTAAATTCAGGAAAGGTTATCATATAAATGTCCTGATCGCCAAAGCCGTCACTGCGAAAAGACGAGTAGTAGGCCCTTTTTCCGTCAGTAGTGGGCATAAAGAAAATATCATCACCCGGAGTGTTTACCGGATAGCCCATGTTATGCGGCTTGGTCCATTTTTTCTCTTCGAGCCGCTCAGAAAAATAAATATCAAACCCGCCCATTGAGTTGTGACCCCTTGAACTGAAAAAAAGCGTGGTTCCGTCAGGGTGGAAAAACGGAGAGTCTTCAGGATAAGGGGTGTTGATAATAGCCCCGCAGTTTTGCGCCAGCCCCCATTCGCCCGTGGGCAATTTTTTGCAAAAATAAATGTCGGTACTACCAAAACCGCCCTCGCGGTTGCTGGTGAAGTAAAGGTATTGTCCGTCAGCGCTAATGGTGGCATGCGGCTCCCAAAACTCAGTGTTGATATTTGAACCAAGACGCTGGGGCACCGTCCAGCGGTCGCCAACGAGCTTGCTCGAATACAAATCGCCTTGTCCTTCTTCGTCATATTTGTAAATTAACAGGGTTTGCCCGTCAGCAGATATACCCACCGTAGCTTCGTGATCGCTGGTATTGATTGTGGCACCAATGGGCTGCGGTTCACCCCAACTGCCGTCATCCTGTTTTTCGGCAATGAAAATATCCTCGAAATACCTGCCATCATCAGTGAGAAGACTGCCCGTACTGCCTCGTTTTCTCGATGTAAAAATAAGCAAGGACTCGTCTGCATTGACCACCGCCCTGTAATCGGCAAATTTAGAATTGATTTTTCCGCCAAGATTGGTAACAGTCATGTGTACAGGCGTTTCTTTCAGTTTGGCCGCCTCGCGACACATTTCGACTTGCCGCTCAATTTCCTTAACACTTTCCACGTCATTAGGATGGAGTTCTTGTTTGAACCGCTCGTAAGTAGCGATCGAGATATCAAACTCATAATTCTTGTGATAGGCATCTGCAAGGTATTTGAGCGCTTCCACGGGGGCCTTGTCTTCTTTGTAATAGCCCTCCTTGTAATTTTTTGTAGTGCTGGCTGATGAACGCTCAAGGTATTCGATGGCCTTACGCGCCCGCACAGGTGGCTGCAAATAACAGTATCCAATTTGAAAAGCAATGTTGGCATTATCGGGTAATAGCGAATCGAGAATGAGGAGTTCGTGCAGCGCACGGTTGAAGTTCTGATCGAACATGTAGGTGGTAGCTCGCGAAAACCGCTGTTTGAAAGATACCTCTTGCTTTAGAGGCTGAGCAAGCAGCGCGTTTACACCCAAAGCACATACACACAGAGTAATAAATCGCATTGTGATTTTTTTAGTTGGTTGCCAAAGATATACTTTTCGCAAAAAAGTTGCTGAAAAAGTTAATGGTGGGCGTCTGCCTACCCAGAGCTGTCATTCTGAGCTTACCTCTAGTAGGGAAGAATAATCGCAGACCGATGGGCGGTAGAATTTTGATTCGCTGACAAATGTGGGTAATATAAAAAGCAAGCCCACACAGGCGGCAGTTAAAAATACGGTTAAAAACACTTGACTGTGTACTGTTTTTCCGCTAACTTGCGCTCAACTTTGCACAAAAAACAATAAAGGTTCCCTAAAGTGAAAAAAATATTAATCATCCTCATACTTCAACTATTTGCAATTACTGCTTTTAGTCAAAACAAGCCATCGTATGTAATTTATAATGCTAAAGGTAAAAAAAATTCTTATAAAAAAATGCTTAAAACGCTTGCTGATAAAGACATTATTTTATTTGGAGAATTACATAATAACCCCATTTCACATTGGCTGCAATACGAAGTTACGTCAGACCTAAATAATTCCAGACTGCTCATTTTAGGAGCAGAAATGCTTGAAGCTGATAATCAAAAAGTGTTAAATGATTATTTAAAAGGGGACATCAATCATAACGAACTGGATTCATTAGCAAGACTATGGCCAAATTATAAAACAGATTATGCCCCATTAGTTGATTTTGCTAAGGATAAACAACTGCCATTTATAGCGACCAATATCCCAAGAAGATACGCCAATTTGGTTTACAAAAATGGATTTGAGATACTTGATTCACTTTCAATTGAGGAAAAAGAATGGATTGCCCCTTTACCAATACCTTTTGACAGTGAATTAGTTACTTACAAAAACATACTTAAAATGATGGGAAATCACGGAAGCCCTCAATTAGTTAAGGCACAAGCTACCAAAGATGCTACGATGGCATACTTTGTTTTGAAAAACTATAAAAAAGGCCATTTATTTCTACATTTTAACGGTGCTTATCATTCGGACGGCTATGAAGGAATCCTATGGTATTTAAAAAGAGAAAGAAACAATCTGAGATATGCTACTATTTCAACGGTATCGCAAAAAAATATAAAAAAATTACTGCAAGAAAATCACAACAAAGCTGACTTCATTATTTGTGTGGACAGCAATATGACTAACACATATTAGAATAATTGTTAGATGAACTTTTCTTGACTTAAAATGGAAAGCATAACAGTGCAAAATTATTGCCGGCTGAAGTTTCAGAAGCTGCGTTAATCTATTGATAATAGGCAGATTTTCATCGCTTTAGGCGGGCAACTCTATATGATGTATAAACGGCATGCTTTTTATCCAATTCGTTAGAAGTAATAAACTGTGAAAAGAAATTTGACATACAATTTAATGCTCGGCCTGCTGTTTTTCAATGCCTGCCTTTCTTATGCACAAACCCAATATAAAAAAGTAACCCTCCTTGTATGTATTGACGGTGAAAGCAAGCTTCATATTCAATCAGGAGAAATGTATTGGGAGCATCTAAGTGATTTTCCTCCGGGACAACACAACCTGTGCAAGAAAAACACTAAAGTAAATGGTAAGAAATGGAAAAATTGGAACTCATCCTATAGCCTGAGCTTTAATTCAGATTCATATTCCTTAAAATACACAGCCTTACGGAAGCATGAGGTTTCTAAACTAATCCAAGCACCTTCCGGGAATAATGATTGGGAAACGATTTGGTATTTCAGCGATCCCTCTGCTTATCCTCACATTTATGAAGTTTCTTTCTTTTTTTGGCCTCCCACCAAAGCCCCTGAAGTTGAAAAAAGAATACCTGATGAGACAGTAACGACTAAATCTAATATGTCAGCAGGAACAATTGTGCCTAACAACATCACCTTTAGCACAGACAGTACAAGTTTGACAAAAAAAGCAAAAATTGAGCTTGACAGGATTTACGGTCTATTAATTAAATCCAATCCAACAATTGAAATTGCAGGATATACAGATAACTCAGGAGACAAAAACAAAAATTTAATATTAAGCAGGCAAAGAGCAAAGGCCATTTATGACTATTTATTAAGCAAAGGTTATGATTTAGCAAAAATGACTTTTCAGGGCTTTGGTGACAGTAAACCAATTGCATCAAATGATACTAAGCTAGGGCAAGCAAAAAATAGAAGGGTAGAAATCAAAGTCACTACCTCCAACAAAGGTGGCTGAAGCACAATCTACACCCGTTCCGCAGTTTCCCGCAAACCCTACCTGGTAACCTTCTCCATTGCCCTATCATAAACCTCCGCCATTTTGCTCCAGTGATACCTTTCGACAAAATGCCCTGTTTTTTGCTTGCGAATAATGCCAACATTAAAAATGAGCCGCTGCAAACGGTTTACAAGGTCAGGATCGTCATCATAAAAAAATGTTTCGTGGAATTGCTGTGGTATGTGCTCAGGATAGGCCAGCCGTTTGGGAAGTAGGGGCTTTACATCGCAATACATGGCTTCCACCACGCTGCCGCCAAAAAAATCATGGTTGGAAGTTACGGGCAGTATATCTGCTTTCCAAAGCCATTGAGCATATGTTTCAAAACTTTCGCAATAGCCATAATGCAACACCTTTTCGCCAAAGTAATCACGCGCTTTTTCAAATTCTTCAGGCTGCTGCTCGAAGTTTTCGCCCAAAATCACCAGCCGAAAATCCACTCCCCTTTTGTCTAATTCATACAGGGCATCAAAAAATCCTGCGGGGTTTTTATCGTATTCCCAACGGTGGTTCCACAACAACGTTGCTCTTGATTTCTTATACTCTGCTGAATTGAAAAAAGCAGCTTCGGGACGGTAATTGTCAAATTTTTTCAAGTCCATTCCCAAATTCAAAACAGCACTTTTCGCTTTGATTTGCTCAACGGTTTTCAGTTCGTTGTTATCGGGAAACCCTTTGAGGAATTTCGGCAATTCTTTGAAAAAAGAACCGAGATGGTACTGCGAATTAAAAAACACGTTATCAGCAGCGAGTGCTGAAGCATAATTAATAAAAGAATAGTGGTTGTCGCGCTTGTGCAGCACATCCCTGTCCGTTGGTGACCACGGGTAGCACAACTGGTTTTCGTGAAAGTAAATAGCAAAAGGAATGTGATGTGTTTTCTCTCTTGTCAACGACTGGAAAGTGGTTAAATCCAACATGTCACTCACCAAAATCAAATCGGGTTTGAGATTCCTTTTCAGGAATTTTTCCGCAAGCGTTACTGCTCCCCCATGCATACGCCATTTCCAGTAATGGCCGCTCAGCGAAAGTATTTCGATATCATGTGCGGAATATTTTTGATAACCCTGCGCCCATGTCTTATGCGAGCCGGTAAAATAGGGTTCAACAAGAAGTATTTTCATAACGAAGCACTAATTCCCATGCTTCCTTCCCTTTATTTTTCCTGTCTTGAACTTTTCGTCATCGTCAGAAATTTCTTTCAGGAGTTTTTCAGGAATTGTCTTTTCACTAAATTTATCCAGGTCGGGTTTGCCCGCGTTTACCCAAGCCGTGTACCACAAGCTGCCTGTTGTAATAACTGCTCCTTTCATTCTGCGCTCCACCATACCATTGAGATGGATGTGATACAGTTTTGAAAATTCGCGTGAATAGGTTTTCATGGTTACTGTACCGCGTGTTTCGTAATTGTATTTTCTGTCTGAAGGATACTCTTCCGTGAGCTTTGCTTCAAAAAGCAGCACGGAGTCTTTCGCAGCATAGCTGGCTTCCACCGTTTCCCATGAGTGGTTGAGTACATATTCGATGTATTTTGCTCTTCCTACAAAAAAATCGTACTGTTCATCAGCAAACAACTCGGGCAAGCGCGATTCCCAAAATCCGTGAATTCCACGCTGACCGGTCATTTGGCCATTATAGTTTTCAGTTGTGTGCAACGGCACATATGAATCGCCAACATAGTGACCCAAATCTGCCGAATACTTCAAAATCAATCCGAAATTTTCTTCCTTAAATGCCTTGGTGAGTCGCCACACCATTTTGTCAATATGCCACGGCACAATGCCATAAGCCATCAATGTATCTTCGGTGAATTTCTCCACAGCATCATTCCACTTTCGAGGCATCACACCAAAAGGATCTTCTTCACTGTAGTGGTCAATGTCAATATAATGGCGGGGCGCTTCGCCTTCCATAGCATACCTGCGCTTATCGGGGTCAATGGCATGTTCAGTAACGTATTCGATATTTTTCTTATAAAAACCAATCATCCCAGGTGGCAACGTGAGTACTGCCAGCCGGTTAATTTTTTTGTGGGCGAAAAACCCCCAACTGCTAAGTGTTTGAGGACGGGCAAAAAGCAGAAAGGAGATAATCCCGAAAATAAGTGCTTTTTTCACCATTGGAGTTGGATATTTATAGTACTACCGGCTCAGTAACTTTTGCCACTTCAACCAAAACACCGTTCTGAACCACAGGCAGCACTTTGGTCTCATCAAGTTGAAGACAATAACGGATATCTTCTTTCAGGTTCAAATGCGCAAGCCGTCTTCGGTGAGAAGAGTTCCAAAGGAATTTATCAGGGTCGTTTTTTGCGGATTGGTAAAGATAACGAGCCGCAAGAGCTGCATCTCCCATTTCGCTGAAAACATCCGGGTAGTTCGCAAGTTCATCCGCCACAGCACCTGAAAAAAGTGTGTCTTCTAAATTAAACCGATCTTGCCAGCCTGCACACAGCAGYAATACATCTCTATTTTGCTCAACGAGCCATTTGCACAAAGTAGAAATGTTAACAAACGCGCCCACCACCACCATGTAAGCATCTTTGGCAATGTTGATGGCTTTGGTTCCGTTGGTAGTAGTCAATACAATCGTTTTGCCTTTCAGCTCTTCAGTCATGTAACTACGAGGTGAGTTGCCAAATTCAAAACCTTCCACTACCATTCCTTTGCGCTCAGCACCTACAAGATAACCCTTTTGCTGGTATACCTTGGCTTCTTCAATAGAGGAAACAGGAATAACTTGCTCAACACCATGATGAAATGCAGCGCAAATAGCAGAAGACGCACGAAAAATATCCACCATCACTACAATAGCATCATCGTTTCGATAAACATCGTATAATTTTGGCGAAAGCGCCACTTCTATTYTTCGGCCTGAATTCATCAATTTGCTTTGTAAAAAGGTAGTTTTACCACCTTTGCTTTTAATTTTTTATTTCTAACCTGGATATAAATTTCTGACCCAGGTGATGCGAACTCAACGGGGACATAGCCCAATCCAATACCATTTTGCAAACAAGGCGACATCGTGCCTGAAGTTACTTTTCCTATCACAGAGTCGTTGCCATTGATGATTTCATAATCGTGTCGAGGAATACCCCTGTCTATCATCTCAAAACCAACCAGTTTTTTAGAAACGCCCTCTTTTTTTTGCTTTTGAAGCGATGCTGAATTGACAAATTCTTCATTGAATTTTGTAATCCAGCCAAGACCTGCTTCGATTGGCGAAGTAGCTTCATCAATGTCATTCCCGTAAAGACAAAAGCCCATTTCCAACCGCAAAGTGTCGCGTGCCGCTAAACCGCAGGCTTTGATGTTGAATTCTGCACCAGCTTCCATAATCGCATCCCAAATTTTCTCTCCGTATTGATTTTCAAAGTAAACCTCAAAGCCACCTGCGCCTGTATATCCCGTTGCGGAAACAAGAATGTTTTCACATCCAGCAAAATTGCCTTTATCGCATGTGTAATATTTCATTCCTCGCAAATCCAAGTCTGTGAGTGGCTGTAAGACATCAGCAGCCTTAGGACCCTGCACAGCAAGCAATGAAGTTTTGTCGGAAATGTTGTGAATTTCAACGTTTTCTGTATTGTGTTTGTCAATCCAGTCCCAATCCTTTTGGATATTGGATGCGTTTACCACGAGCATCCATTCGCCATCGGGCAGGCGATACACCAACAAGTCATCCACAATGCCGCCAGTTTCGTTTGGCAAGCAGGAATATTGCACTTTCCCCAATTCAAGCCTGGAAGCGTCATTAGAGGTCACTTTTTGAATCAAATCGAGCGCTTTTTCCCCTTTTAAAATGAATTCACCCATGTGGGAAACATCGAAAATACCCACCGAATTGCGTACTGCGAGGTGCTCGTCATTCACGCCAGTGTATTGTACCGGCATTTGATAGCCAGCAAACTCTACCATTTTAGCAGTAAGGGAAAGGTGCTTTTCATAAAATGCTGTTTGTTTCAAGGGTGATGCAAAGATAACATTCGCTATCCGCCTAACAAGCCCTTGTCTATAAAGCGTATTTCGTCAAGCCAATTCACAGTAATTACCGTACCTTTGATGCACTTAAAGTCAGCACATGCATTTCTTTTTCCGGCAGGAAAGCACTCCAAGGTGGATTATCTTTATGAACGATGTGGGCATTTGCCTGTTTTCGCTTGCACTTGCTTATTTACTGCGGTTCAACTTTTCAATTCCTGAAAAAGTAACCAGCGAATTCTATTTTGTTTTCTCGATTACTCTCGTAGTGCGGGCTGCTACTTTTTACTTTTTCCGCACTTATGCCGGCATCATTCGCTATACCAGCACGGTGGACGCGCTTCGTGTGTGTAAAGTGGTTACTTATGGCAGTGTCGTTTTCTGTGTAATCAATATTGTCCGATTTTATGGTTTTGATGGAAAATTTCTCATTCCTTTCTCTGTTATCATCATTGATTATTTAACTACGATGTTTTTACTTGTTTCAATTCGAGTTGCGGTAAAAACACTCTATCTCGAACTAAAAAATCCTACTAAACAAAAATCCAACGTGCTGATTTTTGGCGCTGGTGAGGCGGGAATTATCACCAAACATGCGCTAGACCGTGATGAAGGAACCAAATACAAAGTCATCGGCTTTGTGGACGACAGCAAGCAAAAAGCGGGCAACAACATGGAGGGCATCAGAATTTACCTTTCGGATAAATTGAACGAGTTGCTGATTAACAATGAAATTGCCCACTTAGTGATTTCTGTTCAAAACATCAGTGTTGGCCGAAAGCGCGAGATCATTGAAAAATGTCTGCAATACAATGTAAGTGTACTGAACGTGCCTCCTGTATCAAGTTGGATTAATGGAGAATTGAGTTTCAATCAAATCAGAAACATTAGAATAGAAGACCTGTTGGGCAGGGATCCTATTAAGCTCGATGAAGAAAACATCCGCAAGCAGCTCAAGGGCAAAATGATAATGGTAACTGGCGCTGCGGGTTCTATTGGCAGCGAGTTGGTTCGACAAATCATGCGTTTCCAGCCCCAAAAAATTATCCTGCTTGACCAAGCCGAATCACCGCTTTACGAACTGGAATTTGAATTGCAAACACGATTCAATGCTGAAAAATTTGAAATCGTTATTGGTGACATCCGCGAACAACAGCGCATGGAAAACCTCTTCCGCACCTTTAAGCCACAAATCGTTTATCACGCTGCAGCTTACAAGCACGTGCCGCTGATGGAAAACAACCCTTCGGAGTCCATCCGCACCAATGTGATGGGCACAAAAATCATTGTGGATTTGGCGGTTAAACATGGGGTGGAAAAATTTGTGATGATTTCCACGGATAAGGCAGTGAATCCTACGAATGTTATGGGAGCATCAAAGCGCATTGCAGAGATTTATGCACAATCCCTCAATAAAAATTCGGTCACAAAATTCATAACCACTCGCTTTGGCAATGTGCTCGGCTCCAACGGTTCGGTAATCCCACTTTTCCGCAGGCAAATTGAAAAAGGAGGGCCGATAACCGTTACCGACCCGAATGTAACCCGCTATTTCATGACCATCCCCGAATCGTGCCAATTGGTGCTTGAGGCGGGCGCCATGGGCGAGGGCGGTGAGATATTCATTTTCGACATGGGTGATTCGGTGAAAATTATAGATTTAGCAAAAAAGATGATAAAACTTGCCGGATTGGAACTCGGCAAAGACATCGAAATCAAATTCACTGGCTTGCGCCCCGGTGAAAAACTCTACGAAGAATTACTCGCTAATGAAGAAAACACGCTGCCCACACATCATCCACAAATTATGAAGGGAAGAGTACGCGAATATGGTTTTGAAGAAATTGCAGATGNMWTKARWSRKYTTWYKTSSMKYTATNRAAATGCAAAATAATGAAAAGATCGTGAAAAAACTCAAGAACCTCATCCCTGAATACATCAGCAACAATTCAGTGTATACCAAATTAGACCTTCAAGAAGAGGTGAAAGAGCAGAACTCTCTTTGAAAACTTTTCGTAATTTCGCATTAAAATCATTTGAATATGACGGARACGACCGAAATTCACATTGAGAGCGCACGCCTGCAAAAAGAAATCGAGGCCTACATTGGCATGAAAAGCGCCAACATTATTTTTGACTTTCATGAAATAGACGGAATGACGAAGCTTGACATCGTTACAGTGAATCCAACTCACAGACAATCGTTTCTTTTTCATTCCGTAACAGGTTACGACAGAGCCAATGCTCTTGGCAAAATGCTCGATTATGTAAAAATTTATAAGGAAAAAGAAAGCCCTTATACTGTGCAGTGGTCGCTCAAAGATGATGACGAACTGCATACCTCCTATTTCCGCGCCAAAAACATCAGCACAGCGCTYGATAAGTTTTATTACGGAAGAGACCCCAACTCCACCGTGATATTTAGCGTGGTGATGAACCCAATCACATAAAATTCGAAACAAATTCTAATTTCTACACACTAAAATTTTTAATTTCAAATTTTTAACTTTTAATTCGCACCATGCCTTTTTCCATTCCCATACCCGTACGCTTCCGCGATGTGGACATGATTGGCCACGTAAACAATGCGGTGTACCTCACCTATTTTGAACAAGCTCGCATCGAATTTTTTCAAAAAGTTTTGGGCGATGTTGACTGGAACAAAAACGGCTTCATCCTCGCCCGTGCCGAAGTGAATTTTATGCTGCCGCTTGTACTGCATGACAAAGCCGAAACCGAAGTATGGTGCTCACGCATCGGCAATAAGAGCTTTGACTTTTCTTACAAAGTATTCAAAATTACCGGTGAAGAAAAAACCGAAATGGCCAATGGGCTCACTGTCATGGTAGCTTTTGATTACCGAAACAACCAACCCATCCCTATCCCCGAGGACTGGAAGGAAAAATTACAGGGCAATTGATGGCTATCGGTCTTTAGTCATTTTTGGCTTTCGCATTTATCCATTTCCTTATTTAACACCTCCTATTTCTTCAAAAAATATAGCTTTGCGGAAATTTCTGTTATGAGCCAAGCTGCAAAGCCAATTATTTTTCTTTTCCTTTTTTGCGTCAGTCATTCTTTATTTTCACAGGCTAAGTTCGAGCGTTTGTACGGCAAAACCGACTTCTACGACCGTGGGAATGCAGTATCACAGTGCAGAGATGGCGGCTACATCATTGTAGGAAGAACCGTCAATTTCAAATCAAAACGTGGGGTAGATGCCTACTTGGTACGCACCAACGCCTTAGGTGATACCATTTGGACAAAGACCATTGGTGACAAAGGTAGCGAAGAGGCTTATTCGGTACAGCAAACAGCCGATGACGGATTCATTATTACCGGATTCAGCGACAGCTACGGTTCAGGGAGTTTAGACGTTTACCTTATCAAAACCAATGCAAAAGGCGATCCGGAATGGACAAAGGCCTACGGTGGCAGTGAGGTGGACAGGGGCTACTCGGTGCAGCAATGTGCTGACGGAGGATATATCATCACAGGCGAGACCTACAGCTTTGGCAATGGCGGTGTAAACGCTTATTTAATTCGCACCAATGCAAAAGGCGATACACTATGGACCAAGGTCTTTGGAGGAAATGGCATTGAAGAAGGCCGTTCAGTTCAGGAAACTACCGATGGCGGATATGTCATTACAGGTGCTACCAACAGTTTTGGGGCTGGCGATTATGACATTTACCTGATTCGTACAGATAACGAAGGCGAAATGGTGTGGACAAAAACTTTCGGCGGTAGCGGCACAGAAAAGGGTTATTCGGTTTTTGAAACCGAAGATAAAGGTTTCGTCATTGCAGGGAACACCGAAAGCTACGGCATGGGCGGAAGCGATATTTATTTGATTCGCACAGGCGCCAACGGCATTGAATTCTGGTCAAAGACCTATGGCGGAAAAAACGATGAATATGGCCATTCAGTGCAACAAATAGCCGATGGCGGTGTCATCATTGCAGGCTACACCAATAGCAAAGGAGCTGGCGGCAAGGATGTTTATTTGGTGCGTACGGATGAAAATGGCGATGTTATTTGGGAAAGAACTTATGGCAGCGACAGTGATGAGTGCGGAAAATCAGTACAGCAAACTTCTGATGGCGGCTTTGCTGTAGCTGGCAATAAAATCACAATGTCTTCTTCTGGTATAGATGCAGAAAAAATCAAAGACATTTTTCTGATTAAAACAGACGCCAAAGGAGATTCTCAGGAATAATCATTCAATCACCTTAAATTCAGTCCTGCGGTTTTGTGCTCTTCCTTCTTCAGTATCGTTTGATGCAACAGACTGCATGTCTCCATAGCCCTTGTAGTCAAGGCGATCAGGAGCTATATTTTGCGATACCAAGTACTCATAAACAGCTTTCGCGCGATTTTCTGACAGGACTTGATTGAATTGTTTGCCACCCACATTGTCGGTATGCCCGCTCAGTTCTATTTTTATGGAAGGATTTGTTTCCAAAAATTTAACGAGTTTGTTTAACTCCGCCTGCGATTTGGGTTTTAAGTCATATTTGGCTGTTTCAAAAAACACATTTTTCAGCACTACTCTGCCCCCTTTTTCGATGGGCTGCAAGGGAACTTTCATCAAAAATGGCTCGCTACCTTTTATGTCTTTCAATGAAAAATTTTCAGAGTAAAACAGATAACCCTTTTTAGAGACATTGAGCGCATAATCACGGTTCACAGGAAGGCAAACCAAAAACTCACCCGTTTCATTATCTGAAAATGACTGCACAACCACCTGTGCGGTTTCCAAATTAATCAATTCAAATTTTGCTCCCAGCTTCTGGTTGGTTTTGGCATCATAAACAAAGCCTTTAGCGTAAGTAACTTTGGTCGGTCTTGCTTTTTGATACAATTCAAACGAATAAATGTCGAGCTTGCCCACACCGCTATCGCGGTCAGATGCAAAGTAGGCAATTTCACCGCTGGCGCCCACAATCACACCATGCTCATCGCCAGTCGTGTTGATTGGGTAGCCCAAATTCTGCGGCTCACCAAAATTTCCTTTCTTGTCTTTTTTCACTACATACAAATCAAACCCGCCCATGCCGGGCAGTCCTTTCGATGCAAAATACATCGTTTCTCCATCGGGATGAATAAAGGGAGACATCTCATCTTCTCTCGTATTAAAATTGAGGTTTTCGGGGCGGCTCCAGGTGCCATTGTCTTTTTTCATAGTCATAAAAATATCGCTGCCTCCTTTGGTTCCTTTTCTGGCACTCGAAAAATACAGTGTTTTCCCATCTGAGGACAACGAGGGTTGTGAGTCCCATTTCTCAGAATTTACCGGCTCCCCAAGATTCACCGGGACGCTCCAGCTGTTGCCTATTTTGTTAGCGGTATAAATATCGCAACTGCCAAGCCCGTTTTTTCTATCGCAAGCCGTGAAATAAAGCCACCGCCCATCGGGTGCAATGCACTGCGCCCCCTCATTGTCTGGTGTATTGAGTGGTGGCCCCATATTGCGCGCAAGTTTCCATTGACTGGCTTCATTCCTCACGGAATAGTAGAATTCTTCGGTGTAGAATGTCCTCCCAGCCACAGTACCTTCGGGAACTTTTCGGGTGATAATGAGCATTTGCTCATCTGCAGAAATGGCTGGGTGATACTCATCTTCAATGCTGTTCACACCATTACCCAAATTAATCGGGTCAAACGGAACAGGGGTTTTTACGGCATTTGCCCCAAACTCGGCATTTACCAGCATATGCTTGGATTTTTCTTCTAAAATTTTGCTGATGTTATCTTTCGCCAAAAAGGCATTTAAATGGTCGAGCGCGGCTTGGTATTTTCCTGCTTTCAACTCCGCGTTTGCGATATTGTAATAAATAGCAGAAAAAAAATCGGCATTGACTTCAATCACTGTTTGGTACTCGGCAATGGCCTTGTCATATTTCTTGTGATCATAATAAATGTTACCAAGCATCCCATGCGCTTCGATAAAATCCGGCTCCATTTCAACCGCCTGCACTAAATGGTCGAGCGCATATTTATCATTATTAGATTCGTAAAAACGGTAGCCCTGCTCGAAATGGCGGATGGCTTTTTTGTTTTTGATTGAATATTTGGAGAGCGATTGGTCAAAAGAGGTCCGAAACAAAAAACATGAGCTCATAAATAGAACAAAACATAACAATAATATATTAAGATAGTGATGATTTTTCATGATGGTTGTTACTCTCTACGGTTGCTTCTGCTTTTTATGGTACATCAACGTATTTATGAGATTGCAACGAAATGCTCCATTGTGGATTTTGTTTAACGTATTCGATGATTTTTGGCATCATTTCATCCCTTTTGTCCCATTCGGGCTGTAAATATAATTTGCATTTTTCACTTACAAGCGCTGCATGCTCTTCTGCCCAACGAAAGTCATCGCTGTTGTAAATAACGGTTTTTAATTCATCGGTTTTTTGGTGAATGTCTCCAACGGGAGGCACGGTTTTCTTTGGTGAAAGACAAATCCAATGCCAGTTTCCCGTGAGCGGGTAAGCGCCCGATGTTTCAAGCCATGTTTCAACTCCTTTTTTATTCAGCTTTTCTGTCAAGTAATTCAGATTATACATTACAGGTTCTCCTCCTGTAATAACAACGGTTTTTGCAGGAAAATTATTGGCGTTTTCTACCATTTCTTCCACCGAAATCAATGGATGGTTTTCTGCATCCCAACTCTCTTTCACATCGCACCAATGGCAACCCACATCGCAGCCGCCCAAACGGATAAAATAAGCTGGCTTACCCGTGTTGTACCCTTCACCCTGAATAGTATAATAGCTTTCCATCAAAGGCAGGATTTTACCTTGTTCTATTAGCTCAGATTGTTGGGTTTTCTCTGCTGTTTTCATTTTTTAGTTCCCCTTAAAAAGGGGCATTTGTGAGCTCCCCCTTGTAAAGGGGGTGGCTCCCGATTATCATCGGGAGACGGGGGATTCCTGTGAGTCTTCAAATTGCTCAATAAACGATTCTATTACATAAAGCACATGTATCATATTCTTTCTAACTTCCATTTCAGTAACCCTTATTACACTCAATCCCAGCGATTCAAGATATTGTTCTCGAATCACATCCAATTCAGGTTCGAGTAAATGGCTTTTACCGTCAATCTCGATAACCAAATTCAGCTTTTTACAATAAAAATCAACAATGTAATTGCCAAGCGGTTTCTGGCGGTTCAATTTATAGCCCTTCATCTGTCCTGCTCGCAACTGTTTCCAAAGCAAAACTTCACCCAAAGTAGAATTGTTCCGCAATTTACGGGACTTTTCTTTCAGGGTTTTGTTGTAGGACAAGTATCCTTTTTTAATTTCCATATTTTTAATCCATCTGTTCCGCTAAACCGGAACATCCTCCCTTTTCAAGAGAGAATTTAATCCCCCGCCCTACGGGCACCCCCTTTTCAAGGGGGATTCAAAATTAGCCAATAAAAAGTGAACGGTTTTTGTGTGTCTTTTCTAAAACTTTTCGTTATTCACTTAAAACAATCAACATGAAAACCTGCGTTTTTCTTTTCCTTTTGCTTGTATATGCAACTACTTTAGCTCAAGATGATAAAACCGGAACCATCAAAGTGAAAAAGCCAAATCAAGAACTTGATATTGAAGTTGATGCGCCAGAAATATTTAGCCCTAATGGCGATGGTTTTGAAGACACTTGGATACCACAAATCGTTGCAAAAGGGAACCACACATTCACGTTAAGAATTATGGATAAAAAAGGAAATATCGTTTACCAATTTTCAGACCCGAACAACCCGTGGGACGGTACAATAAAAAACAAACGCGGAAAAAATAATCAAGCAAAACACGGTGACACTTTCTCGTGGCTGTTAACCGTCCGCGATGAAGAAGGCAACGCAAAAAGTTTTGGCGGAAAAGTCACAGTCATTATAAGGAAAATTAAAAAGAAGCGGAAAAGGATGAACTGACCTGTATCTTTTCCAAAACTTTCCGTTATACCAGTAAAACCAGAACACATGAACACCCGAACACCTAAACACGACAGCAAATGGAAGTAGCATCAAAACATCATGCCACCGAAGATGAGCTGCAAAGCGAGCAAAAGCAGGTAGAAGCCGCCCAGCGCGACCCTGCCCATTTCGAGCTGCTTTACAATAATTATCACGAGCGCATCTTCAGATATGTTTACCAAAGAATGGATGATAAAGAAACGGCTTTCGACATCACGCAGCAGGTGTTTCTCAAAGCGCTGACCAACCTGAAGAAATACGAGTTCAGGGGTGTGCCGTTCGGCTCGTGGCTTTTTCGCATTGCATACAGCGAGGTCAATCAGGCATTCCGAGACAAAAAAGCGGAAAGAACGGTGAATGTCGAATCGGTTCAGGTTTATGAAATCATGGAAGAAGCCGAAGAAAACCCAACGGAAGAAAAGCACAGCCAACTGATTGAAGCGTTAGCCGAATTGCCCGAAGACGATTTGCAACTCATTGAAATGCGCTACTTCGAGAAAAGGGCGTTTGCTGAAATCGGTGAAATACTCGAAATCACCGAAAACAATGCGAAGGTGAAAACCTACAGAATTATTGAAAAATTAAGGAAAATAATAGCCCCTCCCCAACCCTCCCCTGTAGGGAGGGAGCAAAAAAGGCTGCCAAATGAAATTAATCGAAAAAATATGAATTAAATCCTTTACTCATTCCCCCTCCTTTGGAGGGGGTTAGGGGGAGGCCAAATCTTAAAAATATGAAAGCGAAAATCAACATCAACAGGCCGGAAATTACTTCAGAAGAAATTGCATCGCGCAGGGATTTTCAAAGCGTTCTGAAGAGCTACAATGCAGCAGCCAAACCGATTTGGCAAAAGCCATGGTTTCTGTCTTCCGTAGCGGCAGTAGTGGTGGCAGGCACAGTTATAGTAACACTCATGCAGATCAACCAACCACAGGAACCCTTTGCAGAAAAAGCCAATACGCTGATGCCGGATTTGCCAACCGATACAACAGATGAACGGCTGCCATTCATCAAGCCGCCATTGGAGGATGTGGATGTGAACTACACCACTTTTTCAGTAAATGCGAACAAAGGCAAAACGCTGGAATACGAATCGGGCACGAAAATTCACATTCCTGACAATTGCTTTGCCGATGAAAACGGCAACCTCTTAAGTGGTGAAGTGGAAATCAAGTATCGCGAATTTCACGATCCTGTGGATTTCTTCGTGAGCGGCATTCCAATGGATTACGACTCTGCGAATACTGAATACACATTTGAGTCAGCAGGCATGTTGGAAATTCTCGCCTACCAAAATGGAAAACCCGTATTTATCCATCCCGAAAAGGAAATCAAAGTCGAGATGGTTTCGGATTATGACGGTACACAATACAACCTTTACCGTCTTGATACAACAGCCGAAAACTGGGTGTGCGAAGGGAAGGATGAAGTAATAAAAGAGCAAGTGCAAGTAATGGCAGATGCTACAGATGCAGTTCAACTTGATGTTTGGGGAGAAGAAGTTAGTGAAAACGTAAGCCCGAAAGAAAAAGAAGTCAAAAAATTAGAAACTGAAATCAAAACCATCCAAAAAGAAATTGTAGAAATCAAAAAGCAGGAGCCGAAAAAACCCAAGAAACTGCGCAAAGACCGCTACACGTTTAATATTGATGTTGACGCAGGTGAATTCCCTGAAATTACCGTGTACAAAGGGCTGCAGTGGGAAGTGGGCAGAGAAAACAAAAACTTCAACGCCAAGTGGTACGAGATTACGTGGGAAGATATTTCGCTCACCGAAAAAGAAAAAGGTGTGAGCTACAACCTGATACTCACCAAAAGCAACGACAAACGCACGGTAACGGTGTATCCTGTTTACGAAGGAAAAGATTACGAAACAGCCGTGCAGCAGTTCACCAAAAAGTTTGCTGCATACAGCACTAAACTCAATAACCGCAAAGTGGAAGAAAAGCGCAAGCAGGAAGAATACGAAGCCCGCCTGAAACAGCTGGAAGAAGAACGCGCAACACGCCAAAAAGCGTGGGAAGATGAACGAAAAAAATGGGAGGAAAGGCAAAGAAAATTTGCTGAACGTCAAAGAAAGCAAGCTCAAAATATAAATTATGGAAGTATCAGACGGGTATTTTCAATTAGCGGTTTTGGAATTTTCAATAGCGACTACCCAACGCGATACAAAAGCTCAGAAACATTGCTTGTTGATTTCACTGACGAAAACGGTAAAAAGCTGGAAGTTGACATCGCCTACCACATTGACCGCAACAAGAATTCACTTTATGCCCATTATGTTTATTCAAAGAGCTTCGGAGGGAAATACAGATTCACTTACAATCCTAATGCTCAGAATGTTTTGTTTGTGGCATTTCCAGAAAACAAAATTGGTGTATTCACTGAAGATGACTTCGTAAAAATAAAAAAGAAAAGTGGTACATATACGTTCAAATTAAAAATAGCGGATCAAGAATTCACCAAAATTGATGAGATTAAGGAGTTTTTGGATATTTGATGTCAGTTCCTTCTTTGGAAAGGGGGTGTCCCGCAGGGACGGGGGATTAAAATAAACACTTCAAAAAAATGAAAAAACTACTCATCATCACAGCATCGGTTTTGGTTGCA
>NVWW01000168.1 GCA_002746335.1 Flavobacteriales bacterium | reverse complement strand
GTTTAGTGTTTGCTGCTCGATATTCTCTTTTTCTTCTTCTGTTTCAAATTTTTCTACGCCCACATTTGAGTGTAAATATTTCAGAATCACCGATTTTTCGTAAAGCATTTTGATTTTAGCTACTACCATTTCCAATTGCAGTTGCGGCACGTGCTCGCGGGTATTGATCCCGCTTGTTTCGCTTTTAACGAATTCTGCCAATTCAATGATTTCCTGCGTCAATTGTTTTTCTTTTTCGGTCATTTTGAAATCGGTTTGGATAAAGTTAATTAATTTTTCTTCCCCCTTTCTCGAATGTCCAGCCCCCAGTTGAGCTTGTTGCGGATAGTGTCTAAATAACTATGGCTTTCGAGCCGCAGCAGGTTAATGTGAAAATCGTTTTTAATGATGCTGAGTTCGGTTTCCGAATCAATGGTTTCGGTGTGTGAATCGAGAGAAACGAGAAACGCATCGCTGCGGCCTTCCACACGCAGGGTGATTTTGCTGTCATCGGGCACCACTATAGGGCGAGCAGTTAAATTGTGCGGTGCAACAGGATTAATCACAAAATTACCCGATCCGGGCAGCACAATCGGCCCTCCACAACTCATAGAATAAGCGGTAGAACCTGTTGGCGTGGCGACAATCAGCCCATCAGCCCAGTAAGAGTTGAGAAAATTTCCATCCAAATAAGCATGAATAGTAACCATCGAAGCAGTGTCTTTGCGGTGGATGGTGAGCTCATTGAGCGCGTAATTTTCACTCCCAAAAAGGTTGTTGTCTGTTTCGAGTTTAAGCAGGGTACGCTTGTCAAGTTTGTATTTTTTTTGAACGATGGAGTCCACTGCTTGCTCGGTTTCGTCTATGCCAACACTCGATAAAAAGCCCAGCCGCCCCGTATTGATGCCCATAATCGGAACTTCAGAATCGCGCACTAGTGCAGTAGCTTCGAGGAAAGTGCCGTCACCGCCAATACTGAACACGAAATCGTTTTGTCGTACATCTCCGTTGCTTTTGAAAACACCGCATTCGGGCAGGTTAATTTTAGGAGAAAGGTATTCATAGAACGGCTCAAAAACTGAGATTTCTGCACTTATTTTCACCAGTTTGTCGAACAGTTTTTGGATGTATGGGGAGTATTCGTCACCAAAAGCGCGACCGTAAATAGCGATTTTCATATTAAATCGGTTTAGTAAAATGAAATTTAAAGATAGAAAAAAATGTGTTGTCACCATCGCGGTTGGTGAATTCTCCGCTTTTGTTCACTGAAAATTCCATGCGCATCACTGTATCGTAGTAGGTTAAAATATCCAGCCCTATTCCTGCGCCAAAAAGCAGTTCATTGGCGAGCGGGTTTTCTCCGAAATACAGTTGGTCTTTTGCATAGCCCACATCCGCAAAGACATTGGCAAACACAGAATAATGCAAGCGGCTGAACTTTTCGGTGGGGATGAATTCGATGTTTTCTTCCTTGGTTTTGACTATTTGATATTTGAGATTGCCGCGCAGCAGCCCGTAGTGCTGACCGTCAATTACATAATATTCGTAGCCGCGCACAAAATCACCATAACCCAATCCGCGCTGTAGGTAGTACGGTGGGTCTTGCAACAGCGAAAATTTTCCGTAGTAACCGATGGCTGAATAAAAACGATCGGAATGCTGCCAGTGATACCTTGCCGAAAGGTAGGCAAAAAGTACGTTCAGCCCTTGCCGGTTGAAAATGCCAAAACCGTGTTTGGAAAAATTCATCTGAAACATGTAACCTGTTAGCGGGTAATATTTGTAATCACGCTTGTCATGCTTGAACTGGTAAATGATTGATAAATACTGCATGTTTGTCGCATTGCTTTTGAGGTAATCATTGCTGAGTTTTGTAATGGTGTCTGCAATAGATGTGTTCACATATTGCAGCTCGTAGCGATGAGTTTCATCCAATTTATTTCTTTGTGTAAAAGTGATTCTCGAAAAAAACTCCTGCCGCACGTGTTTTTCATCATCATTGAGAAAGGTTCTTAAATGAGAATTAGTTGCATAAAAAATTTCGTGGTTACGCGAAAACCCAGCAGTTAGACCCAGCCCGATTGTCCGTTTTTTATTGATGTAGGGAAGTGAATATTTCATGGCAAGTTCTTGGTCGAAGCCCATTTGCGCTTTCATTTGGATGGTCTCCATCCTGCCCCTGAAGTTTTCCCAAACAATGTAAAATCCGTAATTGGTGCGCGAAAAATTTTTGTGTTGCCACCAGGTATTGAAATTTGGTTCGGCCAACTCAAAAATGGGAAGCGGCCAGATATACCACCTTTCAGCTACTTCAATAAAAATCTTGATGGAAATGCTATCGGGCCTCACTTTTTTTATGTCAATAAAATTGAAGAGCGAAGTGTTCATGAGGTTTTCGCGTGACCGGTCAAGCGCTTGCTGGATTTCGGTGCTTTTGAGCGTGTCACCCTGTTGAAATGTCAATTCGCGGGTAATGATGTGCTCTTTGGTTGTTTTATTGCCTCGCACAATGATTTCATCAATACGAACTTTTTCCCATTTTACAGTGTCCGTTTCTTGTGCGAGTAGGAAATTGAAATGGAGAAAAAGAGTAAAAAAAGCGATGCGCAGATGCGGCATTTTTAGATATTCAGGTAATTCATCAATGAGTCGTAGCGATCTTTGAGGATGTCGCCATAATCGCCTTGGTCGTAGGAAGCGCTCACGGTGTAGTCATAACGGTTAAAGGTCTGTAAAATAGCGCCCAGGTCGGACTTGTTTACTTTTACAGTAACTTCAATTTTGGTGGAATTGGGATGTGATGTGAGGTAAGTTCCCAAAATCCTTGCGTCATTGCCTTCAATGATTTGCGAAATTTCAGAAAGCGAATAATCATTTGTGTTCATTTCAAGCACGATGGTGCTGCCCGGGCCGCTAACTAATGAAAGTTCGGCAATGATGTGCATCAGATGGCGCAACGTGATGGATCCGATGTAATTTTCTTTCTCATTGAGTACTGGAATAATGGAAATATTGAGGTCGGAAATGGTTTTTACTACTTCGAAAATGTGCTGATGTTCATAGACGGGTGAATTGAGCATGTTGAGGTCGCAGTGGCTTATTTTTTCTTCGGGTGAATTTAAATCCAGCAGATCCGGTTCCGCAACAAGTCCGAGAAATTTAACACCTTCCACAACGGGCAAATGTGACACTTTGAATTCGTCCATCCATTGCAGGGCTTTTTTACCCGTGTCAGTTGTTTTCAGCGGGGGTACTTCTTCGGTGACGAGGTCTTTTGCGAGTAATGGCATATCTGTTGAAACGATTATTTTTGCCGCTTGTTGCAAATGTATCATTTTTCCTATGACACAACTGAGCGTTAACATCAATAAAATAGCGACTTTGCGGAATGCACGGGGAGGCGATATTCCCGATCTTTTAAAGATGGCAAAGGACATCCAGCGGTTTGGTGCTGAGGGAATTACTGTTCATCCGCGTCCTGATGAACGGCACGTCCGTTACCAAGATATTTTGGATTTGAAGCCACTTGTCAACACCGAATTTAACATTGAGGGCTATCCCGACAAGAAATGGCTCGATTTGGTGTTGAAAGTGAAACCCACACAAGCCACGCTCGTTCCCGACTCGCCTGATGTGATTACATCCAATGCCGGGTGGGATACGATTGAGTATGAGGGTTTTTTGAAAGAAATCATATCAGCATTGAAAGATGCCGGCATCCGAACTTCTATTTTTATTGAAACGAATTTAAAACATATTGAAAATGCACCGAAAACAGGTGCAGACAGAATTGAACTCTACACAGAAGCTTATGCAGATAATTACCACAAAGATCAGGAATCAGCTATCGAGCCGTATGTTGAGGCAGCTAAACTTGCCGGTGAGTTAGACCTGGGAATCAATGCAGGCCATGATTTGAATTTGGATAACCTGAAATATTTCTCGCAAAACATCCCCAATTTGCAGGAGGTTTCCATTGGCCATGCGCTGATTGCTGATGCGCTGTATTTTGGATTAGAAAATACGGTGCAACTATACTTACGCCAACTTAAACCTTAAATTCTTAGTGTTTAAAAAAATGCTGAGATTTTCCAGATGCAACTACACTATAAAAAATATGGAAACGGAGAACAACCGTTCATCATCCTGCATGGGCTGTTGGGCATGTTAGACAATTGGAATACGATAGGGAAACAATTACCAGAACATTTTTGTGTATATTTAATTGATCAGCGAAACCACGGGCGCTCACCCTATAGTGATGAGCATTGCTATCAAGCAATGGTTGATGATTTGTTGGAATTTGTGGATGAAAATAACTTGCAAGAAATTATTTTGATTGGCCATTCAATGGGTGGGAAAACGGCTATGAAATTTGCCCAAAACCACCCTGAATACGTGCAGAAATTAGTTGTTGTTGACATTGGCCCTAAATATTACCCCATCAAACATGATGATCTGTTAAAAGGAATCCAAGCGGTTGATTTAAACATCGTCAATAGCAGAAAGCAAGCTGAAAAAATTCTCGAAAAATACATAGCTGATTTTGCAGAAAGGCAGTTTTTGCTTCGCAATCTTTATTGGATCGAAAAGGGAAAACTTGCATGGCGGTTCAATCTTCAAGCGATAGCAAAAAATATTGAAAATATCGGTGAAGAAACCAATGACCGTATGTTTGGCGAACCCACGCTTTTTATTCGCGGAGAAAAGTCAGATTATATTTTGGAAAAAGATATTGATGCCATCAGCCTCACTTTTCCGAATGCAGAATTTGTCACTATAAAAAAAGCAGGGCATTGGGTTCATGCGGAAAATCCGCAGGTATTTTTGGAAGAATTGCTGAAATTTATTCGTTAGAAGATGATTTCGTTTCTTGCCTCTCTTTCGGCTTGGTGTCAATTTCCCAGCCAGTGGCAAAAAGTTTTTTGCGCTGGACTACGGCATTGAAATCAAAAGGACGCTCTTTGCCGGTTTTGCTTTTTAGCGTGGCGACAAACGAGTACCGCTTGCCTTCTTTTACATCGCTTTTCAATTCATTCAATTCAGCTGGGACAGACTTTTCGATGAAAACATTAGAGATGTGCTGTCCGCGCAGTTCAATCAACTCATAGCCCAACTCCAACTTGAAATGTGGGTTCACTTCTTCAAACGTGAGGTTTTGCAAATCAATCACACACATCAGCGCTGGAGTACGGTTGAAAAACATCACCAAATTATCGAGCCGCTTGGTTTTTTCTTCTAATTCTACCGAGGACATGTTATAAGACCGAAATGCCTGGTAAGAAGCATTTTTTAATATAATTGAGTAAATCGTAATTAAGCCGAAAACAAACAGTACGATGCCTAATAAAAATGCAAAGTGGTAATCTTCAGGAACAATACTTCTTACCAGCTCCCACGATTCGGCTTTGTAAAGGAATATGATAGCAAGCAAAATGATTGCTACCCATGTTTTTCCCTGCTTACGGCTGGTGTTGTATGCGCCTATTGGGATAGTACAGAGGATGAACACCACTGGGCTGTAAAGCCCGCCAGTGTATAGCGTGAGCATGATAAGCATGAAAAACGAAACCACAATGATTAGCATGTAGATGTGAAAGGCCTTTTGATAAAACCTTAAGCTGAAAAGCGAAAGCAAAATAATTGCAGCATATAAAATGCACATTGAAATAAGCGCAGATTCTTCTGGAACAACTTTGTACGTGAAAAATGTGAATGACAAAATGAAAAGCACAATGATGCAACTGATGATTATCAGTACTTTCACTTGCTGTTCGAACATTTCTTCGATGAGCTTTTGCTTCATGGCTGGAAATGAAAAAAGATGCTACTAAATTAAAAATTAATGGATTACGAAAATAGTAAACTGATTATTAATGTTTTAATGCTGCTGTGGCAGATGCAAATTCTCGGTTATCTTTAAACTTATCATTCATCTTTTCAATAAGTGATTGTGCATAGCGAAGGTAGTTGATGCGCAGTTGACCGTATTCTTCTTCGTCAACATCGAGCGATTCGATGGCCATATTTTTAAGTTCCATATTGGTATCGCTCACCAGGCATTTGCAAGCCAAATCCACAAGCATATATAGTTGGATGCTCTCAGCTAAACTAAGACTGATGAGTTCGTGCGACTTGTGGTTTTTGAAGATTTTGACTTTCAATCGGTTGAAGCTGTCGGTGCTCAACTCTTTGTACACAGATAAATCAATGGGCGGCTCGATTGAATCGTACACATACATCAACTCACCCACCATAAAGCTAATCATCGCAAAAGCCGTGCTGGTTTTGGTGTTGTAAATGGTCAACCCGGGTTTCTTTTCTCTGGCTTTGATTGTGCCTTCCGATTGTTTCATACTTGCTTAAACGCAAATGGGAGGAAAAAGATTGCAAAATTTTATTTTTCTCTTATCAACACCACATACACTGGAAAGTGGTCGCTGTAGCCACCTATCCAGTTGGAGCCAACAAAAGAACGGTAGGGGTAACCCGCATAATTTCCTTCAGATTGCTTTAAGAATTCTTTGTTGAAGACCTTTGCACCGTAGTAACTGTAATCGGTAAAATCTTCTTCTATTAAAGCAGGTGAAAGCACAATCTGGTCAAACAAATTCCACACATCACGCCAAGCCAGTGTGCCGATGCCTTTTTGATACAAATTCCACATGGGGTTGAATAGTTTCTGATTACTGGCTGCTGGTTGTTGGCTTGTCTCGGATTTTTTTCCTGTTGCCAACAGGTTTTTCTTTACACTATTGTTAGTCGGGTCATCGTTCAAATCGCCCATGTATAGAATTTTGGCATTTGGATCAGCAGTTAACAGTGAGTCAACTATCTTCCTGCCCAATTGTGCTGCTGCAATGCGTTTGTGATCGCTTGCTTTTTGTCCGCCTCTTCGTGAGGGCCAATGTGCAACCATCAAATGAATAGGTTCGCCTTGCAATTCACCGGAGACCAGGAGTTGATCACGTGTGAAAAAACTAGAGTCATCGGGCAGTTTTAAGGTAAGCGATGCGCTTGAAGTAACTTTAAAATAGTTGGGGTTGTAAAACAAAGCGACATCTATCCCGCGCTTATCCGGGCCCTCATAATGCACAATTTGGTAATTTTTTGACTTTAATTTTTCGGTTTTTACCAAATCTTCGAGCACTGAACGGTTTTCAATTTCCGAAACACCCAAGATCGCAGGGCCATCAGGATTAAATTCTGTGCCTAACTGCGAAATAACCTCCGAAAGATTCTCGAGTTTTTTGAAATACTTTTCCGAGTTCCATTTTTTATTCCCGTTAGGGGTAAATTCATCTTGCAAAATTTTTGTTGAGTCCGGATCTGTAATGGTATCAAAGAGGTTTTCCAGGTTGTAAAAAGCGATAACAGATGCATGGTATTCCTTGTTCTTATCAAGTTGTTGCGAAAAAATATTTTGACAGATAAAAAACAGGAAAACAAATAATGGAAATAGGGTTTTCATAGGTTCAAAAGTAAAAGTTCTTTTATCATAAATGTCATCATCTTGCTAATTTGTGCAGTTTTTTATGAAAAATAAATAGATTTCTATTACTTTTGAAAACTACTTTCGTTAAGGTGAATTTCCTACAAGGTCCCGCCAGGTAAACCCGAAACCATCTTATCAAAAATCAAAAGCTTGATGAAAAATCGCATTTACTTTGTTTTTCTATTTAACTTTTGCTTTTTAATTGGTGCCTTTTCGCAACAGGACACTACAGCATCAGACACTTCCGAAACCGAAACTGAATTAATTCCCGTTTTCATCCTCAATGCGGATGATTTGGAAAACGAAATGCAATCCCAAGATGTATCGGGGCTGCTACAGGCGTCCCGCGATGTGTTTAATTCAGTTGCCGGATTTAATTTTAGCGCTGCCCGTTTTCGAAAACGGGGCTATGGCTCTGAAAACTTCGTGGTAATGTTGAATGGCGTGAAGATGAACAACCCCGAAAGCCGCTGGGCAATTTGGTCAGTTTGGGGTGGGTTGAATGATATTACCCGCTATCAAAATGTCACTAATGGAATCGGCTCTTCCGCCCACAATTTTGGTGGAGTTGGCGGCTCTTCAAACATTGAAATGCGCGCTTCCAGCCTCAGAAAAGGCACGCGTTTTTCTTATGCCATTACTAACCGTACTTACCGAAATCGAATCATGCTTACTCATTCCACTGGGATGATGAGCAACGGTTGGGCGGCTTCGGTTTCGCTCTCCTCACGCTGGGCAAATGAGGGCTATATCCAAGGCACACATTACAGTGCGATGAGCTATTTCCTTTCGCTCGAAAAAAAGTTAAACGACAAACACAGCATCGGGTTGGTAGGATTTGGCGCTCCGACTATTCAAGGCAGACAGGGAATTGCATTACAGGAAGTGTATGATTTGGAAGGGACAAACTATTACAATCCCTATTGGGGTTATCAGAATGGGGAGAAGCGCAATGCCCGTGTGCGCAACAATCACGTGCCGATGGTAATGCTGAGCCATTATTTCACTCCGGATGAAACCACCAAGCTAAGTACTACTGCTTACTACCAATTTGGCAGGGCCGGACAAACCAGCCTCAATTGGCAGGATGCCAAAGACCCGAGACCTGATTATTACCGTTACTTGCCGAGTTATTATCAGTCAGATTATCCAAACATTGCTGCTGAATTCACCACCGCTTGGCAAACCGATGAGAACACACGCCAAATCAATTGGGACAACCTGTACAATGCCAACTATAAAAATCTTTACACGCTCGAAGATGCGGATGGAATTTCAGGCAACAGTATTACCGGCAACCGTGGGAAATACATTGTGGAGGAGGCTCGCACCGACCCGAAACGATTTGGATTGAATTCCATTCTCAACAAAAAAGTGAACGACCGCCTGATGGTTTCTGCTGGAATAAATTTGATGAGCCATAAGAGCCACAATTTCAAAGTGGCTGAAGACCTGCTTGGTGCTGACTTCTGGGTGGACATTGACAAATTCGCAGAGCAAACCTCGGAAGACGGAACAGAAATACAAAGCGACTTAAACAACCCGAATTCGGTCATTGAACAAGGTGAGTCATTTGGTTACGATTACCACATGAACATCAATAAAGAAGAAGCATTTGCGCAAGCCGAATACAAAATGAAAAAAATAGATGTTTATGCCGGATTACAGGTTTTGTATACCACTTTTTGGCGAACGGGGAATATGAAAAACGGACAATTTCCCGACAACTCCTTTGGGGATTCTGAAAAGCAAAATTTTCTGAATTATGGTGCAAAAGCGGGGATCGTTTACAAGCTCACGGGCCGTCATTTTTTGAGTGTAAACGGTGCGTATCTCACCAGGCCGCCTTCTATAAGAAACACCTATGCTTCTCCGCGAACAAGGGATCATATTGTAGATGGGTTAAAAAGCGAGCAACTGTTTTCTGGGGATGTAAATTACCACCTTCGGTATCCAAGCCTGAAAGCACGTGCTACCTGGTTTTACACCCAAGTCAAGGACCAGGCGTGGTTGAGAAATTATTATCATGACGGTTACAATTCTTTCGTGAATTACGCCATGCAGGGAGTGGATTACCTTCATACCGGAGTTGAAGTGGGTGTACAGGGGACAATCGCTTCAGTATTTGTAGTCTCTGGAGCATTTACCAAAGGTGATTATGTGTATAATTCACGGCCCACAGCAGCGATTACTATAGATAACTCCAGTGAAGTTTTGGCAAAAGACCGCACTGTTTACCTGAAAAACTACCACCTTGGCGGCATGCCGCAAACTGCTGCTTCCATTGGCCTGAAATACAACAACCCAAAATACTGGTGGGTAGGCGCTGATTTCAATTATTTTGCCGATATTTATCTGCCACCGGCTCCTGATCGGAGAACAGCAGAATCAGTTGATAAATTCGTCATCACCGACCCGCAATGGAGTGAAGTGTTGGACCAACAAAAATTAGACAATGACTATACATTGAATGTCTTTGCAGGGAAATCATTCCGGCTTAAAAGCAAATATTTCCTTATGTTTACTTTAAATGTCAGCAATGTGCTCAACAACAAGAATTTTATTACCGGTGGTTATGAGCAATTGAGAACAGACAATTCAGACATCAATAGGTTTCCGCCAAAATATGGGTACATGTATGGCACCACTTATTTTGCAATGGCGAGTTTAAGATTTTAAAAAATAAGATATGAGAAAACTCTTTCTAATAATTTCAGCATTTGCAGTCATTTTTAATTCTTGCAAAAAAGAATTTGACAGCCCTCCGGAGAATACGATACCAACTGGAGGCATTATGACCATTGCCGATTTGAAGGCGTTGCAGACAGCCGAAAATAAAAACCACAAGTTTACCGGAGACTCTTCAGTGTATTGTGTGGTAACCATGGACGAAGTTTCGGGCAACATTTACAAAAACGTATATGTGCAGGATGGTACGGGCGCCATTAACTTGCGGTTGCTCAGTTCGGGGGGGCTATACGAAGGGGACTCCATTCGGATATATTTGAAAGGAACAGTTCTTGGCGTATTCAATGGAGTGCTGCAAATTGATTCCATTGATGTAGATGCAAACATCATCAAACAAGCTACGCAAAAAGACATTACTCCTGCAAAACTTGATAGTATACCTTTAATTAATAGCAACTGGCAATCGTACCTGGTTCAGCTTGATAACGTGCAGTTTGCCGGCGATGAACTTGGCCAAACCTATGCTGATGCAGCCAATCAAAAATCAGAAAACCAAATGCTTGAAGATTGCAATGGCGACCAGATTATTGTGCGTACCAGCGGCTTTGCCAGCTTTGCAGATGCTGTGCTGCCTACCGGCAAAGGGTCTGTAATTGGCGTAGTGAGCGAATTTAACGGAGATATGCAACTGTATATCCGCAGAACTTCTGAAGTGACATTGAGCGGAACACGTTGCTTTGGTTCGGGCAATTATCTCTCTAAAGATTTTGAGGACGGCTCGGTTACTTCCGGTGGTTGGGTAAATTATTGGACAGGAACTACCACCGGTGGAACCAATTGGGGAGAATGGGAAATCTTTGGCGGGGATGTGGTAAGCTGCGGTAATTTCGACTTCAATACATTTACCAATTACGCAACAACATCATGGTTAATTTCGCCTGCGGTTGATTTAAGTATTGCAACTTCGCCCGTGTTGACTTTCGACAATACCTACCGCTATACCGGAGCCCAGCTTCAGCTTTATGTGTCCACGGACTATCCGGGCAGTGGTGACCCTGCAACTTCTGGAACATGGACAAATTTGTCGTCACAAGTAACTTGGAACAACGATGACTCTAGTTGGGATTTTACGCCCAGCGGAAATATTGACCTCACTACTTACAAATCTTCCGCTACGTATATTGCTTTCAAGTATACGGGCACTGATGTAGACGGCAGCACATGGGAGGTAGATAACATACTAATTAAGGAAAATTAAGTCATTTTTAACATCAAAAATTTTAATCTTGTAATCAAAATTAATAGCTCTAAAATCTTAAATTTAAAACCATGAAATACGAAGTATTCACGACCGGCCTGCGAGCTTGCCTGTGCGAAGGGAGTAAAAAATTTATTACCATTTTGCTGGCTATCACATGCATTCAAGCCTACACGCAAACATACTTATCAAAAGATTTTGAAGATGATAGCCTGAATTCAGGTGGTTGGACAACGCAAGTTGTTGTTGGAACAGACGATTGGACAACATTCCTGTTTAGCGGAAGCTATTTTGGGAAAGTTTCTAACTGGGATGGGGCTGCTAATAATGCCTCAGAAACATGGCTGATATCTCCACCCGTTGATCTCACCACGGCAACATCACCCATTCTCACTTTTACTACGGCCTTCAACTTTTCAGGGCCCGCACTCGAAGTGTTTGTTTCCACAAATTACAATGGCAGTGGCGCCCCATCAACTGCTTTGTGGGACACATTGAATCCGGCATTGTCAACCGGTAGTTGGACTTGGGTAGGATCTGGAAATCTGGACCTTTCGGCTTATTTGACCGACAGTGTTTTTATTGCCTACAAATATACCGGCTCCAATGCTGATGGCAGCACTTGGGAAGTAGATGACATTATCATAGATGAGACAGGCACTACAGGTGCCCCGTCAGTTACTGTTTATGATATTCAATATACCACTGCACCAACACCCAACTCTCCACACAATGGCCAGGTGGTCATCACAAAAGGTATTGTTACTGCCTACTCAACTTATGCCCACCCCACTGACCCAAGTAAGGATTACAGAGGTTACTTTATGCAGGACGGAGACAGCGCATGGAGCGGAATATGGGTTTTAGACACCGTAAATTTCAACAGTGTTGCCGCAGGAGACTCAGTGTTAATTCGCGGGAAGGTAAATGAATTCTTCGGCTATACAAGAATTGAAGAGGTGGACTCCTTTGCTATGCTTTCAACCGGAAATCCTGAGCCGGCTACATTGGTATTATCAACATTAGATGCCAATGATGAAAAATATGAAGGCGTATTGGTAGAAGTGTTAAACGCAACTTGCGACAGCGTGCTCGGTTTTGGTGAATGGAAAGTGGATGACGGCTCTGGAGATGTTACCATAGACGATCTGATGTATGGGTTTCAAACACCTGTTGTTGGAGGACAATATAACGTAGCAGGATGCATGTTTTATTCTTTCAGCAAAAGGCAACTGTTGCCCAGAAAACCCTCTGATGTTGATTTCGCTAGCGGAATTTCAGAAGCACGAAAATCAGATTTTCTGATTTACCCCAATCCAAGTAAGGGAATTTTTGAATTGAGAATTAAGAATGAAGAATTAAGAATTGAGAATGTTGAAGTTTACAATGCCCTGGGAGAACTTGTTCTCAAGTCTCAAGTCTCAAATCTCAACGCTCAAATTGACCTGTCTGCCAATCCTAAAGGCGCTTATTTGCTGCGGGTAAAAAGCGGGGAAAGAACGTTTAGCCGAAGAGTGGTTGTGGAATAATACTATAACTCCTTTTGCTATTTTTTTCGTAGGTTGTGAAACAACGAATAAAACCTCTCTGCAGTCAAGTAGATTGAAACGCTGCTTTATTCAATCTTTCTATGCAATAGGTATTTAACAAAGATCAAATTTGAATAAATTAAATCATTCTTAATAAATTAAAACAATGGAAAAAATTACTCATCCATTTATTATGACAATTATTGCTGTATTATTATTAACAGCTTGTTCAAAGGAAAATAAAATAAAACGGCAACTAGCTGGTAGTTGGACAATAACAGAAGTTGTAACAACAACTACTATCAATAATGGTTCTCCTATCACTAACACGGACAATTCCGAGACCGTAACGACTTTTGAAAAAGATGGTTCGGGAACAGCTTCAAGCAGCGGATCAGGAACAAATCCATTTCCAAAAGATTTTACTTGGTCAAATACAGATGAGACATTGACAATTGTTGATATAGATAACCCAATAACAACAATTTATAAAGTTATAGAAAATTCTAAGAAGGAAATGATACTTAATGCAACCTCAAGTGAAACTATTTCTGGTGACAATTATACGTATGACATAACTATAACCATGAATAGCCAATAATAGACTAAAGTAAATAACAAACTGCAAAGCAATTGGGTAGGCATTTTTTACAGAAACAATCAACTCCCTTTTAGCGATTTATTTGGCAGGTGTGGGGCAATTGCGCACTTAAAACCCCCAGAGCTTTACATAAACCGTTCAGCAAACAGGTAACTATATCTTCCCGACCTTCACTGTTTTCAGCACCCTTCCGTTTTCGGAGAGTTGCAGCAAGTAAAAGCCTTTTTTGAGGATTTTGGTGTTGATGCGGTCGGTATTTGAAATGTTAGTTTCCAGCATCAACCGTCCTGAAATATCGTAGATTTTTGCGATGAGTTTTTCAGAAGTAATTCCTTCAATGGAAATATTCAGCCAGTCATTAAAAGGATTGGTTATTTTTATTCTCAGTTTATCTCTTTCTTCCGAAATACTGCTCGGCCAGTTGCGAACCAGCAAATCCATCACCACTGGCAAATGGTCTGACATTTCGTAAAGCGCATTGGCAACAGAATTTGGCACAGTAGTATTTCCTGAGGTGGGCATTTCCTGGTTGTAAAAAGTTGCGTCCTGCCCCAATGCAGCATAGCTTCCAGGGATGTAATACACCCTGTCGGTGGAATTTATCACATAATTTGAAGTCATAATAAAATCAAAGCGGTCGTCCATTCCACCACCGGCAAAGCAGTCGCCATTGGTGTTGCTGCTTCTTGTAGATTGGGTATGGATACCGGCAAAAGATGAGTTACTGTTCCAATTTCCGGGCTGGCCAATGGGGTCTGTGAAAGTAATTTTAGTGTTTGGGTGGCTGATGAGGTTGCTGTACGAGATTTCGCTGCTGTTTTTGGTGTTGAAATCGCCCGACAGTACATAATTGGCAGCAATGTTTTTTTGGTTGAGATTGTCCATAACTGCTTCAGTGGCATCGGCTCTTTGGGCTTCATCACTTGCATTGCTGCCTGCCTTCAGATGTGCTACGATAAAAGTAATGAAGATCGTATCGCCATTGCTCAATAAACCAGGGTCATTGTAATACATTTTATAGAGGTCAACTTCTCTAACAAGATTACCGCCTGATAGGTTTTTTTCAATCACTTCCTGCGAGTGCAACGTCAATTTATTGGAATTATAATAAATCATGTTCACTAAGCTGCTGCTGCCTGTGTGTGCTGCTTTTTGGTAGTAGGTTATTCCATCGGTATTGAGCACATTATCACGAATTCTGATAGCGAAAACATTATCGCCACCTCCCATATTTACGCCCAGCTCATTCACGCAAAAAACATCGGGCATGACGTACTTCACAATGGTTTTCAAGAACACATCCTTGTCATTTACGTTGTTGTTCGAAGTGGTGCACCAACTGTTGTAATTGCCGTAATTCAGCAGGTTGTA
>NVWW01000035.1 GCA_002746335.1 Flavobacteriales bacterium | reverse complement strand
ATGCACGGAATTTTCATCGCCATGGCTTCGAGTAGTTTGTTTTGCAGCCCTGTTCCTGTTCTCATGGGTGCAATGAAAATTTTTGCGGCTGCATAAGATTGTCGAATATCATCTACCCAGCCAGATACAGTAATGTTTTTTGATTGCAGCATTTTTATTACCATTGCCGGGTTTGCACCGGAAATCAGCAATTTGATTTCGGGAAATTTCTTGATGATTATCGGAATAATTTTTTTGGCTATGTAAATTGCGCTTTCCACGTTTGGGGGGTAGCTCATGTTTCCTGTGAAGACCAAATTGTATTTTTTTTCACACTCCATTGGACGGAAAAAAGCTGTATCAACACCATTCGGAATGACGGTGATTTCTTCTTTATTTGGATGCTGAATGAATTTTTTGTCCTGTGCAGAAATGATGGTTTTTTGCTCGAAATGATTGAAAATTTCTGATTCGTATTTTGCCAGGCGTTTCGCTTCAACTTTCAGCAGCGGTTTCATATAAAAAGACGCATTTTCGATGCGCCTTTCCGCCCCTTTTGATAGAGCATCCATGTAATCAAGTGTTTTGATTATGAAGGTGTATTTTTTGGCATATTCTGTGGTTCGGATGAGCTGGCAAAAAATGCGCTTAGGTAGGTGTATTTCAATCAAACGGTCGAATTTTTTCTGTGCCATTTTATGATGAAAATACGAGACCTGCAAGGGTCTTAAGCGGAACAATCCTAATAGCAAGTTCAAAAAAATAGAAAATTTATTTAGCTGGATAATTTCAAGGTGCTTGCAAAACGGCTTGAGTTGAGAGATTGCATCTGGATGTAACTTTTTGTCGTTCAGGCAGCAGAGGATAATTTCGTGTTTTTCGGAAAGTCGTTTGATTTGATGAAAAGCACGGAGCTTGTCGCCTTTTTCAAGCGGGTAGGGGACACGCGAAAGCAGCACCAATATCCTCATACAGCTATGATTTTTTCGTAAAACCCTACTAATTTTTCGGTAATTTTTTTGTTGTCGTGTTCCTCTTTTACAAACCAGCTTGCATTCTCACTTATTTTCTGAACCTTTTCACTATTATTTACGAGCGAATCAATTGTTGTGATGAATTCTTCGGCAGTATCTGCAATCATGATGTTTTTTCCATGTTCGCAATTGATACCTTGTGCTCCAAGCGAAGTGGAAACTACCGCCCTTTCCAATGCCATGGCTTCAATGATTTTAATGCGAATGCCGCTGCCTGAAAATAGCGGAACAACCATAATAGGATGGGTAGAGATAAATTCATGTGCATTTTCAATTTCACCAATTATTTTTATGTTTTTTTTTTGCAGATTTTTGATTTTATCGGGCATATTTCTTCCCGCAATGTGAAATTCCAATTCAGGATTTTTTTGAAGGATTGGTGGCCAAACTTTTTCGAGAAACCATTTTACTCCTTCGAGATTAGGTTGCCAATCAAACGCCCCAATAAATGCAATTGATGTGTTTTTTATTTCGATTATATTTTCATTTTTAATTTGCTGATAATCAAAACTAAAAGATACCTCTTCTAAAGGTGAAATACACTTTAATGTTTCATATTTTTCTGCATCGTTTTTTGTAATAGTAGCAATGCCGTCAAAATGATTCAGTATTTTTATTTCGTAATTTTTCATTCGTTTGGCGAGCATGTTTAAATACCATTTTTTTATTAGATTTTTTTGATTTTTTGCCAATCTTTCCCAAATTTCAAATTCAATGTTGTGTGCCCGATAAATGACTTTTGCTTTTGAAAGTTGCTGAATTGTTTTTAGATATGGTGCAACGAAAAGCCCTTCCAACTGTACAATATCAAACTCATTTTTTGTCAAGGTTTTTTTTATCAATTCATCAAATATTGTTGACCAAAACCTGCTGATGTTGTATGATTTATTGCTGAAAATATTGATGAATGCAGTAATAGGTTTTACTCGAGTATCAATAAAAGAGCTTTGTGTTTTTGTTTTTTCAAGATATTCGTCAGATATTTTTTCTTTTTCAAAAGGGTGCTTATGCGTGGAAATACAAAGCACTTTCACTTCATGCCCTGCATTGAGCAGCCCTTGTGTAATGTTGTTCATGGCAATGCAGCCCCCATCAACAGCAGGCAGAGGTGGCTTGTGGCAAATTTGAAGGATTTTCATCGAATCAATTGGCGGCAGAGACTGTGCTTTTCATTTTGAATAAACCGATGATGGATTTGAAAAAGCGGGTGTACGATTCTGCCTGTAGTAATGCCGAGTCGGTGGTGGCTTTATAGGTGAGGAAAATGCCGATAGGCGATAGACAGGCCGTTGCAATCCACATGCCAAAGTATGGTTCAATTGCACCTTGCGTAATGAGTTTTTCCCCAATAATACTGAGTACGTGAAAAATCAGAAAGAAAATTATTGAAACCACTACCGGCAGTCCCAGCCCTCCCTTACGGATGATTGCGCCAAGTGGTGCACCAATAAAAAACAAAACAATACATGCAATGGAGAGCGTAAACTTGCGGTGCCACTCGATTTCATGACGGGCAATGCTTTTTCGTTTTGACTCGAATTCATTGCCGAGGGCGCTCACATAATGCCGGGTGTTTCTTGTCATGTTCATGGATGATTCGATAATTTTCAACTTATCGGCTTTGCTGAATTGATTGAACCAATCGCTGCCCGAATCGTTGTTTCCCATTGGTTTAGGTATTGTTAAGGTATCGCGCAAAGGAAGCATTTTGTTGTAAAGGTGCTTGGCTAAATCGCCTTTTCTCTTTTTGGCTTTCATGTGCATGGTGTCAATGGAGGCCTCGAGTTGAGAGAGGTTGAGCATTTGGTGGTGGTCTTTGAAAAGGCCTTCATCGGTACGCATAAAAGCAAAGTCCGAAAGATCAAATCGGATAACGTCTTCTTTAAATTTTGATCTGAATAAGGGGAAATTGTCTTTAGTGCGGTTGTCGCTGTCGAGTTCTTCATAACTTCTGCCGTTTTTCAGGGTGATGATGAGATACCGTTCATCGGCAGACATTTGCATTTTGCCGTGTTCAGCTTTCATTACCTTCACATTCCCTTTGTCTTTCTTGTGGTCGTAGATGGTAATGTCATGGATGGTTTGGCCGTCTTTTTCTTTTTCTCCAATTCTGATGACATACCCATCAATTCCTTTGTAAAATACCTTTTCTTTTATTTCAAGCGCTGGTTTTTTATTGGTGACATCATAAAGTAGTGATTTCATTTTCAAGTTAGCCACAGGCCAGATGTTGTTTGAAAAATAAAATGCAGCTACACTGGTGAGCATGGCTACAATAACAAGAGGATACATGATTCGCTGTAACGAAATGCCCGATGATTTAAGCGCTACCAGCTCGTAGTGCTCGCCCAAATTCCCAAACGTCATAATGGATGCCAGCAAAATGGCAAGCGGCAAAGCCATAGGTACCAGATTGGCTGAAGCATAAAACATCAATTGGGCAATGATGTGCAATTCAAGGCCTTTGCCAACCAAGTCGTCAACATACTTCCAAAGAAATTGCATCACAAGCAAAAACAGTACAATGAAAAAGGTGAGCACAAATGGCCCAAGGTAGTTGGCGACAATTAATTTGTGAAGTTTTTTCACTGCAAGCTGAAAATCGGGGCAAAGATAACGAAGAGAGTAATAAAATATTTTAATCAAATGCTACGAGCCGAGAATGCGCATGAGATTACTTACCTGGCTATCCCAAAGCCTTATTGATTCATCTTGTTCGTTTTCTTCGGCATGGTCGGTAATGATGAGGGCTACTTCTTTGGTTAGATCATCAACTTTTATTTTGAATTCAAAATAATAATCGGCATCTTCAGCATCAAGCCATTGAAACCTCATAAACTCACCTGGCTTTCTGGCTAGCATTTTGGCTTTTTCTTCGCTGCCATCCCAAAAAAAACTATAAATGTCGTTTTTGATGGTCACATCATCGGCAAACCATTCTGCAAGGCCGCCCGGAGTGCTTAGGCGGTTGTATAACACCTTTGCAGATGTTTTGATAAGATATTCGAGTTGGAATTGTTTTTTTTCTGTCATTTCAACCATCATTGGGTCAAACCCGTTTTGCAAGATAAAGAAAATATTTTATTTTAAGTAATTAAGCTGAAATTATTTTAAAATTTTGTTTGTTTAAAGACAAACAGTTGGGTTGTTTGAATCAACGACTCACCAACATTAATAACTAAACTGCTATATTTGCTGGCTTAAAATGGCGAGGTAGCTCAGGTGGTTAGAGCGCAGGATTCATAACCCTGAGGTCGGGAGTTCAATTCTCCCCCTCGCTACTGTTGAAGCTCCAATATTTTGGAGTTTTTTTTGTTTCTGTTTAGTTTTCTTCATTCATTTTTATTTATTTTGACATCAAAATATTTCTTATGAGGCAGCAAATAGTAGCGGGAAATTGGAAGATGAACAAAACAGCCGTTGAAGCCGAAGCGCTTGTAAGAAATGTTATTGAAATCTTAAGCAAAAACCCTTCTGAATCGGTTGTTGTTTTTGCCCCTCCCTTTGTGCATTTGCAGCGAGTTGCGCAAATTATCTCCCAATCACCAGTTCACGTATCTCGCGTTTTTACTGCCGCGCAAGATTGTCATTGGGAGGAAAGCGGTGCTTATACCGGAGAGGTTTCTGCTGCGATGATTAAATCGGTGGGAGCAACTCACGCCATTATTGGCCATTCGGAAAGACGTACTTATTTCAAAGAAAATAACCAATTGCTTGCACGAAAAATTGATGTAGCATTTAAAAACGAATTGCTTCCCATTTATTGCTGCGGAGAAAGCATTATGGAGCGAAAGAACGATCATCATTTCAAAACAATAGAAAAACAAATTGCTGAGGGGCTTTTTCATCTTTCAGAGAATGATTTTTTAAATGTCATTATTGCCTATGAGCCGGTGTGGGCAATAGGCACAGGTGAAACGGCAACACCCGAGCAAGCGCAGGAAATGCACGCATTTATCCGTGACCTTTTATCACAAAAATACGGAGGTGAAACGGCTGAAAACATTTCCATTCTTTATGGTGGGAGCTGCAAACCATCGAATTCTAAAGTGCTCTTTGCCCAACCAGATATTGACGGAGGCCTCATCGGTGGCGCATCATTGGAGGCAGAAGATTTTTTGGCCATTATCCATTCTTTTTGAATACTGCATGAGGAAAGCAATTGGCATAACCTTTGTTTTTTTATCCACACTGGCATTTTCCTGTTTTAGTCAAACTACTATTCAGCGCTTCACGCCCGACTCTATTAAGTTTTTAGAGGAAATTTCTACTTTGATGCTCGAAGCACGCAAGAAAGAAGCCAAGAATTTTTTAGAAGAATTTACACCTATATGGTATGGGGGTGTATTTTCTGATCGGGTGAGGCGAAGGGTCTATAAAACCTGTAATTTCATGTTGAAGAAAAAAATGCAACCATTTCCCGATTTCAGGGATTACCTTTTTTCCATCATGAGTTTCATCAAAAGTGGCCAAACGGAAGAGAGTTTTGACGCCTGGCAGGAAAACCTTGAAAAATTGATTAATAGTCGCAATAAGAAAAAGCTTCTTCAATACCTTGCTTTTTGTAGCCATTTGTTTGCTGAAAATGCCATTTACAAATCAGGCACTACGGTGTGGAAAACAGACAACACCAACTACCAATTCGAATTTATGGACGTCCCCTTTTTGGTGTTTCCAGCATTGAATCTAAAATGCTACGCTAAGGGAGACAGTGCTGTGATTTACAATACAAGCGGTGTTTATTACCCCACGCTTGAAAAATGGAAAGGAGCCAAAGGAACCGTTTATTGGGATAGAGCTGGCTTTGGTCGCGAAGATGTTTTTGCCGAATTGCGCAGCTACAAAATAAAAATGAAAAGTTCTAGTTATGTGGCCGATTCGGTCACTTTTACCAATAAATTTTTCTTTAACAAACCGTTGCAAGGCGCATTAACTGAGAAGATACTTGCCAATGTTACCCCAGAAAAGGCATCGTATCCGCGATTTGATTCTTATGATAAGCGGTTAAAAATTGACGATATTTTCAAAAACATTGATTATGATGGTGGATTCTCGCAAAACGGTTCAAAATTTATCGGTTCAGGGAGTCAGGAAGAAGACGCCTTTTTGAAATTTTACAGAAATGATACACTCTTTCTTACTGCTGCCTCAAAAAGCTACATTATTAGAACTAACAAAATCACCTCGCAGCGTGCGGGGGTAAGCATGTACCTTTCTGAAGACTCTATTACTCACCCTGGAATCAAATTGAACTATTTGAACGATAAGCGGTTGCTTTCGCTGGTACGCGTAGAAGAGGGGGTTGGCAAAAGTCCCTACTTCAATACCTACCACAATATTGATATGTATTTTGAAGAATTGCGTTGGAATATAGACCAGCCAACAGTTGATATGGGGCCGTTAGTAGGTGCAACCAATAAAAAAGGTCTTTTCGAGTCTAATGACTACTATAAAGAATCGCGTTTTGACCGTATGATGGGCATTGATCGCATACACCCGCTCACCATGCTCAAAGGGTGTGCTAGAAAATATGACTCTAATGAATTATATGCCGATCAGGTAGCTGAGTGCATGAAGATTTCAATTACACAAGTTCGCCAGCTACTTATGCACCTGTCTAATTCAGGCTTTGTGCAATATGATTTTAACAACGACAGAGTATACATCAAAGAGCGCTTAAACCACTATGTTAATTCAAAATCAGAAAAAGAGGATTACGATGTGATTCAATTCAACTCGAAGGCTGAAGAATATACCAATGCCAAGCTCAACATGCTTAACAATGACATGCGCATAGAAGGGGTAAGCATGATATTCCTCAGTGATTCGCACAACGTGTATATCTACCCTTTCAATGACGAGATTTTGCTCAAAAAGAATCGTGATTTTGAATTCAGTGGTATTGTCAATGCCGGAAAATTTGAATTTTTCGGAAAGCAATATTCATTTACTTATGATGACTTTAAAATTGACATGCCCAATGTGGATTCGCTGCGTATATACATCACCACAGGAGAAAAAGATGACCGAGGGTTACCCATTGAAAAGCGGGTGAAATCAGTCATTGAGTATATAAAAGGTGAAGTGCTCATTGACAATCCCGGAAACAAATCAGGCGTTAAACGCCTGCCCGAATACCCCGTTTTCAACAGCTTGAAAGACTCGTACGTATATTATGAGAAGGGATCTATTCAAAACAACGTGTACAAAAAAGACAGTTTTTATTTCCACCTTGARCCRTTTTCTTTTGACAGCATTGATAACTTCCGTAACGAAGCGCTTCAATTTGACGGGAATTTTGTTTCAGCAGGCATTTTYCCTGATTTTGATGAAAAACTAGCATTWATGGAGGACTTGTCACTCGGCTTTATCCGTCCTACGCCTGCTGWAGGATTTCCAGTTTATGGAAGGAAAGGAAAGTTTACCAACCTCATTGCCTTGAGTCACGGTGGGCTTCGAGGAGACGGAACACTTAATTACATCACTTCCATCACCGAGTCGAATAATTTTATTTTCTACCCCGATTCTATGAACACTATTGCACAAAATTTTGTGATAGAAGAGCTAATGGTAGGTGTAGAATTCCCACCTGTGGTGGGCCACAAAACCAAAAATCATTGGGAGCCGTACAACGATTTTATGACCATCAAAAATACGACCGAGCCCATTGCGATGTATGACGGTTCTAAGTTTTCAGGCGAATTAACCCTGAAAGTTGAAGGCCTTACTGGCCAAGGCCTCATTGCATTTGAAGGTGCTGAAATGGAAGCCGATTTGATGAGATTCAATTTTTTGGATTTTGATTCTGACACGGCTGAATTTCGGCTCAAAAGTCAGGTTGAAGGCATTACGGGCGATGTGTTGTCGTTTGCCACCAAAAATGTGATGGCACATGTTGACTTTCAGGAGAGAAAGGCAGAATTTGTCTCCAACGGTGGCGGCTCTTTCGTAGAGTTTCCGCAAAACCAGTATATCGCTTTTATGGATAAATTTACATGGTACATGGAAAGCGATGACATAGAGCTCTCATCTACCAAGTCATCTTATGACGAATCGCAAGATGTACAACTGGAAGGTGCCAAATTTATTTCTGTCCATCCTGATCAGGATTCTATCACCTTTTTCTCACCGGGCGCGCGCTATGATGTGCACAAGCATATCATCACTGCGAATAAGGTGAAATACATTCCTATTGCTGACGCTTTGATGTATCCCGATAGTGGTATCATCATTGTTGACAAAAAAGCCAAAATCAGAACGCTCGAAAACGGACAGATTGTGGCCAATAACGTGACAAAATTTCACCGTATTTACAATGCCTCAATTAATATTTTTGCAAGAAAAAATTACAGCGCTTCAGGGAACTACGATTATGTAGACGAGAACAAAAAGGTGCAAGTAATTCATTTCGAAAATATTACCGTTGATTCAATTGCTCAGACATACGGAACAGGCGCCATTACTGAAGAGCAAAACTTTACGCTCAGCCCGTCTTTTGAATACAAAGGAGAAGCGAAATTAACGGCCAGCAATCGGTTGCTTGAATTTACCGGTATGGGACGAATCCAGCACATGTGCGAATGGATTCCGCGCAGTTGGTTTGCGTTCACCGGTGAGATAGATCCCGATGAAATCTATATCCCTATAGATTCCGTTTTAAAAGATGATAAAAACGACCAATTGGGCGCAAGCATAATGCTGAAAAGCGATTCGGTGCATGTTTATTCCACATTTCTTTCGCCAGTGCATAAAAACGCTGACAAATATATATTGCCTTCCTTGGGGTTTTTGCATTATGACAAAAAAGACATGAAGTACAAAATATCAAACCTTGCAAAACTTAACGAAATGTCCCTGCCTGGCAATTATCTGGATTTGGACCTCAATGAGTGCAATATTTATGGAGAAGGAAATATTGATTTTGGCGCTGATTTAGGGCAGGTTAAAACTACCACTGTAGGCAACATGACCCACTATCTTGAAAATGACAGCGTAGTGATGGATGTCATGCTGTTATTGAATTTCTTCTTCAACGATAATGCACTCGAAGACATGGCCAAAAACATTGCCAGTTACCAAGGGCTTGAAGGTACTAATTTTGACAGACCGGTGTATGAAAAAGGCTTGCAGGAATTGATTGGCAAAATCGAGGCCGATAAACTGATTTCGCAGGTGAATCTATATGGTTCATTCAAAAAATTTCCCGATGAGTTCAATAAATCTATCTTCCTTACGGATTTGAAAATGCGTTGGAATCCCGAAACAGGCACCTATCAGTCTGTGGGTGAGCGGATCGGTATTGGCAATGTGTTTAAGCGGCAAATAAACAAATACGTAACCGGGTATCTGGAAGTAACCAAAAAGCGCAGTGGTGACGCCATCACTTTTTATCTTCAGCTGGACAGCAAAAACTGGTACTTTTTCACCTATCAGCGTGGACAAATGGCTGTGCTTTCGTCTGATACTGATTTCAATAATATCATCAAAGAAATCAAGCCTGATAAGCGCAAACTAAAGGTGCAGAAGGGGCAAACACCCTATTCTTTTATCTTGTCAACTCCCAAGCGTAAAAGCGATTTCGTGAAACGGTTTGTGGGTGATTGGCAATAAGGGCAAATATCCAGTGGATATTTGAGCCAGCCCTACATGCTGGTAATTGGTGCGATTATGCGTAGGCAAATATTTAACATATTAGTTAAAATCAACAAAGCGTTTCTTCCTAAATACTGGAAGCGTGACCTCACTAAGCTCTCTCCGTTTGACAAAGCCATTGTGGGCTATAAGATTTGGGTAACGAAGAATTCCCTTGAGTAGCTATTCAATCCTCGGAGCTTCTGCCTTTTCTTTCTTCTTGTTCGGATTGCCTAGAGTGATATTGATGCCTACCCTTAAGTTGGAATACTTCGTATCTTCAGGAAAAAACGGAGCGATGATGTTATCGCTAACAATGTAAAACTGCACCGGCCCTCCATTTATGCGCGCGCCCAATCCAATGTTGCTCCAGCTGCGGTTGTATAGTGTGTAGCTCACTGCAATGGTGCACCAGTCGCCAAATTCCTTGTCGTAATATAACGAAGCGCCCGGAAACCAACGCCCATCAAAAAAGTGCCAGTAAAAGTGGCCGCCCACTTGCTGGTCTGAGCTTAGGTCGTAAGTAACACCGAGGTGGTATTGGGAGGAAAGCTTGGTTGTGTAAGGTTCGTTGGTCACTGCCACTTCAAACGTTTTTGCAAGGGAGTCAGTCAGAGCGTCCATGCCGTCATAAAAGGTGGAATCTCCGTCTTTGAGGTATTCGTTAAGAGGAAGCCCTCGGTATTTGAACTCTTTGCCCGGGGTAACACTCTTGAAATTATGCACCTTATCTTTCCAGCGGATGAAGCCCATATCAATAATGCTGGCATTCACGTGCAGTTTATCCATTACATTGTATTCCGCGCCAATGTCAATGCCCATGCCGTGGTTTTTATAAAAGCTAAAAGGATAGTTGCCAAAAGAAGGGGCAAATATGGTATCGGTTTGGGTATCTCCATTATCATCGATAAATTCAACCTCCCGTTCTTCAAATCCGGCAACGTTGATTTCGATGTCACCACTAGCTGTAAAGGTGAAAACGTCATCGGGATCGGTGTGTAACAAGATGTCGAACTTTTCCGTTTCAAAGCCGCCAATGGCGTTGATGTACTTGAACTTTCCGCCAATTTTCCACTTTGATTCATCCGTAACATGGGCGTATCCTATACCAAACTCGCGGTAGTGAACCACGTCTAACCCAAAGTTGAAGTTGAGCGTTTCGCCAATGGTAGGGTAATTGCCGTACCACGCAAATTCAAAGAAATCTTTAGGATATCGGGCACGACCCAAGAAACGTTCACTAACGTTCAAGTTAACATAATGCTGGTCTTTCAACATCATTCCGAAGGTAAGAAGGTCTAGTTGAAAAGAGCCGCTGATGTAATTCTTCTTTTTCAATTTGCTAATCATATTTTCAAAATCGAGATGCAGCGAATCGTCACTGCCTTTGAAAACGAGATCAGAATATTTAAAACCACTGTTTCCATAGCTCATGTAAATCGAAGAGATAAGAGGCAGCCCGATGTGTATTTTGGCTTTTGGCACTAATGCAGGGTTGGACTGAATCCGTTGCTGCACATAGGGCATGGTATAAAGTGTAAAATTTTGCTGGCCAAGCGCAGAAAATGCAGTGAGTAATAGAGAAAAAGCAACGAAGTATTTTGCGTGTTTTTTCATTGTCAAATTAAAAATCTGTTGAAATTTTAGCGACCATTCCCGCCTTTATTTCGATCGAGTAATCGGTGTAAATCTTCACATTTTCCGTGGCGTCTTTATAGGTTGATGCTTCGCCAATCAATAATATTTGCTTGGCTTTACGGGCATTGCTGAGTTTTGCGGGGTCGAATTCAATGTCAAGAATAGTTTCTGTATAACCCACCGCTTTGCCGTCACTGCCAATATCAGCTTCGTCCATCAATACTTTATTATCAGGAATAACGCTGTCGGTTATGTTGTATAAGTCATCCATAAAATACATCTGCGTTTTTACTTTTATCGGGAAACCGTTACGTATTCTGATGCGCAACATGAATTCTTCTAAGCCATCGAAATTTAACTGGAGTTTGATAGTGTCTTGCATGGAAAATACCTTCGCAGTTCCGTGCAGCGGCAATTCGATGTGGGTATCAATTTCAATTTTGCTGGTATCGAGCACGAAATTCTGTCCGGTGCCGCCAACTCCAGAATTGGCGTCAACTTGGTAAACGAAGAATTTTGGCTTGTCGTTAATCAAATCAACAATGCCTTGGTTGGCGAGTGTGAATGACTGGGTAAGTGATTGCCCCATTTGCGAAATGGTTGGCGAAGAAATGGGCAGTGGGTTGGGTACATCGGGATTATTAGTGATGTCATGCGTAATGCCGCTTATGGTGTTGATGCCTTCTAATTTTGAAAAGGATGCATCAATGGGAATACCAAACGAGTTGGTGATGTTGATAGTGATACTGGGGCTCACCAATGAAAACTCTCCTACACCGGTAGCTAAGTTAAACAATGAAATCATTACCGTATCGAGGTCGGGCACCATGCCAGAGATGTCAATTTGCCCGAAAACCTTGTCGAACTCGAGGTTGTCAAAAGTGCCGCTGACACTTAACTGATCGGAAGCACTGACGGGCATCCCTGTGCCAGTTAAAACGGCTTTATAGTAGATGGAAAACTCGTTGGTTGTGGTGCCGCCATTCGTCAAATCAAAAGTATATCCTGACATATCGAAAGTGGCGCTTTCGGTTGAAGTGGGTGCAATATTCATCATTTGCGAAAAGGAGCTGCCGCCTAATTTAGCAGACGGAATACTGATTGTAAGGTCAATATCTGCTTCAAAACTTGAACTTACGGTAATATTGAAATCAGCAGATTTGTAAACAATGGAATCCAATTGATTCCCTGTTCCTGCATCGAAATTGATGGTTTGCAAATCAGAATAGGAAACCGTATCGCCATTTGGCAGGCCGATCGGAATGTCAATTCCGGGTTGGATGTCGTAGTTGAAACTCTGCGCTGTGAAAGTAAGTGCATCTTTTGCCATTAGCGAAATCAAGCGACCATCGTACACCAAAGTGATGAAACCGTCATTGTCCACATCTATAATATCAGGGTTTGCATTGGCGATTACGTCTTCGAGCGTAAGCGAAGTGTACACCAAAGGCACTGCCACTTCAGGTGTGTATTTTGTTTTGGCTATTTTGTCGAGTTCGAAAATCTCTTTTTTAAGGCAAGAGCCGAGCACAAGCACAACAAATAAAAAAGAGAAAAGCAGTTTTGGGATTGGTTTCATGCGTGAAAATCAGTTGTTTGGAGAAAGACGTATGAGGCAGTTTAACGTTGCTTTTTGGGTTTTGGCTGTTTTTCTTGTTGATCGTCAAGGTAGAGTTGAATGTTTTGTTCCTCTTCTTCAAGTTCTTCTTGGTATTCGAGCTGTTTTTCTTCTTCTTCAGAAAGCTCGTACTTTTTAACTTCTTGCCCCTCTACTAATTGTATTTTTCCATAAAAGAGATTGATGTTGCGTGTATCAATTGGATCGTCAAACTCTACGCTTTTAATGGCGTAATCAGTATTTTCTGTAGAGCGGTTGAATTTGCTTTTGCCTTCGGGCATATGCAGCAGATCATCATAGCTCAATACTGGCGAGTAGTCTTTTTTATTGGCAAAAAACACTTGGTAGTGCATGAATTTTTTCGGGTGGATGGCAATGTAAGCCCATCCGCCTCCGGCAGATTTTTTCTTATAGAGATAATAAACCTCCCCCCATTCATCTTTGAATTCGCCTTTCACACCTTTCCAACCTTTGTTTTCAAGATAGCCGCTGAGTTTCTCATTGCTTCCGTAAGATAATACCTTGCCGGGATCTTCTTGCTGAGCAAAAGCAGCAAGACCTATTGTAATGAAAATCAAAAACAATATTTTTTTCACTGTGCTTGGTTTTTGAGTAAAAGCAAATATACTTAATCTTGGAAAAAAGGTTACAACCTATTGTGGGATTTGCGCATTTACCGCACCACTATTTTGCTGCTATGCACAAACTCATCGTTTTGCAACTGCAAAAAGTAAATTCCTTTGGGATAGGATGAAATGTCAATTAGCTGATTGGGTGATTTGATAATTTGATAATGTATTTTTTCACCAAATACGTTGTAAATTGTCATGTTGAGCGAAGGCAAAGCAACTGTCCCAAATTGTAATTCAAATACGCCACTATTCGGGTTAGGAAATATATGTAGCCTGCTGCTTGTTGCTTGTTGCTGGATATTTGTTGAATTCTCTACATAAATGTTAATAGTTGCCGTGTCATTACCACACTCGTTGCCGGCAATCAAAACAACAGCATATGTGCCCGTATCGTTGTATTGGTGCCAAGGGTTTTGTGCAGAGCTTGTCGAAGCATCGTCAAAATCCCATTGGTAACTATCAGCATTGATTGAGTTGTTGGTGAAAGTGGCAGTGGTATTGGGCATTAGCAAAATGGTGTCGGACGCTACAAAAGCTGCAATTGGAGGGGTGTTTATAGTTACGTTTATCGTTTGTGACAGTGTATCCGTTCCTCCTTGGCCACTGACGATAAGCGTTACTTCAAAACTACCGCTTGAAATGTAGATAATAGCCGGATTTTCATTTGTGCTGAAAGGTGGACTTGCGAATTCAAATATCCATTGGTAAGTATCGGCATAGATTGAGGTATTGGTAAATTGTACCGAATCACCCAAGCAAATTTCCGTTGAAGAATAGCTGAATCCAGCCAACGGAGAGGGAGGAGCTGAAACCGAATCGGCAACATAAATGTAATTGTTTAAAAGTAGTGTGTCATCAGGACATAAGCCATTGGATGCGATAAGCATTACGCTAAACCAACCCGTATCTATATAGGTATGAATAGGGGCTTGCGCTGAGCTTGTTGAGCTATCGCCAAAGCTCCAAAGGTAGTTGGACGCATTTATGGAATTATTGGTGAAAGCGGCAGTGGAAGCCGGTAGTTGCAGCAGGGTGTCTGAAGTTTGAAAGTTTGATGTTGGTAGTTGGCTGACTGAAACCGTGATATTTTGTACAATGGTATCACTGCCGCCCAGTCCCGAGGCAATGAGTGTTACAGAATATGTACCCGAAGAATTGAACAATATAGATGGGTTAGTCAGATTGCTGCTTGCCGGGCTTCCTCCCGGAAATGTCCATTCATAAGATGTTGCATCCGATGAAGTATTCACAAAACTTACCGAATCGCTCATACAAACGGCTAAGGCTGAAGTTGAGAAGTTCGCCACAGGTACTGAAGCTATTGAGCAAGTCCATGTTGCTTCCCAGCCGGGGTTGTTGGTGGCTGCGTCAGACCAGAATCGGAGAGTCATTTCCGGCCCACTTGAAGTTACTGTTCCCGGGCTGTTGGTGCCGGTATAAGCTCCAATCAAAGGCGATGCTGTGCTGTTTCCGTCATAAAGCCAAAGCGTATCGTAGTTCAATTCCACATCAAAGGAAGAAAAGCTCAAAGTGACAGATGATGCGCCATCTGGGGCAATGGTATAGGTCCAGTCTTCGTCATCGTAATAATCTTTGTTCGGACCTCCCATGTCGTAAATGGTGTCGTTGCACGGCACAATGGCACAATCGGTAAATTTATCGCGGATGGCATCCCAGTAATCCGTGTAACCGTCATCATAGCCCAGCGCCCAGATACCGATGCCTGCAATGCCTCTCTGGTTTACAAACTCGAGCCGTTTTTGTAAACTGTAGCCGTCATTGATGAAGCTCTGCTTCCAGTTTCCACCCGACTGGAACATGAAATAAGGTGTGAAGCTGTCACCCTCCCAGTATTTATTGGAAGCAACATAATTGCCGCTGGCGTTGTCTTTTATTTGATCAAAAAATCGTACTGCGCTGTTGGGCGGGTTTAAAACAGAAGATGGCACGGCATTGGAAGTAGTGGTGTACTCGCGCCCGTAATAGGGCAGGCCGAGCGCCAATTTCGAAGGTGTTGTTCCTTCGTTTAAATAATAAGTAATCGACCTGGAAAGTGTGTAATTGTAGGTGGTTCCGAAATGATACAAAGGGTCGGTAGGGCCTGCGGTAGTGCTGCCGGTCCAGTAGTAGCCGTAACCCATAATGATAAAGAGATCAATGTAATTATTGAGCAACGGGATGTCAAAAACTCCGTTCCAATCCACTGAAAAAAGGGCAATGCTGACTTGAGAGCCGGGGATGGCGGCATGCATTTGGTTGCACAAATCCACCACAAAATTGTTAAATGCAATTTTTTGGGAAGATGGTACACCTTCAAAATCAATGTTCACCCCATGCCCCCCGCGTGATTGTACCAAATTGATGAGGTTTGTGATTAGTGTTTGCTGTGCCGTACTATTGCCGAAAAAAGTGGCGTGGCTCGAAAAGAGCGTTACACACAAATTTACGCGCAATCCATTGGCCAAGGCCGAATCCACTACGGCTGCGGTTGACCAATTGTGCGTGGTGAGTGCGTTTCCTGTTGATACGTCCACTTCATAGGAAAAATAAGACAAGTCGCTGAGCAGATTCCATTGGTAGTTGTTGTAGGCGCTGCCTACCCAATAGGGGTGCCATCCGAAKACAGTTTTRGYGAGGTTACACGATTGTTGCTTGGCTGAYTTTTGATTTTTGAAGTTTAAATTTTGAGTTGATTTTCCTCGCAACGAATCAAATTGCTGTTCAGAAAAGTGTGAAAATTGATTGTAATARTTGCTTTGCTCTTGATGAATGKAYTGGTGTTGAGCAAAAGAATTTCCTGTKATAAAGAAGAAAAAGGCGAGAAGAATCAATGATCTCATTTCAGCAAAATCAAATAAGTTCCAAAGTTACTTAAAATGGAAATGTGAAATAGAAATTTTATTATCTCAAATCAATCACATCACCTGCCTTTGATGTATCGAAATTGAAATAACTATCATTCAGCCCAAGGTTGGTTTCAAATTTTTTTAGCATGTAGGTGTATTTGTTGCCGTCCTTTGATAGTACCTGTATCGAGTCAAATTGTTTTTTGGTTTTATCCACATTTAAAATAATGGTGTGATAAGACTTTTTATTGGCGTCTATCGGGTATAGTTTGATGATTTGGGTGGTTTTTCCATTTTTGGTTTCCTCCCCGAAATATTTGTATTTAAAACCCTTTTCGTAAATCGTAAATAGTTTGATGGGGCTGATGGCATCCTCATCTTCTGAGGGGTCAGGGGCATCGTCAATTTGTACCTCGTCATCGTCTTTGATGTAAACCCATTGCGTTTCCCCGTTATTCAGTATTTCCTGACCTGCTATTTCCAACTTGTATTTATCTCCCATCATGGTAACAATGCCTTCCTGTGTCTCGTCAATGTCTTCATCTTTATTGTAAAGATTGTAGGAAAACTCAACTCGAATGGATTTGTAGGTTTTGGTTTTTGCACTGAGTTCGTCAAGGATTTTTTTAGCCTCCGGGTCTTTGGGAACCTCTTGCTCATCAGGGGTTTGCTGTGCGTGACAAAACGCAAACCCTATCAACATTATCAGTAAGGGTAATCGTTTACTTCCTTCCCACAGGTAGGTACACAATCTGGTAGTGAGTGTTGCACATTTCATTTTGGATGATTTTGGAGTAAAAGTAGGAAAAGAATTTATTCCACTTCAGTGTTTACTTTTCCTATTTCATTTACAGGTTCTTCAACGGTTTCTTCGTTGCCGTTCAAAAACTGTTCCAAACTGTATTCATCGGGGATTAGCACATGCCGTGCTTTGCTGCCCTCAAAAGGTCCGATAATGCCTGCGGATTCCAGCTGGTCAACGATGCGGCCAGCACGGTTATATCCCAGTTTGAGTCGTCTTTGTAAAAGCGATGCAGAGCCTTGCTGGTGTTGTACCACAATTCTTGCGGCATCTTCAAACATGACGTCTCGCTCCTCATCGTTAAGCCCTGTATGGCCTGATGCGCTTTCATCTACATATTCAGGAAGGAGAAACGCATCGGGATAGGCCTTTTGATCTCCAATGTATGTAGTGATTTGTTCTACTTCGGGTGTATCAACAAAAGCGCATTGCAGCCGGATAATCTCGCTTCCTATAGCCAACAGCATGTCGCCTCTCCCAATGAGTTGCTCGGCACCTCCAGCATCGAGAATCGTTCTCGAATCCACTTTTGCAGTTACCCTGAATGCCATTCTTGTGGGGAAGTTGGCTTTAATGGTTCCGGTAATGATGTTGACCGATGGGCGTTGTGTGGCGATAATCAGGTGGATGCCGATGGCGCGTGCAAGTTGCGCTAAACGAGTGATGGGGGATTCCACTTCTTTACCGGCAGTCATAATCAAATCGGCAAATTCATCCACTACTAAAATAATGTAAGGCAGAAAACGATGACCGTTGTTCGGATTGAGTTTACGTGCTATGAATTTAACATTGTATTCCTTGATGTTTCTTACTAGCGCAGTTTTGAGCAAATCATATCGTTGCTCCATTTCAATGCAGAGGGAGTTTAGTGTATGTACCACTTTTTTCGTGTCAGTAACGATAGCTTCTTCAGAATCGGGGAGTTTGGCAAGGTAGTGGCGCTCTATTTTGTTAAACAAAGTCAATTCTACCTTTTTCGGGTCAACCAGAACAAATTTGATTTGCGAAGGGTGTTTTTTATAAAGTAGCGAAACAAGAATTGCGTTTAGCCCTACTGATTTTCCCTGTCCTGTGGCGCCTGCCATCAACAAGTGTGGCATTTTGGAGAGGTCTGCAATGTAGGTTTCGTTGGCAATGGTTTTACCAAGGGCAACAGGCAATTCCATTTCAGTGTTTTGGAACTTTTCTGATGACAGCAATGTTCTCATGCCTACGATTTCAGGATTTTGGTTGGGCACTTCGATACCGATAGTGCCCTTGCCGGGGATAGGCGCAATAATGCGAATACCAAGCGCAGACAAGCTGAGTGCAATGTCGTCTTCCAGGTTTTTAATTTTTGAGATTCGCACGCCTTTGGCAGGTACGATTTCGTAAAGCGTTACGGTTGGCCCGATGGTGGCCTTGATTTTTTCAATACCGATGTTGTAGTTGCTCAATGTTTCCACAATGCGGTCTTTGTTTGCTTCGAGTTCTTCGCGGTCAACGCTCACTGAGCCGTCACCGTAATCATTGAGCAGGTCAGTATGTGGCAATTGGAATTTGGCAAGATCGAGTGTAGGATCGTATTCGCCAAATTCGGTGATTTTATCTTTCAACTCGTTTTTCGAAAGCGTATCGTCATTGTCAACGGCTTCTTCGATGGAAAGCTCAACATCTTCGTCTTTTTGTTTTTCCGATTTTGTAATCGGAACTACTGTGCCCAAGTCAATTGACGCGTCTTCTTCGGCCTTTTCTTTTTGTGGTAATTCTGTCAATGGGTTACTTACAACTGTAGATTCTTCTTTTGCAACAGCTACAGGAGCGGTTATTTCTTCTTCGTTTGTTTCTGTTTCTTGTTTGAGCAATTCTTCTTTTGAGTTTTGGAAGAAATCGAACAACCATTGCATAGAAAAATCAAAAGAGACAATAAGAAATGCAAGCAAAGCAAAGGTGATGATAAGCCCTGTGCCAATACTGCCAAGAGTTCCGCCCAGCCATAGGTTTACCGTGTATCCAAAATTTCCACCAAGGAAGAAATAGGATTTATCAAACATATAACCAAGCGAAATAGAAATCCATATAATTGCGAAAAATGAATATTTCAAAGTTTTTCGTAGCGGCAGCAAATTGATTTTGAACAGCATCCGAAAACCGGTGAGAAAGAATAACAGGACAAAGATGAATGATGCAATTCCAAACCAATTGTGGATGAACTGGTGGGAAACAAGTGCGCCAAACTTTCCGAGCCAGTTTACAACAATGATTTCAGAATTGGAAAGCAATTCGCTCCACTCGTTCAATAGTTTGTCCTGATCAATTTTCCATGTGAAAAGGTAGGACGTAAAGGAAAGCAAGAGGTAAGCGGAAAAAAGTAGGGAAGAAAGCCCTGTTACCTGCTGAATTTTTTCGTTTTGGAAGCGCTCAGTCCATCTATCTTTCCACTTTTTGAAAGGAAGAAATAGATTGAACTTCTTCTTTTTCTTGGCTTTTAAAGTGACGCTTTTTGACTTCTTTTTCCAGAAAAGCATAATATAATAACGTGCAATTCAAGCCAAAATTATGCTTTAGTGGTGCTGCAAAGGGAAACAGGGCAAGGAGTTATCCCCAATTTTATCAACAAAAACACATGAAAAAGAGGTGAATTCAAATGCAAATTATCTTCCGCCAAACATTTGTTGCATTTCTTCTTGAGTGATGGTTTTGTAGCCATCGGGAACTTGGAAGTAGGAGCTGGGCACCTTTTCTTTGCTGATTTCTTTTGCGGTAATGGTTATTTTCATTTCTTGCTTGCTTACTTCGTATTCGAGCGGGAAACCATTCAACCCTTCAAATTTATTGCTGCTGGCCGCGGGGATGTCTTCGGTGTACCACACTGTGAGGATGCCATCGTCATCATCATAACTTATTTCGGCTTTTTTGCAATTGTAACCGGCCACTTTTTTGCTTTCGTTGATGTATTCGATTTTTTGCTTCCCAGGCTTTTCTTTTTCGGCCAAGTCATCCACTGACATGATAACGGCATATTTTTGCCCAAGCATATCATAAAGCATCGTTACTTTTTCTTCCTTAGTGTCTGTAATTACTATTTGTGTTCCCAACATACCTATGCTTTGTTCGGCACGGGTGTAATCGTCTTTGATGTAAAGCACTGATTCATCTGGCAGCATGGCGCTCATCATTTCCAGCCCTTCGGGTAGTTGGTCGTAGTTCATACCGAGAATTACTTTTCCTTCAAAAGCATTTTGGGAAAAACCCGAAAAAAGGAAAGTGATTAAAAATACAGTTGATAACAGGATATTATTTAGAAAATTCATGAAATGGCCGAATTATCGCTAACCATTAACAAGCAACGGCTATTGAAATGTTTCAAAAATGGAGTTAATTTCTTTTTCCAGGTCTTCGTGGGGAATCATTTCGTAATCTTCGGGAAGGGTGAAATCGCTTTCTTCCAACTCTGCTTTAGCTACGTTTGTGGCTGTGAATTTCATGCGAATGTCGAATTTTTCCATGGTGTATTCAAGCAGCATTCCGTTAATGTCTTTAAAAGGTGTGCTCCAATTAGGATCTTCAAATTTTATTTCGTCAGTATAGTAAACATACATGTCATTGGCATCTATGTTTTCAAATACTACCAGTGCCTTTTTGCAGTTGAATCCAGCTATCATTTTGGTTTCTTCCATTTTTATTATTGACACATTTTCAAATTTTTTGTTTGCTTTTTTTACCCCATCTTTATCGAGTTCTGTTGCATATTTTTTGTTGATGAGTTTTACAGAATTAACCAGCTTGTAATCGTTGGAATTGGAAATGAAGTTGGTTTTGAACATACCCATGCCTGCAGAAAGTTCAGAGTTAAAAACATTGTCTTTGAATTTCATATTCATTTTATCTGGCATCAGCCCTGCGAGCATGTCATCGGGGTCGAGGTCTGGGTATGTGACCTCAAATTCGATAGTGCCTTGTGAAATGCGGGTGTCAAACAGGCCGCTGTTGCAACTGTTGTTGAAAAGAATAAAGGGGATAAGCAGCAGTAGTATTGCTTTTGGCCAGTTCACATTTTCTGGTTAGAAAATTCCGCTTCAAAGTAAAACAGAAAAGCGAAGATATCAAAATATTAATATCCGAGTGTTTTCAGCATTGATTTTGAGCTTTGTTCTTCGGAGAAAAGTTTGGTGTTGTAATTGCCAAATTCATCGCGGTCAATCAAAATGTGTTTTGGTGAAGGGATGAGGCAATGTTTAATACCCCCGAATCCGCTGAGCGAATCCTGATAGGCACCTGTGTGAAAGAAGCCGATGTATAGCGGCTCTTTCCCGTTCATTTCAGGTAAAAAAACTTGATTTGCATGAATTTCAGTGTTGTAAAAATCAAGAGAATCACAACTCAAACCACCGAGATTGACACGGGTGTATGGCTTGTCCCAGTTGTTTACTGCCAGCAAAATAAATCGTTGGTTGGTACCCCACGTGTCAGGTAGAGTAGTGATGAATGAATTGTCTATCATGTACCATCGTTCGCGATCGTTTTGGTTCTTCTGCCCCAAAACTGAATAAAGATTCACTCCGCTTTCGCCAACCGTGAAAGTGCCGAACTCGGTGAAAAGGTGTGGCTCTTCGATACCCTGTTGGTTGCAATAGGTTTTAATTTGTGTCACTATTTCTTCAATCATGTATTCATAATCGAACTCAAAGCCAAGCGAATTTTTAATCGGGAAACCGCCACCAATATTGAGCGAGTCCAATTCAGGGCAAACCTTTTTAAGGCGGTAATAAATATTCAGGCACTTTGATAACTCGCTCCAGTAGTAAGTACTGTCTTTAATGCCAGAGTTGATGAAAAAGTGCAGCATTTTCAGTTCGAACTTCGGGTTGTTTTTGATTTCATTTTCATAAAAATCAACAATGTCTACATAGCGGATGCCCAGCCGCGAAGTGTAAAAATCAAAGGTCGGTTCTTCTTCCGAGGCGATGCGAATCCCCAATTGGCATTTTTTTGTGATATTTTTTTTATAGAAATCAAGTTCATTTTTATTGTCAAGAATAGGAATAGTGTTTTCAAAACCATCATTCACCAAGTTACTGATATATTTGGTGTAAAGCGGGCGCTTAAAACCATTGCAGATGATGTAGTGCTCTTTAGTGAGCTTTTTGTTTTGATATAATTCTTGGATAATCGGCACATCATAAGCAGATGATGTTTCGATATGCGCACCGTTTTTGAGCACTTCTTCTAGTATAAATGAAAAATGCGAACTTTTTGTACAATAGCAGTAGGTATATCTGCCTTTGTAATCTACTTTTGCCATAGCCACTTTGAACCATTTTTCGGCACGGTTTATTTGAGAACCGATTTTAGGCAGGTAAGTGATTTTTAAAGGTGTTCCGTATTGTTTAATGATTTCAGTTAGGGGAATTTCATGGAAATGAAGTTGATTGTCAATTACTTTAAACCCTTTTTGTGGGAAGTCAAAAGTTTGTTCAATTAAATCAATGTATTTGTTTTCCATTTGGTAAAGTAACTGACTTAGTTGGTAGAAAAGCTGGCAAATCTAATTAATTTACATTCTTATTAAAATGAAGAAACTTGCGGTAGTTGCATTGGGAGGAAATGCTATTCTGCGCGAAGGGCAGGAGGGCACGATTGAGGAGCAGGAGCAAAACACCACCGATACGCTCAGAAATCTGCTTTATCTTATTGAGGAAGGATATGATTTGGTGATTACACATGGCAATGGCCCGCAAGTCGGGAATATTCTGTTGCGAACCGATGCAGGCGAGCAGGTACATGGCCTACCACAAATGCCACTTGACATCTGTGTGGCTGAATCACAAGGATTTATCGGTTATGTGATTGAGCGAATGTTAAGGAATGTGCTCACCGAGAATAATTTAGAAAAAGATGTAGTTACTATCGTCACACAAGTGATTGTAAATAAGGATGACCCCGCTTTGTTGAAACCAACAAAGCGAATCGGAAAAACCTACTCTAAGCAGCAAGCAGATGAATTAAGTGAGTTGAAAGGATGGAAATTCAAGAAAAGCCCGAAAACAGATAACGGTTGGCGCAGGGTAGTGCCATCGCCCATGTCTGTAGAGATTTTCAACAGGAAATCCATTGGCTCCATTGCCCGGCAGGGTTCTGTCGTGATTGCATCTGGGGGTGGAGGTATTCCCGTTTACCGAGATGAAAATAACATGTTGCGACCCGTGGAAGCTGTAATTGACAAAGATTACGCATCGGCTTTGTTGGCTTCGAGAATCGGTGCCGATGAATTTTACATACTTACCGATGTTCCCTATGTGTGCATAAATTACTGCCAGCCGGATGAAAAAACAGTAGAATTTCTCAACTATGCCGATGCTGACAAACATTTGAAGAATGGACAATTCGGAGAAGGAAACATGGCCCCGAAAATAAGGGCAGCATTGTATTTTATCAAAAACGGTGGGAACAAGAGCGTTATTACCGAAGCTACCAAATTAGAAGACAGAACTTATGGAACTAAAATAACAATGGAATATGAAAAATGATTTAAAAAACAGAAGTTTTCTAAAACTTCTTGATTTCACAACAGAAGAAATCARCTACYTGCTKGARCTTTCGGCAGAATTGAAAAAAGCCAAAAAAGACGGYACTGAACAGCAAAAACTCAAAGSCAAAAACATAGCTTTAATTTTTGAAAAAACATCTACGCGCACACGTTGTGCATTTGAAGTAGCGTGTTTTGACCAAGGAGCGAATGTGACCTATCTCGGCCCAACCGGTTCGCAAATCGGTCACAAAGAATCCATGAAAGATACCGCAAGAGTTTTGGGTAGAATGTATGACGGCATTGAATACCGTGGTTTTGGGCAGCCAATAGTAGAAGAACTGGCTGAACATTCAGGTGTTCCCGTTTGGAACGGCCTAACCGATGAGTTTCATCCAACGCAAGTTTTGGCTGATTTACTGACGATGCAGGAACACTCCGAAAAACCACTCAACGAGATTGCCTTTTGTTATTTGGGCGATGCAAGAAACAATATGGGCAGTTCATTGATGATTGGCGCTGCCAAAATGGGATTGGATTTCAGGGCTGCTGCGCCTGCCGGATTGCAGCCCGATGAAAATTTAGTCATTCAGGCCAAAGAAATCGCAGCCGAAACAGGCGCAAAAATTTCAATTACTRATGACATTCACCAAGCAGTCAATGGGTGTGATTTTCTCTATACTGATGTATGGGTGTCATTGGGAGAGCCGCCTGAGAAGTGGGCTGAACGGATTGACTTGCTAAAACCTTATCAGATTAATAAAAACGTRATGGAAATGACAGGCAATCCTGATGTGAAGTTCTTGCATTGTCTTCCCGCTTTTCACAACCGAGAAACCGCTGTTGGCGAAGACATTTACCAAAAATTCGGATTAGATGGCATAGAAGTTACTGAAGATGTCTTCGAATCGCCAGCTTCTATCGTGTTTGATGAAGCTGAAAACCGCATCCATACCGCCAAAGCGGTGATGGTAGCTACGCTTGCAGATTAATCAAAAGAAAGTATTGTCTCCCGAATAATTCCAATACACTCTTGCAATTGCTCTTCGGTAATGACCAATGGTGGCGCAAAGCGGATGATATCCCCATGCGTTGGTTTGGCGAGCAAGCCTTTATCTTTCATCGCCAAACACATGTCCCAAGCCGTTTTATTTTCTTCTTCCTTGATGACAATGGCATTGAGCAGTCCTTTTCCACGTACCAGCTTAATTCTGTCTGATTCGATGTTACTCAACTCGTCTCTTAAAATCTTGCCGAGATATTCGGCTTTTTCGGCTAAGCTTTCTTCCTTTACTACTTCAAGCGCTGCAATAGCAACTTTGCAAGCAACGGGATTTCCTCCATAGGTCGAACCGTGCTCGCCTGGCTTAATGCAAAGCATAATGTCATCATTAGCGAGTACAGCCGAAACGGGATACATCCCACCTGAAATGGCTTTGCCGAGAATAAGCACATCGGGCTTCACATTTTCGTGGTCGCAAGCTAACAAACGGCCTGTTCTGGCAATACCCGTTTGTACTTCATCGGCAATAAATAATACATTGGCGGACTTGCACAATTCTTGTGCTTTAGGCAGATAGCCGTCATCAGGAACAAAAACGCCAGCTTCGCCTTGAATTGGCTCAACGAGAAATGCGCAGACATTTTCATCTTTTAGCGCTGCTGCCAGAGCATCAATATCATTGTATGGAATGGAAACAAATCCCGGTGTGTATGGCCCGAAATCATTTCTGGCATCAGGGTCGTTTGATGCTGAAATGATGGTGATGGTACGTCCGTGGAAATTGTTTTCACAAATAATGATTTTGGCCTGTTCATCGGGAATACCTTTTTTCTTATAACCCCATTTCCGTGCCAATTTCAGTGCAGTTTCCACTGCTTCCGCACCCGTATTCATCGGCAAGACTTTGTCAAATCCAAAATATTCAGCAGCATATTTTTCGTATTCGCCAAGCGTATCAGTGTAAAAAGCGCGCGAAGTGAGTGCAAGCGTTTTCATCTGTGCTTCCATAGCTGCCACGATTTTAGGATGGCAATGCCCTTGGTTTACAGCTGAATAGGCTGAAAGGAAGTCGTAATATTTTTTTCCTTCCACATCCCAGACATAAACGCCTTCTCCTTTTGAAAGCACTACGGGAATGGGGTGGTAGTTGTGCGCCCCGTAGCAGTCTTCCAGTTCCATCGCTGCTTGCGATGGGTTTTTTTCAATCATTGTTGTTTCCATTTTGTTATTTTTAGATTGCTTTTACTTATGCGACTGCTTCTGCTTGTTGGTTTACATTTTTCTTCACAAAATCATTAAGCACATCATCTAAATTCGGGCTGCCAATTTCCTGCAAATCGTAGTAAACACGGGTGTTCGGTTTGGTGATATTTATGATTCGGTTCAGATCAATCGGTGTTCCTATGATTACCGCATCTGCATCACTGCTGTTAATAGTCATTTCCAAGTCGGCTATTTGCTCATCGCCATAGCCCATTGCTGGAAGCAGCGTACCTACATTCGGATAAATTTTGAATGTCTCAGCTAACTTTCCAACTGCAAAAGGGCGTGGGTCAACCAATTCAGAAGCACCGTATTTTTTTGCAGCCACTACAGCAGCGCCTATTTTCATTTCTCCGTGTGTCAGCGTTGGCCCATCTTCCACGCAAAGTATTCTACTACCTTTTATCATTTCCGGATTATCAACACTGATTGGTGATGCGGCATCTATTACAGTAGCATTCGGATTGATTTTCTCGATGTTTTCACGAACGGTCTGCGTGTCTTCCATAGAAGCTGTATCCATTTTGTTGATGACTACTACATCTGCTGTGCGCAGGTTTACTTCGCCTGGGTAATAAGTCAATTCATGACCTGCTCGGTGWGGATCAGTAACAACCACTGAGAGGTCTGGTTTGTAGAACGAAAAATCGTTGTTGCCGCCATCCCACAAGATTACATCGGCTTCTTTTTCTGCTTCGCGAAGAATAGCTTCGTAATCAATGCCCGCATAAATTACGTTGCCGCGAATGATGTGMGGTTCGTATTCTTCCATCTCTTCGATTGTRCATTTGTGCTTTTTCAGGTCGTCCACYGTTTCAAAGCGTTGCACGGCTTGTGCTGCCAAATCGCCATAAGGCATCGGATGGCGGATGGCCACTACTTTCAGGCCTTTTGCCATAAGCAATTCAACGATTTTGCGCGATGTTTGGCTTTTGCCGCATCCTGTACGAATAGCCGTCACTGAAATTAATGGTTTGGTGCTTTCAATCATCGTGTCTTTGCTGCCGAGCAATACGAAATTTGCACCGGCTGCATTCACCGCAGCGCTTTTGCTCATCACATAGTTGTAAGGCACATCACTGTATGAGAACACGCAGTCATCCACATTCATTTCTTTAATCAGTCTTGTCAAATCTTCTTCAGCAAAGATGGGTATGCCGTCAGGATAGAGTTTGCCTGCCAGTTCAGCTGGGTATTTTCTTCCTTCAATGTCTGGTATTTGAGCAGCAGTGAAAGCCACTACATTGTAATCTTCATTGCCACGAAAGTAAGTGTTGAAATTATGGAAGTCGCGGCCTGCCGCACCGATGATAATCACATTTTTCTTAGCCATTTTATTGAGTTTTTTGTGGTTTCAAAAAGGGATTGATTTAATTTGCCGTGCAAAAGTATAAGTTATGGGCATCTTAGCAAATAATTACTTTAATCTAAATATTGGATTGCTATGAAATTGAGTGTTATTCTTCAAAATGCCGTGAGCGCGTTGTATGACGGACAGGTTTCCGCTGACATGGTGCAAGTGCAAAAGACCCGCAAGGAATTTGATGGCGACCTGACAGTGGTAGTTTTTCCATTGCTGAAATTTTCCAAAAAATCACCCGAAGAAACGGGAAAGGAATTAGGCAATTATTTGCAGCAAAACGTTTCAGAAGTTGTTGTGTTCAATGTTGTAAAAGGGTTTTTGAACTTAACAATCTCGGATGAATATTGGCTCAATCAATTCAATGAAATTTCTCAAAAGGAAAGTTATGGCTTTGCAGAAAAGAATTTGGGAATAACCACGATGGTGGAATATTCATCTCCCAACACCAATAAGCCATTGCATTTGGGGCATATCCGCAATTGTTTGCTGGGCTGGTCAGTGGCTGAAATTTTGAAAGCCAACGGCCACAACGTGATCAAAACCCAAATCATCAATGACAGAGGAATTCACATTTGCAAATCCATGCTGGCGTGGCAGAAATGGGGCAATGGCGAAGAACCATCGGATGAGAAAAAGGGCGATAAATTGGTGGGGGAATATTATGTAGAGTTTGACAGAAAACACAAGCTGGAAATTTCTCAGACCGCATCGGTTTCGGAAACCGATGCGGTATCGAAGCCAAGAACACAGTTGTTGTCAGAGGCACAGCAACTGCTGCGTAAGTGGGAAGCCAAAGACACCGAAGTATATGCACTTTGGAAAAAAATGAACGGCTGGGTTTATGAAGGGTTTGATGTCACTTACAAAAGAATGGGTATAGATTTTGACCAATTGTATTACGAATCAGACACCTACCTAAATGGAAAGGAAATCGTGCTGAAAGGGTTAGAAAAAGATATTTTTTTTAAAAAAGATGATGGCTCTGTGTGGTGTGATTTAACAAAAGAAGGTTTAGACGAAAAACTGCTGTTGCGTGCTGACGGAACTTCCGTTTACATAACACAGGACATCGGCACAGCCATCAAACGATTTGAAGGATTTCCCGAATTGGCAAAGCAAATTTATGTAGTAGGCAGCGAGCAGAATTATCATTTTAAAGTGCTGTTTTTTATCTTGAAAAAACTGGGTTACGAATGGGCAGATGAATGCCTGCACCTTTCTTATGGCATGATTGACTTGCCATCAGGCAAGATGAAATCCCGCGAAGGAACCGTAGTGGATGCTGATGATCTGATGCAGGAAATGCACAAAACCGCAAAAGCAATTACTGAAGAACTCAGTAAAGTAGAAGAAATTCCTGAAAACGAGAGAGATGAACTTTATTGGATGGTTGGCTTGGGAGCATTGAAATACTTTATTTTAAAAGTTGACCCTAAAAAGAAGATGCTTTTTGATCCTAAAGAATCAGTAGATTTTCATGGCAATACCGGGCCTTTTATTCAATATACGTATGCAAGAATTCAGTCAGTGCTGCGAAAGGCAGAAAAGAATTCAGAGTTTAGAATTCAGGATTTAGAGTTAAAACGAGAAGAAAAAGAAATCATCAAATTGATTTGCGAATACCCACAAATTATCAAAGAAGCAGGGGAAAACTACAGCCCAGCGCTCATTGCCAACTATGCTTACGAGTTGACAAAGTCCTTCAATCATTTTTACCAGTCCATTTCTATTCTCGCAGCTGAAACGGACGAGTTAATTGCTTTTCGCGTTGCGCTTTCTGAAATGAGTGGTAAAGTGCTCAAATCGGCATTGGGCTTGTTGGGGATTGAAGTGCCTGAGCGGATGTAAATTGCTATCTTTGCAATCCCTTGAAAACTTAATATAAGTCCATCTAAACCATTAAATAATGTTATTAGGAGATTTAGATTCAAAAAAAACTGATGAAGTTCTTTATTTGTCTCTGAAGTATGTTTGTCACAGGTATAGGTGCCGTGCTAATTTTGATAATATAAATTTCACTATAAACAGTAAGGGTGACCTTTTTGAGGTTACTGATAAAAGAACAGGGGGAAATGTCTTGAAGTCATTTAATTTGAATATGTTTCGACTACTTCGTGATGTTCTCACAAAAACTTTGTCTTATGAAACGGAGGACGGAATATCTACAGAGGAGTTCTATAATCTTTCAAAAAAAGATGATTTTACTGCTTTTGAAAAAATGTTAAAATCTAAAAAAACCGAAATGGAAATCTGGAACGAACGTTTTGAAAAGTCAATGGACCATTATACAGGTGGACGCTATTGTGGTTCGTGTCAAGAAGCACCTTGTCGGTGCAGTGATCCAGAAAAAACAAGTACTACAATAGAATTTTAATTCGGTTTTATTTTATTGCTTACACATTTTGACTTAAGTAAAGAAATTTAGTTAAGGCCAAACTTTAAACCGCAAACTAACAACCCATGTTCGAAAACCTAAGCGATAAATTAGAACACGCGTTCAAGGTGCTGAAAGGCCACGGGCAGATTACCGAAATCAACGTGGCAGAAACTGTGAAAGAAATTCGCAGAGCGCTGCTTGATGCTGATGTGAGCTACAAAGTGGCCAAGCAATTCACCGATGAAATCAGGCAAAAGGCCTTGGGGCAGAACGTGCTGGGTGCTGTTTCTCCCGGCCAGTTGTTGACTAAAATCACCCACGATGAGCTGGAGAACTTGATGGGAGGTGAAACAGCTGATATTGATCTTTCGGGTAACCCAACCGTATTTTTGATGGCAGGCCTGCAAGGCTCAGGAAAAACCACATTTTCGGCCAAGCTCGCCACTTTTTTGAAAAGCAAAAAAGGCAAAACTCCCTTGCTTGTGGCCTGTGATGTTTACCGGCCCGCAGCCATTGACCAGTTGCATGTTTTGGGCGAGCAAATTGGTGTGCAAGTATTTTCTGACAAGGAAAGCAAAGACCCCGTTTCCATTGCGAAGCGTGCTATTTCTCATGCGAAAACCAATGCTTTTAACGTGGTGATTGTGGATACTGCAGGCAGGTTGGCTGTTGATACAAAGATGATGAATGAAATTTCAGCCATCAAAAAAGCCATCAATCCCAATGAAACCCTTTTTGTGGTGGATTCCATGACGGGGCAGGATGCGGTAAACACAGCCAAAGAATTCAATGAGCGGTTGGATTTCGAAGGCGTTGTGCTGACCAAACTCGATGGCGACACGCGTGGAGGAGCTGCGCTTTCCATTCGTTCGATAGTCAATAAACCCATCAAATTTGTGGGCACGGGTGAGAAAATGGACGCACTCGACCAGTTTCATCCTTCGCGCATGGCCGACCGCATTTTGGGAATGGGCGACATCGTTTCGTTTGTGGAGCGGGCGCAAGACCAGTTTGATGAGGAAGAGGCGCGAAAGCTTCAAAAGAAAATTGCCAAAAACACCTTTGATTTCAATGATTTCATCGGGCAATTGCAGCAAATTAAGAAGATGGGCAACGTGAAAGACTTGATGGGAATGATTCCGGGGATGGGCAAAGCACTGAAAAATGTAGATATTGACGATGATGCATTTAAGGGAATTGAGGCGATTATTAAGTCAATGACAGAACAAGAACGGGTCAATCCGCAAATCATCAACGGAAGCAGGAGAAGGCGAATTGCAACCGGAAGCGGCACCAATGTGCAGGAGGTGAATCGGCTCATCAAGCAATTTGACGAAACCCGTAAAATGATGCGCATGATGACCAATAAACAGAACATGATGAAGATGATGAGCAAGATGCCGGGGATGGGAAAGATGGGGAAATAACGTGAATTAAAACTCTACTTTATCTTAACCATTTACCAATAATGTAAGTAATCGGTACTGTTAAATCAAAAATATTAGTGATTGAATTTATAAATAAAAATTGTATTTTTACGCTATGTGTAAAGATGTATTAATAACAGGTGTTACTGTAACACAACAAATGAAAAAGGCGAAGGAAATCCTTAAAAATCAGGTGATTCCGAAAGAAAAGAAATTTCAACAAAGGAAACAACGTGACTCATTAAGTCCTGAATTGATTAGTGCCATGAAGTCAAATGCCTAAACTAATTATCATTGCAGGTTGTAATGGAGCTGGAAAATCGACTTTCGCCACATCTTTTTTGCCTGCTACCCTTTCCTCTTTTGATTACGACAAACTATTCTTAAAAAATTACAACTCATTGCCTGACAGTGAATTTAGAGAGAAATTCGCAAAAGATAAAACGACTAAAGAATTCGAGCAAGCGATAGAAACTTCTTTAAATCAGAATAAAGATTTTTGTTACGAAACAAACTTTGATAACCATCCAATTTATTGGGCTGAAAAATTTAAGAAGAAAGGATTTATATTGAATCTAATTTTTTTTTGCTTAGAAAATCAAGAAATTGCTAAACATCGAGTGCAAGTAAGAACGGAATTCAAAGGGCATTTTGTTAATAATGAAACTATTGATTTAAAATGGAAAGCCGGTTATAGAAATATTAATAAACACTATTTATTTTTTGATAATTTGCTTCTTGTAGACAACTCTACTACAAATGACACCTACTCCAATCTGCTACAAATTGAAAATAGAGTTATTGAACTAATGACAAATAAACTTCCTGATTATTTTGAAAGGCGTTTTCCAAACATTTATACTATGATAAAAAAGCAAAGTTGGTAACAATGTGCAGGAGGTGAACCGGCTCATCAAGCAATTTGACGAAACCAGTAAAATGATGCGCATGATGACCAACAAACAGAACATGATGAAGATGATGAGCAAGATGCCGGGGATGGGGGAAATGCGGTAATGAGCGAATAGGTTGATTGTTTAAAATTCGAGAATAACTATCCTTTCTTTCTCTTGCCTATGTGCTCTGTGCCTGCTAATTTCGCAACTACTGTTATCGTACTCTAAAGTGATTAAAATTAACCATTAGCTTGAATTAAACCGAAAAACGTAATATAAATTTGAACTACTTGAAATACAAAACTCTTATATTAACACTTGCGATTTTTACAGGTTGCTCGGACAAATTTGAACGAGTACCAGAAGATAGGTTTATTGGAACTTGGGAACTAATAGGTCGGTCAATGTTTGATGGCATAAAAGTTGAAATCAACCAAAATGAAAAAGGCAAACTTGTAGGGCGAATAAAAGATCTAAATGACAACAAGTTCGTTAAAATGTTTGCCGAGGTAGGCGATGTATGGATTTCAGACGTTTCAAGAAGTTCGAACTTCCAATTCCGAATTACTGAAAAAAAAATTGGACGTGAACTTTTTAGCCTGTATGGATTAAGTTCTTCAGCCGAATTCAAAGCCGAATTTATTGACGAGAATACTATTGGGATTTCAGGTAATGCTGATCCGTCTAAATCCAGTGTGACGTACAAACGGACAGAAGAAACTCAAGCTAACAATGTGTATAATCCATAAGGGTTTCATAGGTTTTTGAGCGTCATCACCCGCATCAATTTTGGTGCATCTTGATAGGTTGATAAAGCCCGCAATCCCTTACGTATCATACACCAAACGATAACAGTAATCACGAAAACAAAAAATGCAACTCTTAGACGGAAAAGCAACTTCAGCAGCAATTAAAGAGGAGATTGCGCAAGAAGTGGAAGAACTTAAAAGGGTAGGAGGGGCGCCCCATCTCGCAGCCATTTTGGTAGGAGATGACCCCGCCAGCCAAACTTATGTGAATGCCAAAGTGAAAGCATGTGAAAAGGTGGGCTTTGAGTCCACTTTAGTGAGATTGGGTGCTTCGGTTTCAGAAGAAGAGTTGCTTCAAAAAATTGATGAGCTCAACAACAATCCAGAAATTGATGGCTTTATCGTACAGTTGCCTTTGCCCGAACATATTGATGAAAAAAAAATCACCGAAGCAGTTTCTCCCGACAAAGATGTGGACGGTTTTCATCCGGTGAATGTCGGGAAACTGGCACTGGGATTGAACACTTTTGTTTCAGCCACGCCAAATGGCATTATGGAATTACTCAAAAGATACCATATTGAAACTGAGGGAAAGAATTGCGTGGTTTTGGGAAGAAGCAACATCGTTGGAACTCCCATGAGCATTTTGATGTCGAGAAAGACAAGCCCCGGCAATTGCACGGTGACTGTTTGCCACAGCCGCACCAACGACATCCCATCATTTACTCAACAGGCAGACATCCTGATTGTGGCCATCGGCAAAGAGGGTTTTGTTACTGGCGACATGGTGAAAGAAGGTGCCGTGGTGGTGGATATAGGCATTCACCGCATACCTGATGACTCGAAAAAATCAGGATTTCGACTGGTTGGCGATGTGAAATTCGATGAAGTGTCCCCGAAGTGTTCCTATATAACGCCTGTTCCCGGTGGCGTGGGTCCGATGACTATCGCTTCATTGCTGAGCAATACTTTGAAAGCCGCCAAGCTCAATAAGAATTAATTACCAGCGAAATGGAATTCTGACTCACGCTTGCAATCATATCGTTTTCGTCAAACAGTAGATTCACCAGCCCGTGTGAAATTCTCAGTTCAGGCATGATTCTGAAAAAGAGAAAATTAATGTGAAACCCAATTCCGGCATCAACGGAAATGTCTTTTCGCTTTAGCGGAAGGTGAATATCCCCATCCAAATCCACATTTGTTGTGCTAAAAGCGACCTTCGTGCCGGCTATAAAGTAAGGTGCTTTTTTATTTCGAAAAGGGCTGAACAATACGTAACCGGGCAATTCGACAGCACAGTAGAGCGGCTTTTTGTGTTGCATGTTTTTTTGTGAGTGAGCTTGAGGCGTATAAAACGAGAAAATGGTTTCTGCCCGAAAGGAGATTTTTTCATTAATATGCTGAACATAAAGAATTCCTGTTTGGAAGCCGGGTAATCCGGGTGGTGAGCGGTAATTACGCGTATTTTCAAGTTTAGCATCATCCGAAAGCTTGTAATCCAATTCACGGTAATTGAAGCCCATACTTCCGCCAAAGCGGCCTTTTTGCTTCATTTCGTTCAAAAAAGAATAGTCCACTTCCTGTGCTGAGGCGAGCGCACCAATAAACATGAAAGAAAGCAGTATGTTTTTGAAAAGCATATCGCAAAAACGGCAAAACGATAAATTTATTTTCGGCAATAATTGCAAACCGGTTGCGTTTTTATGGTATGTTTATCAGCAAAGGAGCTGTTTCGTATGTAATTCTTATGCTTGCTATCGTTATTTTCGGTTGTAGAAATACTTCCGAAATTACTGACAGGATTTATAAAAGCGCACAGTTTAATGCACCTTATGATGTTATTATCGTTCCGGGATTTCCTTATACAGAAAAGAAGATGCCCGAACTGCTCAAAAAACGGCTGTACTGGTCACATTACTTGTATTCGCGCGAAATAACCGAAAACATCATTTATTCGGGGGGAGCGGTTTACAGCCCTTATGTAGAAAGCGAAATCATGAAATTGTATGCAGTGGAACTGGGTATTCCCGAAGACCGCATTTTCACCGAAACTCAAGCCGAGTACAGTGTGGAAAATCTTTATTACTCGCTTCTGCTGGCCAAGGAAAAGGGCTTTTCGTGCATTGCGATTGCCACTGATGCAGCGCAAATAAAAAAGTTGCAGCCGTATATTGAAAAGTTTGATTTACAGATTGATTTACTACCCATAATTGACAAGCGCATTGAAGTAGTGATGGATTACGGCTTCAGCATCAATCCCGAGCCGGCTTATGCAGAAAATTTTGTTTCCATAATCAATCGCACGAGTTTTTTCGATCGTTGGAGAGGAACCTCCGGAAAGAGCATTGCTTTTTCGAAATTATGATTTTCATTCTACTCATTTTCCTTTCATCCATTCATTTCTAATGAGCAGTGCCGACCACGTGTTTTTTGAAGTAGCTGAAGTGGCTATTTGCTGTCCGGTCGTAATTTCAAACTCACCGGTTTCACCGTAATTACCTTCGATGTAATCGGGTTTGATGCACTGCCCGCTGTAAGTCATCCCGGTGATGTGAAAAGTGATTTTGTTTTCATTCCGAACCCAGTAGTTTTCTGAGCGGTTGAGTTTTTTCCATTCGCGTTTGCGCATGGTATTGAGCGTGTCGTCTTTGTTAATAAGGTAATCGCGGGAAATGCGCAGTTCGCCTTTGGGCAAAAGGTTGACAATCAATTCCACCTGTGATGCCGAGTTTTTGATTTGCCATGCGGTGCCAGAAAGGGTGGTGAGGCACGTGCCCTGCTCGGGTTTCTTCACAGAAATAGTGCCGTGTTTTTGGGTAAAGCCAAAAATTGGAAGGATTGCAACGACTAGAATAATTGGAATGATTCGATTCATGTTAAAAATAGTAATTAAGTCGCAGGGTAGGGACAAAGCTATGCCACGAATGATTGTTAAGCCATTCGAGATGGTACTCTGCTAATAGTTCAGTTCCGAATCGTTCGGCCCATCTCCAAATTATTCCTGCTCCTATTCCCAAATCATGGTCATTTTCTTTTTGTTGAGGTTCAAGAATTAACAAATCATACATCCTGTAATGATAGTTTGCTTCGATGATTAAATCAATGGTCATATATCCGATATAAACATCACTTTGAAAATTATATTTTAGAAATGTACCGACTAAAATTGCTTCGGGGTATTGGTAATCGAATTCATATTTCACATCTAAACCCGTGGAAAGAAGTATAAAATGTGGAAAGTGGTTTAAATTTCTGCTGTAAATATAGGTTCCTATTCGGAGGTTTGCTGAGTTGATAATTCTTTTGTCATTCAAGTTTCCTGATGCTGATGTTCCTATAACGGGATGACTGAAATTTCGCCTTAGCCATCCCATGTTTTCTTCTTCAATCGCCAAACTATCCAAATTCCAAGCTGGAAAGCTGTCGGTGTAAACGCGTTCTACTTTGATGGTGCCTTTTTTCTGGGCAAAAGCAGCTTGAAAAGCCAGTAAAGACAGTATGGAAATAAACAACCTAATCATTTTTTGAACCTTCAACGGGGATGATATTTACCTTTTTTGGGGAAACACTTTTGGTAATAACTGGAACGGAAACGGGTTTGGCAGGTACTGCCATCGCTTCTGTTACGGGAAACGTGTCGAGACCTAAAGCTTCAACGTCTGTATAAATGTAAACAAGTTCTCCCCTCATTGTGACCCATTCATCATAAGTTGGAATTTTGCTGAGAAACTTCAGGTAATAAATTTTTTTGATTACGGAATCTGCAGGAAATGATTTCCAAACAAATTCTATTTTTTCTGAAACGAGTTTAAACCCTGTTCCCTTTTGGTACCTCACCTTAACAGCTGATTTACTGGGCAAGTATTCCACAAGCCGCACCTCTGAATTCAGCTGCGGGCTTCTAATTTCAATTTCAACAGTGAATTTTTTCTCATCAACAGCATCTTGAATGACACTCCTGTAACATGAAATTGCATCTGGGGGTGGGTTGAAATTGTTGAATATTTCACCGAAAAGACTAACGGCTTGCTGCCCCCAACCACTTCCCCCAACTAAAACCGCTGCCGTGATGATGAGTAGTTTTTTCATTTTTCTTTGCACTTTTAGCTGTTAAATTTATCAATCACTTTTCGAACCTTCAACGGGGATGAGTTTGATGGAATTTTTATTCCTATCAAAATCCATAAAAATTGAAACCATTTTTATGGGTAACTTACGAGTAGTTTCTGTATTGTCAACGTAGTTAAGTACTCCAGAAATTTCAGATAGGTCTTTGTAATTTACATTTTTATTTTCCTTGGGAATGAGTAGATAAGACACTTTTACATTATCATTCGGCAAACCCATCCATAAAAATTTGGCCTTGTTATTTACGAAAGAAAAAACGGCACCTGAGGTCTTATCTTTCTTTGTGATATAACCTTCCGGTATGTCATCTTGCAATTTGGTAAATGCATTAGCCACCCCATTTTTAATATTTATTTCTACATGAAATTTATTGTTTTCAATTTTCTTTATGATTCGTTCGCAAGTAACATTTGAAGAAGTTGCTTCTGATGGAAGTTCAATCATCCCTTCGTTGGTAACTTGCCCCCAACTGCTCCATGCAACCAAAACCGATGCTGTGATGATGAGTAGTTTTTTCATTTTTTTGAAGTGTTTATTTTAATCCCCCGTCCCTGCGGGACACCCCCTTTCCAAAGAGGGAACTGACATCAAATATCCAAAAACTCCTTGATTTCTTCTTTTGTTTCAAAATCCTTTTCAGCCACTTTCATTTTAAAGGTGTACTTGCCGCGTTTTTGGTCAATTTGTGCAAAGTCTTCTGGCCCGAAAACCGCCAGCTTGTTGTCGGGCGTTACGGCCCACAAAACGTTCTCTTCGTTGGGGTTGTATTTAAGCCTTTTGAATTGGTATTGGCCATAATAAGTGAACATGGCATTGCGTTTTCTTTCTACAAGGTAAATGGTTCGCCAATATTCCATGTGAGAGGACGATTCAATATTGAGGTCATATTGAATATTAATAGTGTCAACAGCTGAGAGGTCCTCAGACAATTCGCCTTCCCCCGATGGGTCCATAGTACAACCTACAGACCACTTTGGGTAAGACGGGTAGCGTGGAAAGTGCTTTATACATTTTTGTACTTGTCCATTCTTAAGAGATGCTCCAAGTTTGGATTCGCTTCTCCTGTTTCGATAAAGTGTTTGCACACAATCAACACTGCTCTTTGCTGCTTCTGTAGTTTTCCTTTCATCAAACCGGTTAGAAACGATGGTTTTAAACGGTAATTTTGAACT
>NVWW01000034.1 GCA_002746335.1 Flavobacteriales bacterium | reverse complement strand
TCAGGTGGAGCAATTCAACTGGCTCCGGACAACAAAATTTATCACGCTCGCTTTTATGAAGATTCTCTAGGAGTAATTAACAACCCTAACTCGCTTGGTATTTCGTGCAATTACATTGCTAATGGCTTCTTTCTTGCCGGAAAAACTTCTAGATTAGGGTTACCTTCTTTTTACAGCTCTATTGCAAGTATTCCGACTTCTTTTACATATACCAATTTTTGTTTTGGAGATTCTTCCATTTTTGCTTTCTCATCTTCTCTACTGGTTGATTCTGTTTTATGGAATTTTGATGATCCAAATAGTGGAGTGAACAATATTTCTTCAGATACTACTCCTGTTCACATTTTTACTGACACGGGTACTTTTATTGTAAGTCTTATTACCTATTTTGGCGGTAATTCTGATACATCCACAAATGCGATATTTATAAATCCAATTCCCATAGTTGACTTAGGTAATGACACAACCTTTTGTCAAGGAGAGACTTTGATCTTGGATGCAACCACTGCAAATGCCACCTACTTGTGGCAGGACAATTCCACAAACCCGACTTTCAATGTTACGCAACAAGGAACTTATTGGGTAGAAGTCACCAATAATTGTGGGACTACAACAGACACTATTATTGTAAACTACACTCTATTGCCAACAGTTGATCTGGGCAATGACACAACCCTTTGTCAAGGAGAGGCTTTGACCTTGGATGCAACCACTGCAAATGCCAACTATTTGTGGCAGGACAATTCTACCAACCCGGCTTTCAATGTTACGCAACAAGGAACTTATTGGGTAGAAGTGACCGTGAATAATTGTAGTACAACAGACACCGTTATTGTAAACTACACGCTATTGCCAACAGTTGATCTGGGCAATGACACAACCCTTTGTCAAGGAGAGACATTGACACTGGATGCAGCAACTGCAAATGTCAACCACTTGTGGCAGGATAATTCTACAGGCCCGACTTATAATGTTACCCAAGAAGGAACTTATTGGTTGGAAGTGACTGATAATTGCGAAACTACAATTGATACAATCATAGTTACTACCGAAGAATGTGAAATAATTATTGAAATGCCTAATGTCTTTACCCCGAATAATGATGGAATAAGTGATTTGTTCTACCCAATAAAAATAGAAGGCATTGATCAGGCTACCATTACTATCTACAACAGATGGGGGCAAAAACTATTTGAAAGCGTAGATCTTATTAAAGGATGGAACGGAAAATTTAATGGAAAGGACTGTTCAGACGGCACCTATTTTTGGGTTCTTCGTTACATGGACAGGAATGGAGAAAAAAATGATTTAAAAGAATTTTTGACATTATTAAGATGAAATAAAACGATCACCGGCACTTAAGATCTAATGCAGTATTGTGGACAACAGTATATTAGAACGTCTGTTGAGTTTAACCTCCGGTTACGATGTTAGTAAAAGCACCGGCTTTATTTTCAGCTATGGAGGTTCAGTCAGTTCCTTTGTCTCTAACATCACTTCCTTCAAGTCTTTCCATTTATTTGGCAACTTAAAAACCATTAACTTTGCCCATCTAACCACCTTATTTCTAATAATTTGTTCTGATGATTGGGCACACATCCAGCCCTTTAGTTTTTTTGCTGTTATTGTGTGGGCTGTTTGGCAGCATAGCCAATGCYCAGCAGTCTGTGCARTTGTTTACCGAGAATTTTAATGYAGGRGGAACGAGYTTCCAGTTGAATACRGGGGAGCTTGGYGCCAATTCTGGGAACAACAAGTGGATTATCAACAGCGAATATGACGGGCAGGGTGTTTACCCTAACACAACGAACCAGGACAGTACCTTTACCGGAACCATTACCGCAGCGCCAAACAGCGCTTACCWGCACATTCATGACGAAGCAGCGTTGCCCGTAGCCAATGCGAGCTACAACAATACCGACCCTTCGGACCGCTTTGTTTCCATGACGAACGGCATTTGTACAGCAGGACTTGAGGGCATTACATTTGCTTTTTTTTACATCTGCGARGGMACYGCCAGCGCATACGGGGAAGTGTATTACAGCGCCAATTCAGGGTCATGGACAAAAACGGGCCTGGCACAATACAACGGGAAAAGCAAGTGGAAATACGAAGTGATTACCGACCCGGCATTTGACAACGTGGAGAATTTGCGGTTTGCCTTCAGGTGGGTGAACGGCAACAATACCGGCCCTGATTCCATCGCTTTTGGCGTTGACGACATCCAGGTTATCGGCACGTATGATAATGTGAACAACCCGGTGGATATCACCATTACTAGCGTTCCTGCTTCTGTTTGTAAGGGAACGAATTTGATATTCGGTTACGCCATGTCAGATACTTTATGTGACGCGACTTACGAGATAGAACTGTCCAACTCCTCCGGGAATTTTATCAATGCAACAGGGTGGGTACTTAACATTAATTACCCACAAACAGTGGGCACTATAGCCATCACGATCCCATCTAATACGGCTTCGGGCACGTGCTACAAGGTGCGAATTAACCGTGTGTCCCCCCCACCGCAAATTACCGGCATTGCGAGCATTTGTTTTGAAGTGACAAGCTGTCCAAACACGATTACTACGCTGCAGCCATCGGTAACGATGGACCCAAACGGGGTGTGCATTGGCAGCGTGATTGATGTACCTTTCTGGTCAACGGGGACATTTAACAGCAGTAATGTTTACACCGCACAATTGTCTGATTCTACCGGAAGTTTTGCCAGTCCGCAAACGATTGGTACGCTGCCTACATCAGCGGCTTATGACCCTAGCTTGGTTCCCAATCCCGGGCAGGTAGCGGGACTTGTGCCTACAGCTCCTGAAGCATGTGGTTATTTTATACGGGTTGTTTCGAATAATCCTGCTGATACAGGAACAGTGTGGGGGCCGTTTTGCATTAAGGCATGTGACATCGAGACTAATCAAAAGCAGGACATCAGCGTTTGCATCAGCCCGACAGAAGGCGATACGGTGGATATTTCCATTGACATTAACGTGTGGAATACGCTTGCCGCTTATGGCAGCACGAACCAGTTTATGGCGGAAGTGTTAGACGCTCAGAGTTTCTCGCAGGTGAATCTGGGCGGCTTGGGTGTCGTGGTTTCAGATACTTCAACCACCCTTACGGTAATTGTGCCTCCGCTTCCCGCTTTGGCGGCTTTGGGCATTTCTCCAAAGCTTTGGTATATGCGGATTGTTGCAGACAGTTCGAGCACGCCCAACAATGTGCTGGGGACTGTCATTCGGCTAACAATTGGTGCGCCAGATGTCAACCCGCTTGTAATTGTTCCTTCGGACACGGTTTTTTGCGAAGACGACATCGGGTTTCTCTATATCGCGAACAGCAATTCATCTTCGAGCTATCAATGGTTTTGGAACGGCACGCCCCCTTTGGGGAATCCTTCCAACAGCTACCTTTATCCCATTTTGAGCATTCCGGGCATCAACACGTTTGAAGTACAGGAAACAAATTTCGGCTGCGTGGGGGATATTTCGCCTACCGTTTCTATTAATGTGATAGGCAAGCCGGTTGTGAGCGTCACCGGGCAAACCCAGGTGTGCATAGGCGATACAATTGCATATTCCCTGCCGTTTTCAGCCAATACCTTTTACCAGTGGTCGCTTGTCGGGGGAATGATTGTGGACACAGGAAATAATGTCGTTACCATCACGCTGGATACAATAGGCATTGCGCTTTTACAGGTGGATGGGTTAAACATGTGCGGGAGCAACAGCGGCATTAAGCCGATAGTCGTGAAAGAAAGACCACAGGCAGATGCCGTTGGCGACACCATAATTTGCCAGGGCGAACAAATTATTTTGAGCGCTACGGTGAGTCAATCTAACTACTGGTGGAGCGATGGCGATACGATTATTGCGTATTTCACCAATAACCTTCCGGTAACACCCGATTCTACAACCACTTATACCGTTACCACATCCAATGGCGCCTGCGAAGTGAGTGATTCGCTTACTGTGATTGTTTCCGTTCCGCCTTTGGGATTTTCCGGTGATACGAACATTTGCACCGGAGAAAGCACGGTGATTACTGCTAGCGGGGGAATTGGATATTTGTGGGATACAGGAGACAGTACGGCTTCGCTTTCCTTGAGTCCTTCGGATACAACGGTTTATGCCGTTACGGTTTCAGATAGTATTTCCTGCACTGCGGTTGATTCCATAACCATTGTGGTGTATCCTTTGCCAACCGTTTCCGTTACCAACGATATAGAAATATGTTTAGGAGATAATGCAGGCCTAACGGCAAGTGGAGGCATCGGATACCTTTGGAGTACTGGAGATACCGCATCATCAATTCTTGTATCGCCAAATGCAAACACCATCTATTCTGTCACTATTACCGACAATTGGTGCTCGGATAACGGGACTGTATCGGTTAATGTGAATGAGCTTCCTGCTGCTTACGCGGGAGAAGACACCACGATCTTTACCGGGAATAATGTTGAGCTGAGCGGCTCAGGAGGAGTGAGCTATTCGTGGAGTCCTTCCAGCGGATTGAGTTGCACGAATTGTGAAAACCCCGTTGCAAGCCCTGCGAATACGACCACTTATGTGCTTACGGTTACTGATAATAACGGGTGCTCAAACACGGATACCGTGACCATTGAGGTAAGCTTTGTGATTGATATTGTTGTGCCAAACGTGTTTACCCCCAATGGAGATGGCGTAAACGATGAATTTGTCCTTGAACTTGAGAGTATTGATGAAATTGAGTGGGTGGTTTTTAACCGTTGGGGGCAGAAAATAATGGAGTGGAATGAACTTAATTTTTCATGGGATGGAAAAACACAATCAGGAAATGAAGCGCCCGATGGGGTGTATTTTTATGTTGTGAAAGCCACGGGAATGGATGGCAAATTACTTCAGCGGAACGGGACCGTGACGCTTGTTAGGTAATTACTCCTTTACAGCCCCCAACACCTCTTCAATTAACTCTTCTTTTTTGTACACTTCGTGGTTGTCTGCAATAATAATCCGAATGACATTTTTGTTGTGTAATCACAGTGATAGAACTAAGCAGTAGTTTTCATCTTTTAATCCCTTGAGAAGATTAAACTCTGATTATGTAAAAGAATAGCCGTTCACTTCTGAAATCCTGCCGCTCACTAATTCAGCAATTCCGGCAATCATTTTAGGTTGACTTTAAGCCCTTTAAGTTCGTTGCTTTGCAACAACCTAAAACCACTGCAGTTAGCAAACATAAAAGTAGCTTGACAAATAAAATAATAAAACTCATGAAAACACTGCTCTTTTCCCTCTTAGTAAGCCTACTTCTTAATTCAACAATCGCTCAGACATGGACACAAAAGTCTAATATTCCTCCTGGTAGTGGAATCAGCAGTCGACTCGCTTCTACTTCGTTCTCTAATTACGATACGCTCGCTTTCGTATTAGGTGGTTTAAGGGGTAATACTGTTTATAGTGATTTTTGGCAGTACAATTCTTTCAATGATACTTGGTTGAAAAAGGCTAATTTCCCAGGAGGGCCAAAATATGGACACATTTCTTTTGTAATTGACAGCATTGCTTATGTTGGTTTTGGCAGCAATCAAGCGGGAACGCTAAGCACACAATTTTGGGCTTATAACATGAATACAGATGCATGGAATACAATTGCTAGTTTTCCAGGCGATGGCAGAGTTTATCCTTCTGCCATAACTATCAATTCGAAAGGATATGTTGGAGGAGGAATTAAATTTGTGTCAGGTAATGCGATCTACCTCGATGATTTTTGGGAATACAATCCAGTCTTGAATACATGGATACAGAAGAGTGATTATCCTGGTGGATTAAGAGTTGGAATGATTGCTTTCGGAAAAGGAAATAAAGGCTATATGGGTTATGGTGAGAGCCCAGGGTTCTTTGAAACAGATTTTTACGAATATATTCCGTCAACTGATACATGGACACTCTTATTGGGCTCACCTTATACTGCAATTTCTTTTGGTTCAGCAGTTACCTTAGGTAATAAAGCCTATGTAATAGGTGGTGAATTTCAGCATCTAATGTATACTGCCAATGTTTGGGAATACGATGTGAGTAATAACTTGTGGCAACCAATTATCAGTTTCCCGGATACACCTCGAAGAAATGCAATCTCTTTTGTTCTTAATAATGACATCTATTACGGTACGGGACAAATTGGAGCTAATGAAAATAATGTAACGGATGATCTATGGTTGCTTGGAAATCTCAGTACTACATCTATAAACGATAGATTATCTGACCGTAACATCATAATTTATCCCAACCCATTGCAGAATAATTTAACGATAGAATCTCCTGATAAAATAAAAACATTGAAAATTTATAATACTCAGGGTAAGATTGTTTATTCCCAGTTTAATCTGAAGAAAAATGAAATCAATCTATCATTTCTTAGATCAGGAATTTATTTATTAAAAGTAGAGACCAATACTAGTTTGATCATTAATAAAAGGCTAATAAAAAAATAACGATTTGCTATCGAGGTACTGTCTTAAAAACCAACTAAAATTTTTATTAATTTTATTCCAGCAGAAAGAGAGGCTTCGACTCCTCATTACCGGAGGTACTTTTTTTGTATGCTAAATCATTGTTGGTGCGGCTATAACAAAGCGTCCTGATTTGTTTAAAGTTGCCGTTCCAAAGGTCGGATTATTCGATCTGATTGGCACAAAAGACTACGGAAATGAATTCGGTTCAATTTATAATTCAGAAGAATTTGATTACCGGTTAAACCTCTCCCCAGTTCATCATGTAAAAAACGAGGGAACCTATCCGGCCATGCTGATAGTCACAGCAGAAAATGACGACCGCGTGCCGTCTTTTAATTCTTTCAAGTTTACGGCCTTGCTTCAAAATACTTCTAATAATTCTAACCCGATTATGCTAAGAGTCGAAGAAAGAGCAGGGCATTTTGGCGCATCAAACTATGCTGGATGGGTAGAAGAAATGGCTGAGATCTACTCTTTTATATTTCATAATATGGGCGTCAAACCCAAATGACCTTACGAAGCGAGAATTTAAGATGGCTTTACAGCACCCAACACCCCTTCAATCAATTCTTCCTTTTTGTACACTTCTCTGTTCTCCGCCAAGCCGAGCCGCACAATCACCATGTCGTAAGAAGGAATGATGATGACGTTTTGCCCTTCATATCCCGAACAGTAAAAGATGTCGTTGGGCAAATGCGGCCATGGGCGGTTGTTTTCATTGCCTTGCTCACCGGCATTAAGCCAGAACTGTGCGCCATATTTGCCGAGCGGGGCTTTGGGCGTTGGCGTGCTCACGTATTCTACCCAACCTTTGGGCAGGATGCGTTCCCTATTCCACACACCATCGTGCAAATAAAGCAACCCGAAACGCGCCCAATCTCGGGCAGTGGCATACATAAAGGATGAGCCAACTATATTTCCCGATGCATCCACTTCCATTACTGCTCTGTGCATGCCGATTTTGTTGAACAACTCTTCTTTTGGAAAATTCATATAATCCTTTCGGTCTTTTTTTACGGTCTCTCCAACGAGTTTCCCTAAAATATTAGTTGTAGCACTGGAATAGTACCATTCGCCATCAATTTCGGTATGCAGCGGCTTGTCAATGGCAAAATCCGCAGCGCTGTAGCTGTTAAAAAGCATATTAGTAGCATCGGATACACCACCATAAACCTCTTCAAATTGAAGCCCACTGCTCATGCGCATGAGTTGGTCAATAGTAATTTCCTTTCGCGAGTCGTTTGCCCATTTCGGAATAGGCGCACGGTCGTTGATGTCGAGCTTTCCTCGCTTGGCCAGCAGACCAATTAATGTTCCGGTAACACTTTTGGCCATAGACCAGCCTGTGAGACACGTATTTTCGTTGATGCCATCAGCATAACGCTCGGCAATAATCTGGTTCTTGTAAACGACAATGATTGCACGAGTATACCTTTTGGCATCGGGAAGCGGCTCTGAAAAGGCGTTGTCTAAAACGGCATTGAGTTTTGCTTTATCAATTTCGGGAGGAAGGGGTTTTTGCTCCGTTTTATCGCCCATTGGCCAGGGGATGGTATCTGATGAAGTTTGAAATTTGAAGTTTGGAGTAAGTTTTGGTTGTGCTAGCTTCTTCTCGTCTTCAATAATCAATGTGCAGCCAAGTCCTTCCCGGTAAATGGCGGTTCTTTCAGCAAAGCCATGGACAGTTGCAGAAACGGTTTTTTCTTCGTAATCCACTTGGGTGGTAACTATCCCGAATTTAGAAAGGTCTTGCTCCAGGCATGAATTTTCATTTCTTTCGGAAAGAAAAACGCAAGAGCACAGAATTTTAGCACTGTAGCCCGTGGCAATGGGCAAGGCGTTTTTCAAGTAATAAATGCCGTAACTTAACCCAATCAGCAGCGCAATTAAAACAGAAAATATAACCTTCTTTTTCAATCAGCGAAGTGGAATTATTTTGCCTGAAAAGGATTGGCTTTCAAGTTGAATGGAATACATGAAAAGCGCTGCCGATAAATTTCCGAGCGGAATATGTGTAGTTGAAAAAGATGTGGAAAAGCGCGTTGAAAAAGCAAGCTTTCCTGTTAAATCATATAAGTTAATGGTGGCGGATTGAGACGGTGGAATATTTTCCAAAATGAGTTCATTTGAGYGATGGTCKAAAAATAGTTTTGGYTCTTTYCTRTCGATTTCTTCRAAGCCAACGCCCCCGTTTTCGGTTTTTAGCACTACGCCTTCYGCTCCTGAAATATAGCAGTTATTCTCGTCAATCACAGAAATTTTAGTRAGCAAMGCAYTTACRGGGCTGGGCTGGGCYTCCCAATTGTTMCCRCCATCAGTGGTTTTCAAAATAGTGCCGTTGTTTCCAACGATGTAGCCTGTATTGTTATCTACAAATTTAATGTCGAAAAAATCTTCTGTTGAAGCAATTGAAACAAGCGTCCAGCTGATTCCGCCATCAGTGGATTTATAGAGAATTCCGTTATCACCAGCAATAAATCCTGTGTTGGTGTCAAAAAAATAGATGGCCCGAAGGGTAGAAGCGGTGCTCAGTGAATCCGTGCTCCACGAATCGCCTGCATCGGTAGTTGTTAAAATGATTCCCCCCTGTCCGACTGCTATTCCATTTGTGCCATCAAGTAACCGCACGTCTTTTAAATGTTTTGTCGTTCCCGAATTCATTTCTGTCCACCCCGACAGCCCCGAAGTAGTTTTCATGATTTTGCCGTTGTAACCAGCGGCAATAGCAAAATCAGGAGTTGGGAAAACAATCTTTGTGAGCCACGAGTTGTCAAGCGTTACTTGTGATGACCACGTGTTGCCCCCATTAGTGGTTCTCAAAATAGTTTTATACTCACCAACGGCAAAGCCTGTATCGGCATTGGCAAAAGCAACATCAAACAATTGATAAGTAAAAGGGGTGTTTTGTTCTTGCCATGATTGCCCTCCATCATCGGTTTTCAAAATTAGCCCATAAGCACCGGCGGCATACCCGTTATTGGCGTTGAAAAATTGTACGGACCAAAGTGTGTTGCTTACCCCTGTATTGGTTTCGTTCCATTGAGCAACAGCCAGTGTTGAGCAAAAAAGAAGAGTAGTGAAAATGACGGTGCGCACAGTTAAATTTTTACGATTTTTCCTTGTTTCAAAACCTTTTCTCCAGAAGAAATTTTATACAAGTAGCTACCATTTTTCATCGATTTTTCTAACGTGATTTCTTTTCCGCTAAATTCTTTTTTAACCACTAATTTTCCGTTTAAATCATACAATTCAAACAATAACATATCATGCGAAAGATCAGTTTTAATAAAAAGGTTGTCTTTAAAAGGGTTTGGAAAAACAGTAAACTGGGGGTCGTAAATATTAAACTCATCCACTGAAACCATTGTTCCGCCAAGAGGTAAACTTGCTGTATATACATAATCATTTGTGGATTCCAAGTCGAAGTTTGCGGACACAGCGCTTGCATAAATAGTTACAGAATCGGTGTAATTTTCAGGCGCCAGCCATTTGAATTCCCATTGTGCGGTATTTGCCGAAGTAGGTGTAGTACCATCATAAGTATGTGTGATGTATTTTCGGTTTTTCAGATAAAACGTTTGGCTAGAAGCGCCTATTACCTGTGTGTTAATTGCATCTGTCAGTTTGATTTCGCCTACATTCAGGTTGCTGTCATTGCGTAAAATCAAGGCTTCAAAACCAAATTTATCAAAGCCTGTTTCGGAAATAGTTACACGAAAAGTGTTTTCTGCGCCAGCGACATATTGGTTGCCGTTGAGCAATTCGATTGTCAAAATGCCATTTCCCGAGTTCACTGAAAACGTATTGTGACATCCGCCAGAAGCACAGGTGCCTTCTTTGGCAGCGCTGAAAATAGGCGCCCCTGTCCGTTCTGCAGGTGCGCCTGCGGTTTTTCTGCTGCCGGGCACAAGCGAACAAAGCGTAATCAAAACAATAAACCCAGAAATAACCAAGTGTTTTTTCATTGGCACTAAAATAGAAATTATTGTTTAATGAACTTCAAGATTTGGGATTCTGATGCCGTTTCAAGCATTAAAAAATACATGCCTTGAATGAGATGCGAAACATCAACTTCTTTTATTTGTCGTGCGTTTATAGTCAACAATTCTTTTCCATCCATGTTTAAAATTTTAATTCGGCCTTTTACATTAAAATTGACATACAGCCTGTTTTTTACGGGGTTGGGATAAATAAGCAGCTCTTTTTGAGAACTTTCTGAGATGCCTGAAAACAATGGATTCTTGTAAATCATTAATTGCGAAGTGAAAATGGAATCGCCTTCTGCCCCATTCAGGTTGTTTGAAGCGTTGAACGCTCCGTAAAAAGCAAATGAATCTGGGCCGCTTGCAGGCGCAACCCAATCAAATGACCAGATTTTTGAATTGTTTGTACCCGCTGTTCCATTCAAGGTGTGTGTTATCCATCCCCCATTTTTGAGTTGGGTTTGTACTGAATTTGTAGTGATTATTGTGCCGATGAGATTCCCGGTTAAATCTTGTGGTGACACTTCAAATCCGAATTCATTTGTACTTGGATGTGAGGCCGTTGCAGTGATGGTATAGATGCTATCAGGAGTATAACCATTGGGTTCGATGTTAGAAGTGATCCATCCATTTTTTGGTATGGAAGTTCCTGTATGGCAACCCGTGCGGGCACATGTGCGGTAACTGTCACCTGGGGAACCCGAATTACCCCCAGGTGCACCAAGCGTATACGTTTGTAGCTGCCGGCCTTCCTGATAACACAGCGCCAATATCAAGACAATACTGATGGAAATTCCTGTCTTTTTCATTTCAACACAACAATTTTCTCGGTGAAAACAATTTTTTCAGAGAATTCAATAGCAAGCAAGTATGTGCCACTATTCAATTCGTTTATATTTAATCGCGGGCGAAAAGGCTCTTTCCAGATTAAAGTCCCATTCAAATCAAACAAATTCACAAAATATGCATCATTGCTGTTAAAAGAAAAATCCAGAAACAAAAAACCGGCAGAAGGATTCGGAAAAACACGAATTTTCTTTTCGGAAACCAATTCTTCTGTGGAGGAAAAAATAGAGTCTGCGGAAACTCTCAACATGGTTGTGAAAACCGTTCCAATGGCGATGGAAGGGGCTGATGGAGCAGCTACACCAGACGCATAAAAAATAACTTCACCGACATTTGAAGATGGCGCCACCCAATCGAATTGCCAAGTTGCCGAATCGGAAGAAGTGTTTTGCCAAGCCTGAAAATGCGAAATGTACTCTCGCCCACCTTGACTTGCAACAGCGGTATTATTCGAATCTTTCATGATGAGTTTTCCTGCTTTATTTCCCGCTGAATCCAGCACAGTCAATTCAAATCCAAAATATAAATTACTGTCGAGTTGTAAGTTCACCTGCGTCGGGTAAATTGAATCAGGCAAGTAACCCGAATCATTGTTGTTTAATAAAATTGACATTTTTCCGTTGGGGTCGTTCAACTGCCCAACATTATGACACACAGAACAGTTGCTTTCGTTGGGCGCATTGGTCATGCCTAATGGCGGAGTATAGGAATAAGAATAAATGAATTGAGCGGCAATAGCAGTAAGCGTGGCGATGAGGAAAAAAGAAATGATGATTTTTGTAACAGGCACCTTCATCTCAGCCAAAAGTACTTAATTTGTCTTAATGGAAACCGCAATACTTCATATCAAAAACATGGTTTGCCAGCGCTGTATAATGGCAGTGAAAGATGTTTTGGATAACTTAAACATGAAGACATTGGACGTTTCTTTAGGTGAAGCGAAAGTGAAAGGTGAATTTGACAGGAATAAGGTAAAATTAGCGCTTGAAAACATTGGATTTGAGTTGATTGACGACCAAAAATCAAAAACTATCGAGGAAATTAAAAGGCTGATTATCAACGACATTCATCACTCTGAAGAACCGTTAAATGTCAATTATTCGGATTATATATCTGAACAAATAGGTAAGGACTACCATTATTTAAGTACACTTTTTTCTTCGTTGGAAAATACCACCATCGAAAAATACATCATCCTGCAAAAAATAGAGCGGGTAAAGGAACTGTTGGTGTATGGCGAACTCACCGTGAGTGAAATTTCATGGCAAATGGGATACAGCAGCGTACAGCACCTTTCCAGCCAGTTCAAAAAAGTAACGGGGCTGACGACCAGCCACTTCAAAGAATTAGGTGAAAAGAAACGAAAACCGATTGACAAGCTTTCCTGATAACAAAATCATGTAACTCTTTTCGAAAATTGTGTAACAGGCAGCCCGAGGAACTGCCGTACTTTTGTCAATGAAAACGGATGAAAATGGAAAAGGTGATTACAGAATATGAAATGTCTTGTTGCCACGAAACAGTTTCTCACCAAGCTCATCACGTAAAAGAAAAAAACAAATTTTGGGATGATGCTCATACATGGAAACGCGCCTCGCTCAATACACTCAATTGCTTAATTGGCTGCTCTATTGGTGATTTCGGCATGATTATTTTCATGCAAACTCATTACCCAGAGGTCAATATTTGGTTGACGATGGGCTTAGCAATGATTGCCGGGTTAATTACTTCCATCATTTTAGAAACCATTCTTTTAAAAATCAAGGAAAAATTCAATTGGGTTGCTGCGCTGAAAACGGCATTTTCGATGTCTTTTTTGTCTATGCTTGGCATGGAATTGTCAGAGAATTTGACAGATTATTTTCTTACTGGAGGCAATGTACCAACGAGCGACCCGTTTTACTGGGGTGCCCTTGCAATCGCACTGGTTGCAGGATTTCTCGTACCTTTGCCATACAATTATTACAAGCTCGAGAAGCACGGAAAGGCGTGCCATTAAAATGAAACGTGTTTTATCCATATCGCTATTGCTTACTTTGCTAATCGCAACTTTGGGGTTGATTATCAGCAAACACTACTGTGGTGGCCATTTGGTTGCAACTCAGCTTTACAACACGATGGATGAAGAAGATTGCTGCGGTGACGAAAACCCCGAAGACGGTTGCTGTGATGACGAAACATTGAGTTTTCAATTCGAAGAAGATTATTTGACAAGCAGTAAAAAACAGATTAAATCGTATTCAACACCGATTGTTGTTATGCTGCCACAACTCATTTCGCAGTATTTTTCAGAACAAAAAACCACTGTTTATTTTCTTAATTACAAGCCGCCATTGCCTTGGCGCGACATTCCTGTTTTTACCCTTTCCTTTCTGATTTGATTCGGTTATTCGGAACATTGCGCAAATGCAATTTCCCGAAAGACGATTACCTATTGTCAAACCTAAAACTGAATCAAAATGAAAACAAAACTTATTATATTAATCATATTACAAATGCTTATAAGCGCAGGCGCATTTGCCCAGCAAATTAGTGGTGCTGTACTTGATGAGAGCAACCAATCCTTGCCTGGGGTGAATGTTTTTTGGGCAGGAACTACCATTGGCACAGTAACAAATGAAGGTGGAGAATTTTCCATTAATAAAGCACAAAAACTCCCTGCAAAACTCGTTTTCAGCTTTGTAGGATATAAAACGGACACTGTTGATATTCATCATTCATCTTCCGAAGAAATCAAAATTCAGCTTAAAAACACGGTTGAGCTTCAGGAAGTAACAGTTGAAGGCAAGCAGCAAACCACCAAAATTTCTACTATGTCGTCCATTAATATCGAAAGCATTTCAAGTGGCGAGTTGAAAAAAGCAGCCTGCTGTAACCTTTCTGAAAGTTTTGAAACCAACGCTTCGGTAGATGTGGTGTTTTCCGATGCAGTTTCAGGGGCTAAAAAAATACAAATGCTCGGGTTGGACGGCATTTACACGCAAATTATGTTTGAAAACATTCCGCTTGTACGTGGGCTTGGCTCTTCTTATGGACTGAATTATGTGCCGGGTACTTGGATTGAATCCATTCAAATCACAAAAGGAACCGGATCTGTAGTAAACGGTTATGAATCCATCACCGGGCAAATCAATTTAGAATATTGGAAGCCCGATGAGTCGGATAAATTGTTTGTTAATTTATACGGTAATCACAATGGTCGCAGTGAAGCCAATGTGCATTATGTACAAAAACTCTCTCCAAAATGGAGCACTTTATTATTTGCCCACGGCAGTAATGTTGGACTTAAGAACGACCACAACAAAGATGGGTTTCTTGACATGCCCTTGAGTACACAAGTGAATATTTTTAACCGTTGGAAAAGAGTTTCCCAAAAAATGATGACCCAGTTTGGGGTAAGCGCTTTGTGGGATGAAAAAACAGGTGGGCAAACCGAATTTAACTATGAGGATGATTTTGGCAATCAAACCCTTTACGGGGTTGGCATTAATTCAAAGCAAATGGAAGTTTACGGCAAAAACGGGTTTTTATTCCCAGAGTCTCCATATAAAAGTGTTGGTTTGATGGCATCTGCCAGAATCCACCAACAAGATGCTTTTTTCGGGCTGAAAAAATATTCGGGGAAACACCAAAGCGTTTATTTTAATGCGATTTACCAGTCCATCATTTCAACCACAGCCCACAAATACAAAACAGGTATGAGCTTCCAGTTGGATGATTATTCGGAAGCGTTTAACGACAGTGCTTTTACCCGGACAGAATTAGTACCTGGTGCGTTTCTCGAGTACACATATGGTGATAGTTCAACGGTTTCGCTGGTCGCTGGCGTGCGGGCGGATTACCACAATCTGTATGGGCTGCAAATCAATCCTCGAGCGCATTTCAAATATAACATCAAGCCGCTCACATCACTGAGAATTTCTGCAGGAAAGGGCTTTAGGACCGCCAACATTTTTGCAGAAAACCCTACTATTTTTGCTAGCTCGAGARATGTGATTGTCAAAGAGCAACTATTGCCCGAAGAAGCTATCAATGCCGGAATTTCATTCACACACAAATTCAATATTTTTGAYAGGGATGCATCGTTCAATTTGGACTATTACCGCACCGAATTTCTCAATCAGGTTGTGGTTGACTTGGATAAAAACCCGCAAAAAGTGTATTTCTATAACCTCAACGGGAAATCATTTTCCGATAGTTATCAGGCTGACTTTACCATTCAGCCGGTTGAACGGATTGATGTAAAGCTGGCTTACAAGCACTATAATGTAAAAACCACCTACAGCGAGCAATTGCTGCAAAAGCCGCTTGTGCCGAAAGACCGCGCTTTGTTTAACATTGCATACGAAACGGGTAACAAAAAGTGGAAATTTGATTTCACCGCCAACTGGTTTGGAAAAAGCCGTTTGCCAAACACATCATCAAATCCAGAAGCATACCGGTTGGATGGCTTTTCTGACGAATATTTCACACTCAATGCTCAAATCACCAAAGTATTTAAACATTTCGAGTGGTATCTCGGTGGCGAAAATCTACTCAACTACAAGCAGCCAAATGCCATTCTGGCTGCAAACGATCCCTTTGGCAAACATTTTGATGCTTCGCTCATTTGGGGGCCAGTGAACGGGAGAGTGATTTATTCAGGAATAAAATATAACTTAAAATAAAACAAAATGAAAAAGACAATCAAAACAATGCTCTTGCTGCTGATGGTTGGGTTTGCAATAAGCGCATCGGCACAGAAAAAAACGGAAAGCATCGAAATCAAAACATCTGCCCAGTGCGGCATGTGCAAAAAGAAAATCGAAGATAATGTTTCGTTCGCGAAAGGGGTAAAAACCGCTGTGTTGGATATGGAGACGAAAATGCTTACAGTGAATTATAAAACCGCCAAGACAACACCTGAAAAAATAAGAGAGGCTGTTTCAAAATTGGGCTATGATGCCGATAACGTAGTAGCAGATGCAGAAGTATACCAAAACCTGCCTGCTTGCTGCAAAAAAGATGGAGGACATTAATGATTTACGATTTACAAATGAAGAAATGGCTAAATATCGGTTTTTTGATGCTCTTGAGCGGGATGATTTTCGCACAATCGAAAACCATTGAATTCACCGTTGAAGGAATGACGTGCGGCAATTGCGCCAACACGGTACAGCAGGCGTTGACGAAACTGGAAGGCGTTGAAAATGCAACAGTAGATTTCCCTACCAAAAAAGCCACTGTAGTGGCCAAAAATGTAACGCATGAACAACTCAGAAAAACTGTTGCCGATGCGAATTTCGAAGCGATTTTTTCTGGTGAGGAAATGGTAAAACCACTTTCAGATGAGGACAAAAAAAGAGTTGATATCGAGACCATAAAAGGAGGGAACAAAATCAAAATCAAAGATCATTTGACAGAAGGGAAAATCACCATCTTTGATTTTTATGCCGACTGGTGTGGCCCATGCAGGGTTTTTTCACCTAAAGTCGAACAAATGCTTTTGAGACATAAAAACTTAGTGTTAAAAAAAGTAGACGTGGTAAGCTGGAAATCATCACTTTCCAAGCAATTGACTAAGGAATACCAGTTTCCCGCACTTCCTTTTACCTTGATTTTTGACGACAAGGGAAATTTGTTAGGAAGAGTAGAAGGAAATCATATCGAACAAGTAGAAGAGATCATAAAATCGAATATGAAATGAAACGCTTTTTTCAAATAGCAGCAGTCTTAATTCTTCATTCTACATTCTCAATTCTTAATTCAAACGCCCAGTGCCCTGCATGTAGCAACCCAGCTCTGCAAAGCAGCGAAAAGCTGGAAGCAGGTTTAGATACGTTGAAAAAGGGAGCATTCCGTGTTACATTAAATGTGACCAACGGTTGGGATTACCAAGGTGGCCATGAGCACGATCAAGGCCTTACTGAAGAAAGAAATATTATCACCGTACCTCTTCATGAACATAAAGTGGATTTGGATTTTGTTCGTTCCGAAATAAGTATGGAATACACTTTTGCCACCAATTGGACGGCTTGGCTGCGCGTTCCTTATGATGTGAAAATGCAAACCGCCACCATTGATTTTATAGAGCCGCTTACAGATTACGAAAAAGAGTCTGCCTTCCGCAACCGTGATATTCATCATAGAACTGAAAATTATTTAGGCATCAGCGATTCTCGCTTATTTGTTGCACACCGCTTCAATGGGTTCATTTCAAAAAAGGGGCGACTGGATGTGGCTTTAGGAACATCTTTGCCGATTGGTAAAACAGAAGAAAATCCTCTTGAGCGTGGTGGTCAGGGGCAAAAACACATGCATATTCAATTTGGCACAGGCACTTTTGACCCCTTGCTTGAGCTTCATTATGTTGCTTCGGTTTCCAAAAAAACATCACTTGCATTGTTTACGATGAACAAGTATCCTTTCTATGAAAATAACCATGGCTTCAAGGCGCCTTTTGAAAGTACCAGCGGATTAGGATTTGGGTGGAGCATTAATAAACGACTTGCTGCGAGAGCTACGTTTGCCAATTTTTACCAGAGCTTTTCACTATGGGAAGGTGAAAAAGATCCCAATTCAGGATTGATTGCCCTAAATGCCTCTGTAAATTTCACTTTTCGATTGAAGAGCGGGTTGACCATAACACCCGGGTATCGCTACCCAATTTACCAAAAAACCTTGGTTGCAGGAGGCGATACTTATGAATATGGGCACACCTTCCTTTTGAATATTTCCTATCTGGTCAGAAAAAAATAATCTGGGTTGATGGTTTGAACCTCAAAAAATATTATTTTTACGGGGTTCAAAATCATCCGCTCATGAAAAAGACATCGGTTGCTTTTCTTGCCCTAATGGGTATAACTCTCTGTTTTTTATTCTATTCATTTACTCAAAAAACGGCCACAACAGGAGCTCCCCCTGCACACACCGGAGCCCCCGGTGAATTAACGTGTGCCAAATCGGGTTGCCATGATGGAAATGGGGTAAATTCAGGTACTGGAATACTCTCGATAAGTTTCGGTAATAACGAGACAGAATACGAACCGAACACAACATACCCGATTACTGTTTCTATTTCACAGGCATACATCGAGCGATTTGGATTTGAAGTTGTGGTGCTGGAAAACAACCAAGACTTAAGTGTGGGCACGATTCAGCTGACGGAAACATCGCGCACGCAAACTATGGCGGGACCAAATCAATTTGTGGGAAGAGAATACATTACTTACAAATACGCGGGCACAAGTCCAGTGGCGAACGGCCTGGGAATGTGGACCTTTGACTGGACTGCCCCAGGCGAAAGTTTAGGCCCCGTTACTTTTTATGTTGCTGCAATTTCAGCTGACAATGATGCCACTGATGATGGCGATGAAACCTACGCTACTTCATTGGAAATTGAGCCGAAAACAACAACTGCTATACAAGACCGTGATCGTTCTGAAACCTTTGGAGGTTTGGAAGCGTATCCCAATCCAAGTAAAGGAGTTTTTGAATTAAGAATTGATGATGAAGAATTAATAAATACTGAGCTTAGCATTTATAATGTGCTTGGAGAACAAATTCATAAACCGATTATTTTATCATCAAATCAGCTAGTTGATTTGTCAAACCAGCCCAAAGGAGTTTACTTTCTTAAAAGTGATAATGGAGAAAAAATATCCATTAATAAAGTAATCTTGAAATAAATTGCCATGAAAAAATTGTTTGTTTTATCACTTCTATCCTGTGTAATACTTTTTTCTGCGTTTCTTACAGACAAAACCAAAACATCCAATTGTTCAGGATTGTACAAGGCTAAAAGTGCGGGGCCACCACTTTGCTCATCTGGCGCTCCCGGAGAAGAAACATGTGCTTATGCAGGCTGCCATGACGGGGCAGGCAGTACGCCCAATACCGGCCCGGGCATTGCTAATATTGGTTTCAGCGGGGCCAATAACGAGTATGTCCCCGGGCAAACTTATACCATCATGCTTTCCATCAACCAGTCAAACGTACAAAGGTTTGGGTTTCAGGCAACGGTTATTAAAAATGCTGATGACAGTACTGCAGGAAATGCGATTATTACAGACGCTGTACGTACCTGGATGTTCGAAAAACAAGGGTGGTGCGGCATAAGGCGCCAATGGGTGGAACACACTTTTGACGGAATAGCGCCTGTTGCGGCAGCTTGGGGAGAATGGTCATTCGACTGGACAGCGCCTTCAACAAACGTGGGTGACATTACTATTTATTCTGCCATGCTCGCAGCGAATACAGACCTCCTGGATACGTTAGACCAAACTTACACAAACACGCTCACCATTACTCCACAAACAACAGGAACGGAGGAGCTGGCAGATAATAACAGGATGCAAATTTTCCCAAACCCAAGCGAAGGGAAATTTGAAATAAGGTTTAAAAGTATGGCGGGAATGGAAACAGTAGAGGTTTTCAATGTTCTGGGAGAAAAAATCAATCAGCAACCAGCAACCGGCAATCAGAAATTCGAAGTTGATTTATCTCTACAGCCTGAAGGCATTTATTTTGTGAAACTTATCTCAGGCGATCAATCTTGGCTGAAAAGGGTAGTGGTTGTTAAATGACAAATTAGCAATCGCCATAGCCCATTAACTGCACTTTGTATTTATCCATTGTTTTTCAATCATGCCCTTTTTGATAAATGGAACCGGGCCATAATCATCGGCTGTGATGATGTATTTTCATGCTTGGGTGTGAATGCTCCGCAAACGAAACGAATAATAGCTATTTCACGATCAATCGCTCAACACGCTTTTCCCCATCAAGCGAAACAAGCAGAAAATAGATGCCTTTTGGCTGGTCAGAAATGTCAATTTGAGAATCGAGATTTGGAATTTCAGATTTGAGAACAAGCTTTCCCAAGGTATTGTAAATCTCCATCTTATCAATTCTTGACTTTGCATTCTGCATTTTCAATTCAAAAACGCCATTACTTGGATTGGGAAATACGTGCAAATCAACTTCATTGTTGCTTTCTGCAATGGATGTCGAAACATCTTCCGACACCGAAAGCGTTGAAACGTGAATGAGATCACCCGTAACAGCGTTATTGTTATTTGCAGCGCAAAATGCAGCGTAAAATGATACAATGCCTGTCCCTGCAGCGGGGGCTACCCATTGAAATGTCCATGTTTTTTGCAATGTGCCGCTGGTGCTCGAAAAAATGTGCGTAATGTATTTGCCGTTGCTCACCAACTGGGTATTGGGCGTAGCTATTAATTCTCCTTGTAAGTTCCCACTTGCATCTTGCGGAGAGAGCTGAAAGCCAAACTTAAATGTAGCCGTTTGAGTAACAGTTGCTGAAATGTTAAAAGTATCTCCCGGAACATAACCTGAAGAGGGAATGTCTCCGGTTATCAACCCGGGTTTAAAAATATCGCCACCACCGTGGCATCCTCCACTGCCGCAGGATAAGCCATCGGATGGTGAGCCGGTGTAGCCTGCAGGGGCTCCTCCGCCATTGGGTATTACAGTTTCAGTATTTATAACAATAAAACCAGCAAAGATGATTACGAGGCAAATAAGCAGTTTCTTTTTCATAACGACAGACTTTTAATTTTAACAAAGCTAAAAAATTTCTTTCTAATATGCCAGTGGCAACGCCAATTGAGTTAAGCCGTCTTTTTGTAAAAAGTTATGCGTGCATATAATTTTCTATTTTTACCTGATTTTTTGTCGTAAATTCTAAAACCCGAATTATTCCATGTGCAAGAAATCTCTTTTGATTTTTTTTCTTTTCCCTTTATTCTCTTCGTTTAGCCAAACGTACAATTATACGGGAGTAGTTCAATATGATACAATTACTTTCGATGGCTGTATGAGCATCAAAGCATGGGGAGCAGGTGGAGCTAAAGGTGGGGATGATAGCGGAAACAATGGAGGAGCAGGGGGAGGTGGTTCGTATGCAGAGGAAATGATTTCTGTTAATATCGGTGATGTTTTGAGTATTTATGTTGGTGGTGGAGCAAGTGGGGGAACAGGGTGTGTAACAAATGGTGGTGCTGGCATAGGGGGTTGGGGTTATGGCAATGGTGGAAACGGAGGAAATTCCGGCTCATCTGGGTGTTCAGGTGGAGGTGGTGCCGGAGGTGGAGGTTCTGCCGTATTGTTAAATGGAACTGCGGTTTTAGTAGCAGGAGGTGGTGGAGGTGGTGGAGGCGGTGGTTGCAGCAACGGAGGAGGTGCAGCAGGCGGAGGTGGACAGAACGGACAATCAGCTTCACCACCCGGCAGCGCTGGAACAGCTGGAGCAGGCGGAGGTATCAATGGCGCGCAGGGCATCAATAGAGGAGGAGGAGATGGAGCAGGTGGCGGTGGCGGTGGTGGTGGATGGAATGGCGGATCAGGAGGAGGAGTAACATCACAAGGTGGGTCAGATTGCGGTTATGGAGGTGGTGCCGGAGGAGGTGGCGGTGGAAATAGTTTGGGCACTGTTATCATAAATGCGACAGGACAAACGCCAGGAAATAACACAGATCCGGATTTGTGTGCGGGATGTGCTACAGGAGCTGCACCAGGAGGAAACGGACTTGTCATAGCTAATTTCATACCCCTTACCATAGCCGTCAGCAACGACACGATTATTTGTGGAGGTGGTTCAGCTACACTCACGGCAAGTGGGGGAACAAGCTATTTATGGTCTCCATCAGCAGGATTAAGCAGTACTGTTGTGGCTAACCCAACAGCTACACCTGTATCATCAACTACTTATTCAGTTACAGTAAGTGATGCTGCTGGCTGCTCAGATACGGCAAGCATTAATGTAGTGGTGAGTACTCCATTTGGTTTTTCACAAGTCGGAACAACAGTTACAGATGCTGACTGCAACAGCAGTTGCACGGGTAGCATTACTGTTTCTCTTTCGGGAACGACAGCTCCCTATACTTATTTCTGGAATCCAACCCCATCAAACGGACAGAACAATCCTAATGCGCAAAATTTATGTGCAGGCATCTATTCTTTGACAGTAGCAGATGTGACTGGTTGTACTAAAGACACTGCTTTCACCGTAAATGAGCCATCGGCCATGGTGCTTGTTTCAACATCAAACCCTGTTACATGCAATCAGGGTAATGATGGCATCGCTGATATTTCTGTTTCAGGAAGTACTTTACCTTATTCCTACAACTGGTCTTCTGGAGGAACAACACCAACTGTGAGCGGATTGAATGCAGGGACTTATTATGTTACAGCAACAGACGGAAATAGCTGCTCAGAAATAGCTGCTGTCATTGTTACACAACCCACGGTAGTTACTCTGGCAGCAACGGCCAGTCCGGCCTTGATTTGCCAGGGGCAGACATCGAATTTAACAGGAAATGCAATTAACGGAAATGGAAGCCCTTACACCTATGTTTGGGATGGAATAGATACAACTCAAATCAATTCCGTTTCGCCAACAGATACCACCACCTATTTTGTAGTGGCTTATGACATCAACGGCTGCCTTTCGGATACGCAAGATGTAACCGTAGATGTTTATGATTTATTGACAATTACCGTTTCAACGGATGACACCATTTGCGAAGGCGGCACAACCACGATCAACGCATCGGCAACAGATGGAAGCGGAGAGCCTTACACTTATACATGGGACAATGGTGCTGGTACGGGTAGCAATGTCTCGGTATCCCCAACCTCCTATCCCAATCCTACAATTTACACGGTAACCGTAAGCGACAATTGTTCGCCAGACACAACAGCTCAGGTTAGTGTAAGCTTCTACCCTACCCCGCAGCCGGGATTTTTTGCAAGCCCTACTACTTTCGGCTGCGAGCCGCTAACGGTGCTGTTTACGGACACTACGCAATACGACAGTTGCTATTGGGATTTTGGTGATGGCAATACGGCTTCAGAATGCGATACTTCCAATATTTATTTGAATGACGGAACCTACGATATAACATTCACCCTAGTGAGCCCCGAAGGTTGTGTGGGGGATTCTGTTTTTGAGGATTATGTTGTTGTGAATCCAACTCCCACAGCAGATTTTTTGCCCGATCCGCAAACCAATACAATACTCTTTACTGATATTGATTTTACCGATTTTTCCTTTGGCGATATTATTTCCTGGGATTGGGATTTTGCAACAGAAGATTTGTCAGCGATGCAACATCCCAACTACGAGTATCCGCCCGTGCCTGCAACATATCCTGTGGAGTTGATTGTCACCACGGCTTATGGCTGCAAAGACACCGTTGTGAAAGAAGTTGTGATTAATCAAGGTTACGCACATTATGTTCCAACGTCTTTTTCACCCAATGGCGATGGGTTGAACGATGAGTTTTTTGTGAAGGGTGTGGGTATTGATGTAGATAAATTTGAACTTTTTGTTTTCAACCGTTGGGGAGACATCGTTTTTGCAGCGCATCACCCCGATGAGCGTTGGGATGGCACATCACCTGAAACTGGCGGAACAAAACTGATTCCCGAAGGCGTTTACATTTGGAAACTCGCCATTTCTGACGAATTGGGCACGAAAGCTGAAAACCGTAAATTCTACGGTACAATTACTTTGATTCGCTGATTAATTCACAAGTAATTTAAACCCCTTCCCGTGTATGGTTTGAATCTTCACCGAAGAGTCGTCCTTGAAGTATTTTCTGAGTCGAGCAATGAATACATCCATGCTGCGCGAGTTGAAATAACTGTCGTCTTCCCAAACAGCCTTTAGCGCATAGGTTCGTTCCAAAACTTCGTTTTTATTGGCGCAAAACAATTTGAGCAAATCACATTCTTTTGAAGTCAGTTTTTGCTGTGTTTTTCCCTTTAAAAGCAGTTGTTTGTCATAGTCGAATTGGTACCTGCCGATTTTAAATATTTTTTTGTCAGATTTGGAAGAAATGCCATTGGTTCTGCGCAAAATTGCGTTCATTCGTGCCAGCAGTTCTTCCATGCTGAAGGGCTTGGTGATGTAGTCGTCAGCGCCCATCTTAAACCCTTCTATGGTGTCTTCTTTCATGGATTTGGCGGTGAGAAAAATCACCGGAACTTTCTTGTYCARTTTGCGGATTTCCTTKGCCAGCGTGAAGCCGTCTTTTACTGGCATCATGATGTCGAGAATGCAAAAATCGAAATCGTTTTTTATGAAAGTGTCGAACCCTTCCTGCCCGTTTTTGCACAGGGAGGCAGCATAACCCTTTGCCGTTAGGTATTCAGTTAAAATCGTGCCCAAATTGGGATCGTCTTCTACTACGAGTACGTTGGTTTTTGACATGCGAGCTATATTTAAAATTAGAATTTTATTTGAAAGATGTATTTTTTTATCGCCATACTAATTTTCTGTTACATATCTAAAGGCAACTTCACCCGAAACTTACTCCCTTCCCCCGCCTTGCTCTCCACTGCTACGCTGCCCCCGTGCTTTTCGGTGATGATTTTCACGTAGCTCAACCCCAGCCCGAAGCCCTTTACGTCATGAATGTTGCCTGTGGGCACGCGGTAAAGTTTGTCAAACACCTTTCGCTGATTTTCCCTGCTGATGCCGATGCCGTTGTCTTCCACTACAACCGAGAACGATCCATTTTCGCTAAAGGTTTTCACCGTGATTTCGGGCTTTTCCTTGGAGTACTTGTTGGCGTTGTCTAACAAGTTGTACAGTACGTTGGTCAGGTGTACTTTGTCTGCATCAATTGTGTGGTTTTCCGCTTTCATTTCTAAATTGATTTCACCTTGTTTCACCTTCACCTGTAAGCGGATTTTTTCCACTGCATTTTCAATGAGTTGATGGATGTCGAGCGACTCTTTTTTTAGCTTGAATTCGCCTTTGTCGAGCACTGCGCTTTGCAGCACGGTTTGTACCAACGTGCCGAGCCGCTTGTTCTCTTCTCCAATCATGTTCACATAGCGCTCAACGGTGGTTTTGTTTTCGCTGATTTCGGGGTCGTTTAGCGCTTCGTGCGCGAGCGAAATGGTGCTGATGGGCGTTTTCAACTCGTGTGTCATGTTGTTGATGAAATCGGTTTTCACATCGGCTAATTTTTTCTGGCGTATGATAGTGGAAATGGTGTAGCTGAAGATGAAAATAATCGCCAAAATCATTGATGCAGAAGTTAAAAGCACTAATAATAGGGTTTGCAGTAAATAGGTTTTTTGGTTTGGAAAATAGAGTTTTAGGGTGTTTTTTTCTTCGATGATGTCATTGGGGAAAAGCTGCGCCTGAATGCTTGATTGGTTCAGTTCATCCGAATATTCGGACGAATTGCTAAAAACAGGAATTCCTTTAGGATTGAACACGCCAAACTCAAAATCGGTATCAATGCTTTTGTTCGAAAGCTCCGATGCAATCAGCGAATCCAGGTCATTTTTGTTGATGCGTTCTTCGATGGTTTCGAGCAGGTTTACTTCCATCAGCCGTTTCACAATGTCGCCCACAAAAGCGGTTTTGCTGCCGATGCGCGTTTCCAAAATGCTATCAATGTTTACGTTTTCTTTCAGCATTACAGAACTTTTCAGTGTATTGTCAAAACTCACTTTCATTTCAGCGGAAAAGAGTTCCTGTTCGTTAATCGTGTCTTTTTTGATGTTTTTTTCGATGATCTGCGTTGATTTTTTGCCGCCTTTTTCTTCTGTGATTTTAATTTGAATTATGTCGCCATCCTTTTTCACATCTTTTGTCACCATGTAGGCAAAGCCCGAGTCGGGAATTTCCTTTCGGAATTTCACTATTGAGTCTTCATCAAAAAACAGGAAACGCCCTATTTGGTGAGCTCGCAATTTCTCGATAGTTTCCTTTTTTTCGAGCTTGTCCACTACGGTTAGCAACGCTTCGTTCACATTGCGCAGGAATTCTTCTTCCTTCAACGAAACAGCATTGTTAATCCAATACAACTGCACGCCTACCAATCCGATGAGCGCCACAGTAATGGAAATAATCAATATGCGGATGAATTTTTGATGCACCTTCCTACAAATTACGAACTTGAACTAATTATGAATATATTGTCGAGTTAGCTTTTGTGAAAGCGATTTGTAATTCGAAAATATTCATAATTAGCAGTAACCACAAAAATACACCATCCGGCCCGAAAACCCCTTCATTTAACACTTTTTAACAATTGTTCACAATCGTTTAACACCTTCGTATCGAGCGACATGGTACTTTTGTCTTGTCAAATCAGAAAATCAATTATTATGAAAACAAAAATCATTTCATTACTGCTTTTTGGATGCATTTGCTGCGGAACTTTCGTCAATGCGCAAACAGAACCTAAAAAAGAAGGTAGCCACGTAAAAACAAAAATCATTATTGTGAATGATGGCGAAAAAACCGTCATCGAAGAATCGATTGACGGCCATAATGTGAAAACTTACAAATGCCGCATTCCGAAGGATTGTTGCGTGGATAAGGACAAATGTGAGCACAAATTCGTTTCCAAAAAAGTGTTTATTGATGATGAGAGTGGGGAAAAGAAAATGACGATCGTTACCGTGAAAGATGGTAACGAAGAAGTCATTGAGCTCGAAGGAGATGAAGTGGACGAATACTTGAAAAAACACCCCGATGTGTTTTCGGGTAAAGAGGGAAAAGGTCAAATGATGGTGATTGCTACTACTTCCGATGAAGCGGGTGAAGAAGCAGAAATTGACATCAACATTGACATTGATAAAATCCTGGAAGAAGCAGGTATAAAAATCGAGAAAGGAGAAGGGGGAAAGAAGATCATCATTAAATCCAGTGCAAAAGCTGATTCAGAAGGTGGCGCTTATGCTTATTCATACAGTTACTCGCTTGACGGGCTGGAAAATTTAGGCGAAGAAATAGAGAAAATGCTTGAAGATATCGAAATTGAAGTGGAAAAATCCGAAGACATGGAGGATTTAGGCGAAGGCGGAAAAAGGGTTGTCATCAAGACATCAGCCAGCCAAACCAAAAGCGTGATCGTGAAAAAAAGAGTGCGCATCGAAGATTTGGATGACACTAAAAAGAAAGAGAAACCCGAATATGCATTAAAGTTGGAAAAAATCGATTTCTACCCTAACCCCAATGACGGCAATTTCACGCTTGAATTCACCCCAGAGACCGATAGCCCTACCGAAATCACCATTACCGATATTGACGGAAAGCTGATTTACAAATACATTTTGCAGGGCAAAGGTCCGTTCAGCCAGCAAATTGACATCAGCTACCAAAGCAAAGGCATTTATATTTTAAACCTTCAGCAGGGAAAGAAGTCAATGAGTAAGAAACTCGTTGTCGAGTAGGTTTTGTGTTCATCCCGAATACTTGGGATAAATTCAAAAGGCAGCAAACCCCTTCCCGTTTTGGGAGGGGTTTTGTTTTGTTTGTTACTTTTGGAATAATGAAGGAAAAAGAACAGCCCGCTGATAAGGAGCAATCATCTCAGCACAAGCCTTCTGACTGGATTAGAAAATTACAACGAGAGAGTTGGGAATTGGAAATGCTGACCTCAGGAATTTCCATATTCCTGTTATTTCAAATCCCAAGCCACTTAGAAGAAGCGAATACATACATTGCGGATAATTTTGCCCGTAATAACCTTTCAGCAGCGGTTTCTCTGCTGCTGTTTATGTTTCATATCTCGGCTTATGTGGTGATCTTTAATTTGCTCCTTCACCTCATATCAAGGGGGTTTTGGATTGGGGTAATCGGGTTGCATTCAGTATTTCCTGAAGGGGTTAAATTTGAAAAACTTTCGTATAGCGAACTGTTTAATAAAAAACTTAAACAAAACATCCCGGGATTAGATGTCTGGACCATTTATCTCGATAATGTTTGCAGCGTTATTTTCGGTTTTACTTTCTTAATCATTCTTTCCCTTATTTCGCTCGGCCTCTACTTCATTTTTTTCTTGGTCACAGTTTACATACTCAGCATAATGTTGGGCTGGATAGAAAGTTTATTAGGAGAAAGCAACTTTTATTTTGAAGTTATCTTTTTAATGACGCCTGTTTTGTTATTTGTGTTTGCCGGGTTGATTTACCTGATTGATTTTTTCACGTTAGGAGCCATCAAAAAAGGCAGAAGAATTTCGAAAATTTATTATCCTATCTATAAGCTGTCGAGCTATATCACTTTATCTTTCCTTTACCGCCCCATTTATTATACCTTCATTAGCAATATTTCCAAAAGAAAAATCGGATTGTTTTTGGGGGTTTATATTCTGTTTATTTTGGYAGYCAACATCACRTCATAYCAWAGCCATATTTATTTTCCAGAAGAACYTGAAAAAGAAATTCTGAAAAATAATTATTAYGATAACTTAAGGCCGCMTGATGCCCGTATTGAAAAAGCATCAATACARGCAGAYATTRTTCGGGAAAAATACRTCAGGTTGTTTATTTATTACGACATGCACGATAATAATTTAATTAGAGAAATATGCCCCGAATACACGCCCGAAAAACAAGAAGGATTRTCCACCATTTTTAGTGGATGGCAATTTAAGTTAAGCGACAGGGCATTTCTTGTCGGTCCTAAAGAAAAAGATGAACAGGCCAATAAATTAGCTTTACAATGCTTGTCTTCTTTCTATAACATCTACATCAATGACTCTTTGCATCAAAATCCTGAGTTTTTCTTCTACGAGTTTCCCAATAAAAAAGAAAAGGGAATTATTACTTATCTTTCGGCTCAGGGCTTAAAAAAGGGGAAAAACACCTTGCACATCAAAAAGAAAATTAAAAAAGAAGAAGGAGAAATAACAGAAAGAAATTATGCCTTTATTCCTTTTTGGCTGGAATAAAGCAAAATATAGAAGCATGGAAATTATCAAAAACTACATCAACGGAGAGCTGGTTGAACCCGAGGGGGGGCAATATATTGACAACTATAACCCCGCTACAGGAAAGGTCTATTCCCAAATTCCTGATTCAGATGAAAAGGATGTGGAAATGGCGGTTCAAGCCGCTGAAAACGCCTTCCCCGAATGGGCGGCCACATCAAAAGAAGAGCGTTCAGCCATACTGATAAAAATTGCCGACATCATCGAACAAAACTTTGAAAAATTGGCGAAGGCAGAGTCCGTTGATAATGGAAAACCACTTTGGCTGGCAAAACAGGTGGACATCCCGCGTGCTTCTACAAATTTCCGCTTTTTTGCCACGGGCATTTTGCATTTTGCGTCAGAATCACATGCTATGGAAGGCATCGCCATCAACTAYACKTTGCGAACCCCCATTGGYGTGGCAGGCTGTATTTCACCTTGGAATTTGCCGCTTTWCTTGTTCACCTGGAAAATTGCGCCTGCATTAGCCGCAGGMAACACGGTGGTRGCCAAGCCGTCTGAAATCACTCCCATGACGGCYTATTTGCTTTCAGAATTGTGTATTGAAGCAGGACTYCCGAAAGGCGTGCTGAACATCGTTCATGGCTACGGGCACAAAGTGGGCGCTGCGATTACCGCCCATCCGAAAGTRCCAATTATTTCTTTTACCGGCGGCACGAAAACAGGTGCTGAAATTGCCCGAACAGCCGCACCGATGTTCAAGAAGATTTCGCTTGAACTGGGAGGTAAAAACCCCAACATTATTTTTGCCGACTGCGATTTCGAGAAAGCGTTGGACACGTCTTTAAAATCGTCATTTGCCAATCAAGGCCAGATTTGTTTGTGCGCCTCGCGCATGTTTATTGAAAAGCCTATTTACRAGAAATTCCGAGATGCATTCGTAGRAAAAACCAAGCAGATGAAGGTGGGTAATCCTGCGGATGATTCGAGCAATTTGGGAGCGGTGGTATCACAGCAGCATATGGAAAAAATTCTTTCATATATTGAGCTGGCCAAAGAAGAAGGAGGAACGCTTTTGGCTGGCGGAAATCGTGTTAAATTAGCTGGTGAGTGTACCGATGGCTGGTTCATAGAGCCGACTATTTTTGAAGGGCTTTCGTATGACTGCCGTACCAATCAGGAAGAGATTTTCGGGCCAATGGTTACGCTTACTCCATTCGAAACCGAAGAGGAAGCGCTAATGATGGCCAATAGCACGCCATATGGGTTGGCCTCAACCGTGTGGACTGAAAAAATTAAAAAGGCACACCGTGTGGCAGAAAAATTACAAACAGGTATCGTTTGGGTAAATTGCTGGTTGGTGCGCGATTTGCGAATTCTTTTTGGAGGCATGAAAAATTCAGGTGTGGGCAGAGAAGGGGGCTTTCAATCACTGCAATTCTTCACCGAGCCTAAAAATGTGTGTGTAAAGCTTTAAGGAGCCACTTCTTCAGTTTCTTCCTTGTAATTCGGCATTTCCTTCATTCCATTGGTGAAAAACCAGCMGAAGTTGGTRTTGAACCAGTTCTCAAATCTTTNCAGCTTTTTAAGCGATGTGTTCAGGAGTTGTTTCACATAAAGATGAACGGCAGTTGTTGTTGAATATTTCACATGAAATGTTAAGAATTGTTAAATCAAAAAAGGCACGCCCAATTTTGGCATGCCTCTTCAAAGAACTATGGTGTTTTCTATTCTAAACTTGGTACTTCTTTTTCAAGAACTCTTCATAAAAGCTGAGGTTAGCCAGCGCTTGTAGCTCCACATATTTTTTATGAAAACTACTTTTGGTTTGTTGCCTGTWTAGCGCAAAAATTCGATACTTGTCAAAGGTGTGCAATGCTTTTATTTCTTCAAAAGARAGCAATTCACCATTAAATTCCCTGTCGCGAAGATCGTTGATGCTGGTGCCTTTTCCCGCCAATAATTCATTTATAGCTTCTGTGTCAAACATAGTATAGTTACTTCTGATAGAAATGCCGCTCATCGCAAATTTAGTTTTTGGCTCTTGCAACTAACCAAAATCGTGCCAATAGATATTAACAATTTTGTTGATTCATTACTTTTGATGATACAGACGAAGTTTTTGCTTGACTGGTTGGGTAGTTGAAGCATTATTTTTATGGATTAATTAGCCATTCATGCCAATTTTTTTTTTTGAAGACAAAGCTGCTTCTGATTTATATATTGATGAAAAAGTAAATGGCAACAAGTATAAAATAGCAGGGGGTATTACAGACATCGAAGTGAGTTGGCAGGTTACCAGAATTCGACAGGGTCCGTTTGCTAATAACTACGGATAAAAACCGAAATTGAGAAATCACTACAGGAAAAGGGTTTGTTCAATGTTTCCGGAAAGTAAATTATATTTATCCGATATCTATTGATAGTTCATTAATCCCTTAATAACCACTAGTTCTTTTCAAAAAATATTTTTTCCGAGAACTTGCATATTATCAAAAAACGACCAAAAACAACAACAAGCCGCTGACATTCACTTTGTTAATGCAAATATGTCCGTGCAAGGTCTCATTTTGTTAACCTTTTGCTTCCCCCTTTTGCTTGCATAAAATTGGCTGACGCCATATATTTGTACCAATTGATGTCAGTTAAACGCATTGTCCGTCCCATTATCAAATTATACTCAGCAAACTGACAGCTACTGTCGTTGGGCAGGCTGAAAAACAGTGGACTCCGATAAAATCATTCAAATGAAAAAAAGTAACCTGATCAAATTCATCTTTGCAGTATTCCTTTCCTCCCTCTTTTGGGAAGGGCTTGGAACGGACCTGCTTGCCCAACAAAACGTAGGCATCGGCACCCTTACCCCAGACAGCAGCTCCATCCTTGACATGGTGGCCACCGACAAAGGTCTGCTCGTGCCCCGCACCGACACCAATGTGGTAAATGCCGCCTTCCCAACACCCGCTACAGGGCTGCTCATATACCAAACCGGTGACAACACATTTTATTACTATGATGGCACGATATGGCGGCCCATGGGCTCCACTACACAAGGACCTGCTGGCCCCACAGGTCCAACGGGTTCGCAAGGTGTTGCAGGTGTTACAGGGCTAACTGGCGCACAGGGGATACAGGGCACAACCGGGCCAACAGGTGCACAGGGAATTGCGGGCGTGACCGGGCCAACGGGCGCTCAAGGTGTTGCAGGTGTTACAGGGTTAACGGGAGTACAAGGCCCAACCGGAACTGATGGAGCGCTAAACGCCTGGTCACTCACGGGCAATGCAGGCACCACGATCGGCACTAATTTCCTGGGAACTACCGATGCACAGGATTTTGCCATTTACACCAATAATGCTGAACGAATTAGGGTGCAAGCAGCCGGTAATGTCGGTATTGGTATATCGGTACCGACTAAAAAACTGCACGTACAAGGTGCCATCATATCCAGAAATGCTGATGGAGCAGGCAATGATGTTGGGAGAATATATGGAGGGATAGACAATAATGATTATATTGAAATCAATAGCACCGGGGCGGTGGATTATATGTCTTTCTGGGTAAATAGTGAGGCGATGCGAATCACAACAGTGGGTAATGTCGGTATTGGAACTACTACCCCCACCTATAAACTGCATATTATCGGAACGTTAAAATCCAATGGAATTGTTGAGAGTTCAGATGTCCGTTTGAAAAAGGAAATCGCTTCCCTTACTGACGCGTTATCCAAAGTAATGGCCTTACGTGGAGTAAGCTATAAATGGAAAGATGCAGAAGAACTCCATCAGTCCGATATTCCAGTTTCACTAGCCAACCCTCCTGCAAACTCGCAGGAAATAGAGTTGGGGTTAATAGCGCAGGAGGTAGAACAAGTAATTCCAGAATTGGTAAGTACAGATGTTGACGGTTATAAAGCAGTTAGGTATTCAAAAATAACAGCGTTATTGATTGAGGCCATTAAAGAGCAAGAAAAAGTCATTACACAGCAACAAGAGGAATTAAAAGAAAAGGGGCAAAGGATTGATATATTGGATAAGCAGGTGACTGTTTTATACGATGCATTAAACCTTCAAAAGGAAACAAGAGAAGGGCTAAGATCAGTAAAGGGATTAGCTATCTCCAAATAACATGGTTATGAAGCATCCTTCATTAAGATATTTGTTTGGTCTTTTGCTGTACATGCTGGTTAACAGCACCGGCATGGCTCAAACAAACACATGGACGGGCAATACGGATACAGACTGGCACAAATCCTGCAACTGGAGTTTAAATGCGATCCCGACTTGTGCACATGATGTGGTTATCCCCAATGTGGTTAATGATCCTATAATAACTGGGATAGCCCATTGTAATACAATTGACATTCAATCCAGCACCGGAGCCTTGTTGACGATCAATTCTTCTGGATCAGGTTTGCTGGAAGTGACTACTTGCCCCACTGCGGCTACTGATAATGGAGGGTGTTCCGTAAACCTGTTACCCAACCCTTCATTTGAGGATATGAGCTGTTGCCCTAGCGGCCTTGCTCAAATGACTTGTGTCGATTTTTGGATCAATGCTGCATCCGGAGGAAGCGCTGATTATTTTAACACATGTGATTTTACATCAACTGCAGGTGGCCCACCCCCTTCACCGATACCGGATGGAGCAGGTTACGTAGGTTTTTTGGATTACCTGGAACCTTTTCCATCATTTGCTCCTAGGAAAGAATATATTGGTGTTTGTCTTCCTACGGCATTAACATCAGGACAATCCTACACCTTTGAATTTGAGCTCGCTACTTCCTCGGGTTCTTCAAGTGTAACGATTGCTATCTATGGCACTACCAGCTGCGCTAACCTACCCTACGCCGGTGTGGCATGCCCGACAACCACAGCTGGTTGGGTGGAACTCGGGTCTGTTGCGATGACCCCCGACAATGTAACCTGGCAGGCCGGAACAATAGCTTTCACAGCAGGTGCGGCATATATAGGACTCGCTATTGGCCCTAATTGTACTAATCCTCCACCTCCTCCGGTCAATCCTGACCGTTATTATTATATGGACAACTTGCAACTCTACTAGTATAAATTTGGTTTAGAAGCTATTTAATGTGAGTTTGATCTCTATCAGTGCCTAGGGGCATCGATGTGTTGAAAAAGGTATCTTCCTGGCATATTTATCTATGTAAGCTGTTACCAAACTCATAACTGTATTGGTTTTTTACATGAAGCAACACTGCAAAAAATTTATCAAAAATGACTGAGAACAACAACAAAATGTTGGCGCTCAATTTGTTAACACAGAAAAGGCCATCCAAGATCTGGTTTAGACAACCTTTTGTTAACCCCATTTTCTCGCACAATACTGGTTGACATCATACATTTGTACTAATTAACTCAGTAAAAACAATGTCCGGTCCATTATCAAATATACTCAGCAAACTGACAGTTCATGCCGTTGGGCAGTTCGGAAAAACAGTGGACACCGAAAAAATAACTCAATGGATTTTTGAAAGTGGTATTCTTGAAAAACGTGCTATTATACGGTATCTCATCAAAGTAGAGTATGAAAAGCGTACTGCCGTTGCCGTCAGGAAGGCAGGAGGCAAAAAAGTAAACCGGTTGCAAATAAAATATGATTTGGCAATGGAGTATAGCGTCAGTTTATCTACAGTCAATAACATTATTTATAGATATAATCACATTAAATCATGAATTCAACAATTCTCAAAACTTAAACTGATTTGATAATGTGATTGCAGAACTTTGTAAAAAATCAAACAATCATTCAAATGAAAAAAAGAAACCTGATCAAATTCATCTTTGCTACATTCCTTTCCTCCCTCTTTTGGGAAGGGCCTGGAACAGACCTGTTCGCCCAACAAAACGTAGGCATCGGTACCCTTACCCCCGACAGCAGTTCCATCCTTGACATGGTAGCCACCGACAAAGGTTTGCTCGTGCCCCGCACCGACACCAATGCAATAAATACCTCCTTCCCAACACCCGCTACAGGACTACTCATATACCAAACCAGCGACAACACATTTTATTACTATGATGGCACGATGTGGCGGCCCATGGGTTCCACTACACAAGGGCCGGCTGGTCCAACGGGTCCAACGGGTGCGCAAGGTATTGCAGGTGTTACAGGGCTAACTGGCGCACAGGGAACACAAGGCACAACCGGGCCAACAGGTGCACAGGGAATTGCTGGCGTAACCGGGCCAACGGGATCACAAGGAGTAATCGGAGTTACCGGTCCCACAGGTGCACAGGGGCTTGTTGGCATAACAGGCGCTACAGGCCCAAGCGGCACCACAGTACTTGGCGGCACAGGAACCACCACTTCCATCATGGTCATTGAAGGCGGAGATATTCAATACAAAAACACGGCAAATCCCGGCATTGTGCTCATAGATAATGCAGTGGTTCCGCTATGCTGGAAATTGACTGTGGATTCACTAGGGAATTTAACAACACAATCGGTTATTTGCCCGTAATATATTAAAAGTGCAGAGGTGATTAATCACGTCTCTGAGAAAACATATAAAGCCATGAAAAAAGAGATCTTTAAAGCCAACCTACTATCACAGCCAAAAACGTTGAACCACATGATGCTAACGAGCACCATCTGCGTAATCTTTTTATTAGTCACTTTAACCGGTGCCTCCCAAGGAGTAGGCGTAAACGAAACAGGTGCAGTTCCCGATGCCTCGGCTATATTAGATGCAACCTCTACCACCAAAGGCGCTCTGCTGCCCCGCATGACCACCTTCCAAAGAGACGCTATCGCTTCTCCTGCCAATGGGCTGACCATCTACAACATCGACTGCAATAACTTCAATTACTACAACGGCTCGGCATGGGTTCCCATTAACAATGTAGGTGGTAGCGCACCGGCAACGCCCGGTGTCATAACCGGCAATACCACTGTGTGTGCCAATGCTACAGGGGAGGCATACTCCATTAGCATAGTGAGTGGAGCTACTGCCTACACATGGATAGTACCTGCCGGTGCGACAGTTGCCACCGGCCAGGGCACCACCGCTATTACGGTGGATTACGGTAGCACTGCTGGCAACGTGTGCGTTACGGCCAGCAACAACTGCGGCACCAGTGCTGCCAGTTGCACTGCCATTACCATTAACACTGCCCCCGCAGCCCCCACAGCCACTGCTGCTACCGGCATTACCTCAACTGCCTTTGATGCCAACTGGACGGCAAGCGGTGGAACTACCACCTATTATTTGGACGTTGCCACAGATGCCGGTTTTACGACCTTTGTTAGCGGCTATAACAATAATAATGTTGGCAATGTAACGACCCATACGGTAACAACTACGCTTACCTGTGCCACTACCTATTATTACCGGCTGAGGGCAGGCAATAGCTGCGGAACAAGCAGCAGTTCCAATACCATTACTGTTGTTACAGGTTCTTGCCCTCCGCCTTCCGGTGTTTGCACTGCCAACTGGTTTACCGATGCTCGTGATGGCAAACAATATGGAGCTGTCACTATTGGAAGCCAGATTTGGATGTGCGAAAACCTGGCCTATCTACCCAGCGTAGTGGGGCCCGGAACAGGCAGCACCAGTGTAGCCTATTATTATGTTTATGGTTACAGTGGCACCAATGTGGCTACGGCCAAGGCCACGGCCAATTATACTACTTATGGCGTACTGTATAACTGGACAGCSGCTATGAACGGAGCGGCCAGCAGCAGCTCCAGCCCCAGTGGAGTACAAGGAATATGCCCTGCCGGCTGGCATTTACCTTCTGAAGCGGAATGGTGTACGATGGAAAATACCGTGGAAGCAGGCACAGACCCAGGGTGTAATTTATTTAATTGGCGAGGTACTAACACAGGAGGTGACCTAAAAGAAACCGGCACTACGAACTGGAATTCCCCCAACACAGGTGCTACCAATACCAGTGGTTTTACAGCCCTTCCAGGTGGTCTCTGCAATGGAATTGGTTCGTTTGTCGGTATCGGTGACGAAGGTACGTGGTCTTGTGCTACCGAAAATAGCAGTACGGTTGCTTGGAAGCGGAAGCTGGGGAATACCAATTCAGGTGTGCACCGTAACGTCAATGCTAATGATAAGGCGCGCGGGCATTCAGTTCGGTGTGTTAAGGATTGATTTGATTAAGACTGATGATTGAATATTTTAGATCGATTGAAATGAGAGAAGAACTCCAAACCCTTCCAAAGGGACGGCTAAACCTGTGGGTAATCCTCTTTTTTTTCGCAATTCCTTTTCTCTCTTCTTTCTGGGAAGGACCGGGGATGGGTCTGTTTGCTCAAGGCGTAGCCATCAACCCCACAGGGGCACCCCCCGATAATTCTGCCATTTTCGATGTGAATTCCACCACGCAGGGCAATCTCTTTCCCCGCATGACCACCGCCCAGAGGGATGCAATAGCTTCGCCTGCCAACGGGCTAATCATTTACAACATTGACTGCAACAATTTCAACTACTATAATGGATCGGCATGGATTCCCATTAACAGCGTAGGTGGCAGCGCACCGGCAACGCCCGGTTCTATAACCGGCAATACCACTGTGTGTGCCAATGCTACAGGGGAGGCATATTCCATTAGCGTAGTGAGTGGAGCTACTGCCTACACATGGACAGCACCTGCCGGTGCGACAGTTGCCACCGGCCAGGGCACCACCGCCATTACGGTGGATTACGGTAGCACTGCGGGCAACGTGTGCGTTACGGCCAGTAACAACTGCGGCACGAGCACTGCCAGTTGCACTGCCATTACCATTAACACTGCCCCCACAGCGGTAAGTGCCTCTGGCGCTCCCGACCCTATTTGCGAAGGAAATACACTAACCTTGACAGGGGGGGCAACAGGGGCAACAAGCTGGAGCTGGACAGGCCCGAACAGCTATACCTCTTCGGTACAAAGCCCAACGATAGCGGGTATTACCACAGCCGGAGCAGGTGTTTATACCTTAACAGCAAGCAATACCTGTGGTTCGGCAGCACCGGTAAATACAGCTTCAATAGCCGTATCTGCTTTGCCTACCACTGCCAATGCAGGAACGGATATAAATCCAGCATGTGGTGTGACTACCGCAACGTTGGCAGGTAACACTCCTACAACAGGAACGGGTTTATGGACAGTGATTTCCGGAACAGCCACTATCATCACACCGTCTTCTCCCACATCAGGAGTAACCGGTTTAGTAGTGGCAGGAACAGCCACGTTGCGCTGGACTATTTCCAATGCGCCCTGCACACCTTCAGCCGATGATGTAGTAATTACCACTACTTCTTGCGCTCCGCCTCCTAATGTTTGTACCGCCAACTGGTTTACCGATGCTCGTGATGGTAAACAATACGGTGCCGTTACTATTGGTTCACAGATATGGATGTGCGAAAATCTTGCTTATCTGCCCAGCGTAGTCGGTCCTGCAACGGGTAGCAGCAGTGTAGCCTACCATTATGTTTATGGTTATAGTGGCACCAATGTGGCCACGGCCAAGGCCACGGCCAATTATACTACTTATGGCGTACTGTATAACTGGACAGCGGCTATGAACGGAGCGGCCAGCAGCAGCTCCAGCCCCAGTGGA
>NVWW01000033.1 GCA_002746335.1 Flavobacteriales bacterium | reverse complement strand
ACCAAATCGAATTGCAAAACATTGACTGGACAGCAAAAACCTACGATTTGTATCTGGATGGAGTGTTGCTGGTGGCCAGCCTTTCATTCAGGGATGTTTTTCTTACTTCCGTAAACGAAGTTCATCTTTACAAATGGACATCTACATCAACTGCTTATTTTGACGACATCACCATCGGCAACCCGCCCAGTGTGTCGTGGATTTCAGTTTCTGTGGCGAACGACACCATTCTTCCAGGTGACTCTACGGTTATTGATGTGGAATTAAATGCACTTGGGTTATTGGCAGGGACTTATACGGGTGAAGTTGTTCTGAACACGAATGACCCTGCTAATGCACAGGTTACAGTTCCGATCATATTCAATGTTTCCGGCCCGGCAAACGTCACGCTTTCGGACACATGCCTGAATTTCGGTAACGTCATGGTTGGGGCAACTGCATCTGATTCCATAATGATTACGAATAATGGCTGTGATTCGCTTATAATCAGCAATGTATTTTCTTCGGCATCAGCCGATTATGTGCCAAATGTAACTTCATATACGCTTTATGCCGGTGATACGCTTTGGCTTGTTGTGAATTTTTCGCCTTCTTCGATGGGTGCCATCAATTCCACACTTGAGATTTTTAATTCAGATATTGACACATCTATTTGCTTGACTGGAAACGGCACGGGTGCCCCGGTGATTTCAACTAATCCGAGTTCATTCAACATATCGCTTGCAAGTTGTGTTGACGACTCCATTGTTGTTCCGCTCACTATTTACGACACAGGTTCAGGCGACCTGAACTACAGCGTGGATGTGCAAGGAGGAACAGGAGGAATCACGGAGCTGCTGGCATTGACTTATGGCGCTGACATGGCTACAGAATATCCCAATACCATAAACGCCATTAATCAATATTACACCAATTACAATTTGACGGAAATCAATACTACAGTTGCTTCTGTATTGCAGGCTGCGTTGGTGGGAAAAGACGTGCTGCTGATTCCCGAAAGGGAAACCGGCTCGCCCACAACATTCACCGGTTTTGCTACGGTAATGCAGGATTTTGTAAACAATGGCGGAGCAGTGATTTTCTGCGGAGCCAATTCGACCCACATGCAGGGCATGTTCAATACAGGCTTACTCACAGGAACGTATGTCGGCATAATTTCAACGGGAACGCTCACCGTAGATAATACACACTCGATCACCAATGGCTTAGGGGCCACAATGGCCGCAGCAAGCGCTACTTTTTATGCTTCAATAACCAATTCAGATGCAGTTACATTGGTTGATTACACAGGAAATGATGTGGTAACTTACCGCGATTTAACTTCTGGAGGAAAAGTAATTTATATAGGGTTTGATTTTTACAATTATAACAATGACATGGCGCGCATCATTGCTAATGCAGTGGAATGGGGTACCAATTCCGCACCCGATTGGGTGAATTTGTCTTCACCTTCATCAGGAACGGTAACCGCAGGCGACTCTACGATTGTGAATGTCACATTTTCCAGCAATGGAATGGGCAGTGGCATTTATTATACCGACTTGGAAATTACTTCAAATGACCCAGCTAACCCGCTGGTGATTATTACTTGCACACTTACCATTGACAGTACCCCATGCGCTGATTTCACTTATACTACTTCCATTTGCAGCGGCACTGTGAACTTCACTGATGCATCAACCAACATGTCGGGAACTCCCGGATCATGCGGCATCGCCACCGGGGGCTGTAGTAGCACTCCAACCAGTATCACTATAGGAACGGGCACTTCTACCAATACAACGACCGGTTATCCAGCGCCTTACGGCAACTGGTATTGGGGCTCACGGCATCAAATTTTGTTTACGGTTTCCGAACTTTATGCAATGGGTTTTTACGGAGGAGAAATCACGGAATTGGCATTTGATGTGGCTACCGTTAATGGAACATCCACTTACAATAACTTTGAAATAAAAATGGGCTGTACGAGTTCCGGCCAACTCTCCTCTTGGGAAACTGGGCTGGTTTCCGTATTCCTAGCACAAACCATTACCGTAACTACAGGCTGGAACGCGCACACGTTCAGCAATGCCTTTGCGTGGGATGGCGTTTCCAACGTAGTAGTTGAAGTTTGCTTCAACAATTCGAGCTATACTAACAACTGCTCTTCTTATTATACGACAACTTCGTTTAATTCAGTGCTTTATTATCGTGCGGATAATTCAACCGTTTGCTCCGCTGTGAGTTCGCCAACAGTCAGTTCCAACCGTCCAAACGTGCGCCTTACCAAATGCGATGCCTCTTCTCCTTCTCTGTCGTGGAGTTGGGATTTTGGAAATGGTGATACATCATCTGTTCAAAATCCAAGCACTACTTATTCTTCTTCGGGAACTTACCCTGTCGAGTTGATTGCATGCAACAGCAACGGCTGTGATACGGCTGTTCAGCTAATAAATGTTACCGTTTCTGGTGGGCCAATTGCAGCATCTTGCACTCCGGCAACCACTTCTTATTGCTGTGGGATGGGTATTTACAATGTAACATTTAACACCATCAATTACACTACGAATGATGGTGCAGACGGGTATCAGGATTATACCTGTGTGGTGAGCACCAATGTTACCTCAGGCCAGACCTACGCGATTAGTGTTGAAACGGGTAGCGGACTTAACGAAAATGTAAAGGCGTGGATTGATTGGAACAACGATGGCAATTTCGATACCAGCGAAGTGGTGCTTGATTCGCCCAATCAATTGATCAATCATTCGGGAACGGTTTCTGTGCCTTTAACGGCAATAACCGACACCGCTTTGCGCATGAGGGTAGGTTCCGATTGGTTTTCTTATGCTGTGGATGCTTGCACCGATGTAACTTATGGCCAGTTTGAGGATTATTCGGTAATCGTATTGCCACCGCCCACGTTTCCTACAGCAGCTTTTACCAGCAATTTGCCAAGCTCGTGYCAGGGTACGGTTGTTTTCACAGATGTTTCAGCAAATAATCCGACTTCATGGCAATGGAATTTTGGGGATGCAAATTCAGATACTGTTCAAAACCCCGTGCATATTTATGCTGATACGGGAATGTACACCGTGCAACTCATTGCATGTAACAGCTACGGYTGTGATACTTTTGTTCAATCCGTTGTCATTACCGATGTGAGCGGCTCGGTGGCTGTGGCCTGCATTCCACAAACCACAGGCTATTGCTGCGGGATGGGCGTTTCAAATGTAACTTTCAACACCATCAACAACACAACGGCAGATGGCTCGGATGGCTATCAAGATTATACTTGTACAATGAGTACCGTTGTTACTGCCGGGCAAGTTTATGCGCTAAACGTAACGACAGGCGCTTCGATTAATGAAAACACACGAGCGTGGATTGACTGGAACAATGATGGCAATTTCGATACCACAGAAATGGTGCTGGAGAGTTTGAATCAGCTTACTAATCATTCAGCCAATGTTATTATTCCCTCGAATGCTGTTCAAAATATGCAATTACGGTTGCGTGTCGGCTCCGATTATTTTGCCGAACCGACTCCAGAACCTTGTGTTGATGTCGTTTACGGTCAGTTCGAAGATTATGCAGTAACTGTTTTGCCTGATACAGTTCCGACCATTGCTGGTTTCTCTTGGGCTTTTTCTGATATATGCAATGGAATTGTTCAATTTATTGATACTTCCTACAATGGCCCAACAAGCTGGCAATGGGATTTTGGCGATGGAAACACCGATACAATTCAAAATCCGTTACATACCTATTCGGCTTCAGGCACCTACACCGTACAGTTGATTGCTTGCAATGCCTATGGTTGTGACACGGCAACAACATCTCTTACTATTATTTTTATTACAGCGGGATTTAATGTCTCTGGCTATATGGTAAAAGATTCCCTGATCACTTTTACCGACAATTCTACTGGAATACCGGTATCGTGGAGTTGGGATTTCGGTGACGGAAACACTTCTGTAGTACAGTCACCAACACATGTTTATGCAGATACGGGTACTTATACGGTTGTGCTTATTGTTTCCGACAGCGCAGGATGTTCCGATACAGCGAATATGACACTTACCATTTTGCCTTTCACCGGGCCGCCAATATCGTCTTTCAATGCTTCTCCGGCAGGGTGTGATGGCACGGTGCAATTCACAGATTTTTCAACCAATGTTCCCGATTCATGGCAGTGGGATTTTGGTGACGGAAATTCAGACACCTTACAAAATCCGGCTCATACATACCTGCTTTCCGGCACTTATACCGTACAGCTCATTGCCTGCAACCCATATGGGTGCGATACCGCAACAATGTCCGTTACTGTCAGCTTGCTTTCTGCCGGATTCAATGTTACGGGCGATTTGGTGAAGGATTCGCTGTTAACTTTTACGGATAATTCTTCAGGTGCAGTCGCCTCATGGAGTTGGGATTTTGGAGATAGTTCTTTATCGAATTCATTACAAAATCCAACACATGCCTTTGCTGACAGCGGAACATATACGGTAACTTTAATCGTTACAGACAGTGCGGGATGCAATGATACTGCAACCACAACGCTTACCATTCTCCTGTTTAACACACCGCCTTCTGCTGCTTTCAGCGATTCGCTTACAGGTAATTGTGACGGGATGGTGCAGTTCACCGACCTTTCGACCAGCAATCCCAATTCGTGGCAATGGAATTTTGGCGATGGAAACTCAGACACCGTACAGAACCCCGTAAATATTTACATTGCAGCAGGTAATTACATTGTGCAACTCATTGCCTGCAACGCTTACGGGTGTGATACCACAGTGCAAACCGTTTCGATTACGGGAGTTGGCGGGCCTGTGCCGGCATCTTGCTTGCCTGTAACCACGGCTTTTTGCTGCGGCATCGGCATTTACAACGTTTCGTTTAATACGATTAACAATACAACAGGCGATGGCTCTGACGGTTATCAGGATTATTCCTGTACTCAAAGTACCGATGTGGTGGCCGGGCAGAGCTATATTCTTTCGATTCAAACCAATAATTCGATTAACGAAGATGTAAAGGCATGGATGGATTGGAACAACGATGGAATTTTTGATTCATCTGAAGTAATTCTAACCAGCGACAATACATTGATGATGCATTCGGGAACGGTTACTGTACCGACTTCTGCTGTGTTTAATACGCCTTTGCGCATGCGCATCGGTTCGGATTATTTTACCCAGCCATCGCCACAGTCATGCGTTGATGTTACTTATGGCCAATTTGAAGATTACGCAGTAACGGTGCTATCCACCAGCCAGCCGCCTGTGGCAGCGTTTACATACGGAACTGCTGCGGGATGTACTGGAGAAGTTCAATTCACAGATAATTCAATCAACAACCCAATATCTTGGCAATGGGATTTCGGCGACAGCAACACAAGCTCACTGCAAAATCCGCTGTATACTTATGCCAATGCGGGAATTTACACGGTGGAGTTAATTGCCTGTAATTCCTTTGGTTGCGATACAGTAATATCAGCCGTTACTATTAGTTTTCTCGATGCTTCCTTTGGTGTCTCTGGCAACACGTATACAGGAGTGCAATTGAGTTTTACCGATTCCAGCTCCGGTGATCCTACATCGTGGAACTGGGATTTCGGAAATGGATTTTCATCGAACTTGCAAAATCCTACATTTACTTATCCGGATACCGGGACTTATTCCGTCACACTGGTAGTAGTAGATTCGCTTGGCTGTACTGATACAATTACGCAAGTGCTTGTTATCACTCGACCTGATGGAATCGATGAATCTAACGGATATGTTGCTTTTGATGTTTTGCCTAACCCTTCGAGGGGCCAGGTGAGCATTTATTTTGAACAGCTCTATCAAAATGATTTAGAAATGAAAATCATCAATGCTGCAGGGCAACTTGTTTTTAAAGATAAAGCCGAACAAGTAACTCACTACCGCAAATCATTAGATCTTTCAGAAAGCGGATCAGGGGTTTACATCATTACCTTTTCGGTAGAAGACCGGCAATTGGTGAAACGAATCATTATTCAATAAAGCAGGGCTCAACGGATGAAAAGGGCTTTTTTTCTGCTGGTTGTTCCGGTTTTTCTTCATTTGAATTCGCATGCTTCCCACTTGATGGGAGGCGAAATAACTTGGGAGTGTCAGGGAAATGGCGAGTTCATTTTCACCATGAAACTCTACCGTGACTGCAACGGTATTAACGGACCTAGCAGCACTACCTTGCAAGTACATTATCATCCTTCGATTAGCTCCATTCCGCTTACGCTAATTTCGCAAGCCGATATTTCACCGCAATGCGCGGGCGGAGGGCCAAGTGTAACTTGCTCAGGAGGCGGAACAGGGGCAACAGAAGAGTTTATTTACCGTTCAGCTCCAATCCAGCTATCGGGAACACCGCCTGCAGGTGGCTGGTGGTTTACTTTTGACAGTTGCTGTCGAAACGGAGCTATTGACAACCTGGTAAGCCCCAGCTCACAAGGGTTTACATTACGTGCGGCAATGCACGCTTATAACGGGCAAAATATGTACCCATGCTTTGATTCATCGCCTGCATTTGAGCAAATTCCTACCTCGGTTGTTTGTACGGGCAGTCCTTATACCTTCAACCACAACGCTGCCGACACGGATTTGGATTCACTGGTTTTTTACTGGGCAAAGCCGCTTGATGATTTTTCGGGAACATTCAACCCTCCGGCAAATCCGAATGAATTGGCTTTCTCTTCCGGATACAGCTACATCAGCCCATACCCGGGCCCTTCGCAAAACTCAAGTAATATAGCCGCTGCCTTAGACCAGTTTACCGGGGAGATTTCGTTTACTTCTTTCACGCAAGGGGAATTTGTTTCGGTCATTAAAGTGGAAGAATACCGATGCGGGATTTTGATTGGCGAAGTTTACCGTGAGTTGCAAACCATTTTGACTGGATGCGGGGCCAACAACCCACCAACTGCAGACCCCCCAATTCAAGACTCGATCGGCAATTTTTCGTTTAACGATACGGTGTTGGCGGGCGCAATAGTTACCTTTGATTTCTACGGGGTGGACATTGGAGACACCCTTACATTAACGACCACCAGCATTCAATACGGCACAAATTATGCCAGCCCCAACGGGTGTGCCAATCCTCCTTGTGCCATGTTTTTTCCTCCGCCCATTGGTGGACTTATTGGTGTGGACTCGGTTGGCGGGTTATTTTACTGGGAAACGAGCTGCAATAACATTTCTTTCACAGGTGGATGCGAAGCGGAATCAAACACCTATCTTTTTATTTTTACGATTCAGGATGGCGCCTGCCCTTCGCCTGGGCAGGTGGTGAGCACTGTGGCCATTACCGTATTGTCCCGCGACCCGATTGAATCGCCCAACATGCACTGTACGGCTATAAATCCAGCCAATGGAGATGTTACTTTGTACTGGGATACTCCACTTGATACAGGAGGAGTATTCAACAGTTATCACCTCTTTTCCTCCACCAATCCCAACGGACCATTCACGATAGTGGACAGTATTTTCAATTACAACCAGAATATTTACACACATATTGGGGCTAATGCACACCTCGACACGACTTATTACATCATTCAAAGCCGTTCGGGGTGCTCCGGAATGGTTTTCAATCCGCCAAAAGATACCATTGCTACTATTTTTCTGAAAACAGAGGACACAACAGGGGTGGTGAATCTCGACTGGAATGCTGTTCACAGCCCGCTACTGGGTTCTTCAACACCTTGGTACAGGATTTACAAGGAATATCCTATCGGCACTTGGGCATTGCTCGATTCCACGCAAAATTTATTTTATGTGGACTCTACTTATGACTGTTCGGATTCCATCACTTACTATATCGAAATTGATGATTCGCTCACCTGCACTTCCCGGTCCAATTATTCAGAAATTCGATATCAGAACCCGATTCCTTCGGCTGAATTTGCTTTTTCTGTGGCTTGCTTAGACGACACCACAACGTTTTCCGACTCATCTACTATTGCTGATGGCTCAGTCATTGGTTGGGATTGGAATTTTGGAGATGGAGATACCAGCATTCTTCAAAATCCAACGCATGTTTTTGGAACTTCGGGAACACAAAACGTAACGTTAATCGCTACTTCCGATTACAGTTGTGTTGATTCAATCACTAAAACAGTAAACGTAAACAACTTGCCTATTGTAATTGCTTGGATAGACACCGCTATTTGTTTTGGGGACAGTGCTCAATTGACAGCTTCGGGAGCACTCAGCTATGTGTGGTCACCATCGGCAGGATTAAACGATGATTCCATTTTTAACCCGATTGCAACCCCGTCAACAACAACAACTTATATTGTTACAGGGACGGATGCCAACGGCTGTTCAGATACGGCTGATGTAACGATAACTGTAAATCCACTTCCTGTAATAAATACAGGGGGAACGGTTCAGTTTTGTAATGGGGATAGTGTGCAATTAAGCTCAGGAATTGGGATTTCATACAGCTGGTCGCCATCAATTGGGTTGAGTGACACAGCAGTTGCAAATCCTTATGCAAAACCAACCGATACAACGGTTTATTATGTTACTGTGACGGATGCCAATAGCTGTTCAAACAATGATTCGGTAACCGTCATCAACAATTCGCTTCCCTTTGCTGATGCAGGCAGCAATGACACTATTTGTAATCAGGATACGGCTGCGATTGGCGGCTCGCCAACTGGCCCAACGGGCGCAACGTATAGCTGGACACCGACTGCGGGACTTGATAATTTTTCATTGGCAAACCCTAATGCTTTTCCGTCAGACACAACCACTTACTATGTAATTGTAACAGATACAAACGGTTGCCAGCAGGTAGATTCGGTGGCTATTATTGTAAATCCATTGCCGCTAGCCAATGCGGGTTCCGATGTGCAGATTTGTATTGGCGATACCACTCAACTGAATGCAACAGGCGGTTCTTCTTATGTTTGGATGCCAAATGATAGTTTAAGTGATGATTCGATTTCCAATCCTTTTGCATGGCCTACCGATACTACGGATTATATTGTAACCGTTACCAATACGAATGGATGTGTTTTGGCCGATACAGTAACTGTTACGGTCAATCCGCTTCCAATTGTAAGTGCAGGGGCTGATGTGCAGGTTTGCATCACTGACAGCGTTCAATTGAATGCCACAGGAGGCATCACTTATAGTTGGTCGCCTTCGAATGGCTTAAGCGATACCGCCATTGCCAACCCCTATGTTAATTTCATTGACACAAATATTTATTATGTAACGGTAACTGATACAAACGGCTGCGTAAATGTGGATTCGGTAGTCGTTACTGTAAACCCGTTGCCATCCATAACTGCGGGGCCGGGAGGTGAAATTTGTTTGAACGACAGTATTCAGCTCAATGCGGCTGGGGGCAGTATTTATGCATGGACGCCACCTACAGGGCTGAGTGATGATTCGATTTCCAATCCTTTTGCAAGCCCTTTGGATACAACGACCTACACGGTTACAGTAACGGACACAAATGGCTGTATCAATCAGGATTCGGGTACCATTATTGTCAATCCATTGCCGATTGTAGATGCAGGAAGCGACACAGCCATATGCATTTATGACACAGTAGCCATTGGCGGAAGCCCCACAGGGCCTGTCGGTTCAACCTACAGTTGGTCGCCATCGGCAAGGCTCAGCGATACGGCACTTGCCAACCCGAATGCTTTTCCATTAGTTACTACCACTTATGTGCTCATAGTTGTGGATTCCAATGGCTGCATTGGCCAGGATTCGATTACTATTACTGTAAACCCACTACCCAATGCCAATGCAGGGCTTGATTTGTGGCTTTGCCCAGGTGACAGCATTCAGCTAAACGCAACGGGCGGTAATGTCTATAATTGGTTTCCTGCAGACAGCGTGAGCAATGACACCATATCCAATCCCTATACTTCAGCGCTTGACACCACCGAATTTATCGTAACCGTTACCGATACCAACGGCTGTGTGAATACCGACACCATGCTCTTAGATGTTGGTCCGACAGTGCCTACTGATGCAGGGGCAAATGTCCAGACTTGTATTGGTGATACGTTGCAGATAGGCGGTAGTCCCACGGCCCCGGCGGGATCTTCCTTCGAATGGTCGCCATCTGTTGGGCTAAATGATACTTCTTTGGCTAACCCTGTGGCTTTTCCTTCAGACACCACTACATATTATGTAACGGCTACCAATTCTACGTGTACGGGAAATGATTCGGTAATGGTTACGGTAAATCCTTTGCCCGTTGCTAATGCGGGAAACGATGTGCAGATTTGTATTGGCGATACCACCCAACTCACCGCCACAGGCGGGCAGGATTATGTTTGGATGCCCAACGACAGTTTAAGCGATGATTCCATTTCCAATCCGTTGGCATGGCCTTTGGATACTGCAATCTACACAGTGATGGTAACGGATTCAAACGGATGTGTCAATTACGATTCAGTAACGATAACAGTAAACCCTTTGCCCCTTGCTGATGCAGGAACCGATGTTCAAATCTGCATTTTCGACACCACCCCACTTGTTGTCACAGGCGGGCAGAGCTATGTTTGGATTCCCAACGACAGTTTAAGCGATGATTCCATTTCCAATCCGCTGGCATGGCCTACGGACACAACTACTTACGCGGTGATGGTAACGGACTCAAACGGATGTGTCAATTACGATTCGGTAACAATAACAGTAAATCCATTGCCCGTTGCTGATGCAGGAACGAATGTTCAAATCTGCATTTTCGACACCACCCAACTTGTTGCCACAAGTGGGCAGAGCTATGTTTGGATGCCCAACGATAGTTTAAGTGATGATTCCATTTCCAATCCATTGGCATGGCCGACAGATACGACTACTTACACAGTGATGGTAACGGATTCCAACGGGTGCGTCAATTATGATTCAGTTACGATTACGGTTAATTCATTGCCCAATGCTGATGCAGGAACCGATGTGCAAATCTGCATTTTCGACACCATCCAATTGATTGCCTCTGGCGGGCAGGGCTATGTTTGGACGCCACTGGACAGTTTGAGTGATGATTCGGTTTCCAGCCCATTGGCATGGCCTTCGGATACGACTACTTACACAGTGATGGTAACGGATTCCAACTCATGCATCAATTATGATTCAGTAACCATAACAGTAAATCCTTTGCCCGTTGCGGATGCAGGGACAAGCGTTCAAATCTGTATTTTCGACACCATCCAACTGATTGCCATAGGCGGGCAGAGCTATGTTTGGACGCCCAACGATAGTTTAAGTGATGATTCCATTTCCAATCCGTTAGCGTGGCCTTCAGATACAACTACTTATGCGGTTATGGTAACGGATTCCAACGGCTGTATTAATTATGATTCGGTAACGGTAACAGTAAATCCTTTGCCTGTAATTGATGCAGGCACAGACACAGCTATTTGCATCTACGATACCATTTCTATTGGCGGAAGCCCAACTGGTCCTTCAGGATCATCATATTCTTGGAATACAACTGTTACTTTAAGTGATTCCACATTGGCTAATCCACAGGTTTACCCAACATCCAATACCACCTATTATTTGACGGTATCGGATTCAAACAATTGTGTGAGTTACGATTCCATTCGAGTGGATGTAAATTCTTTGCCTACTGTGAATGCTGGCGCAGATATTCAGGTATGTATTTTCGACAGTGTGCAGTTGAACGTTACTGGCGGCTCATCATACATTTGGACACCTGCCACTGGTTTAAATGATGATTCTATAGCTAATCCGCTCGCCAGTCCATCAGATACAACTACTTATATTGTTACAGGTACGGACTCGAATACGTGTAAAAATACAGATACAGTAACCGTTGTCGTTAATCCGCTGCCGAATGCAAATGCCGGGGCTGGTGTGCAGATTTGCATTTATGATACCATCCAATTAATTGCTACGGGGGGTGAAATTTACAATTGGTTGCCAATGGACAGCTTGTCTGATAATTCGAATGACACTACGCTGGCTTGGCCCACGGACACAACATCTTATGTGGTGACGGTAACGGATTCCAATACTTGCGTGAATACCGATACGGTAGTAGTAACGGTAAACCCGCTGCCCGTCATTGATGCTGGAACAGACACGGCTATTTGCATTTTCGATTCGATTGTGATAGGGGGCTCACCAACTGGGCCTGTAGGTTCGGTTTACTCTTGGCTTCCGAATGATAGCATCATTACAACAACATCGCAAAATCCAATTGTTTTTCCGACTTCAACCACCGAATATTTCCTTGTTGTTAATGATTCAAACGGCTGTGTTAATGACGATTCCATTTCGATAACGGTGAATAATTTGCCTGTGATTGATGCAGGAAATGATGTGCAAGTTTGTATTTACGATAGCGTTCAGTTGAATGCTACAGGCGGTATTATTTATGTTTGGACACCTGATATCGGATTAAGTGATGATTCGATTGCCGATCCGCTCGTAAGTCCATCTGATACAACAATGTACTATGTAACAGGTGCCGATTCAAACACTTGCAGTAATGTGGATTCGGTGACAGTAATCGTTAATCCTTTGCCACCAGCCGATGCGGGAAATGACGTGCAAATCTGCCTTGGAGACACTACTCAACTGAATGCAACGGGCGGAATCATTTATGCTTGGTTACCTGATACGATGTTGAGTGATGATAGTGTTTCCAATCCATTCGCATTTCCATTGGACACCACCGATTATGTAGTTACAGTAACGGATACAAACTCTTGTGAGAACACAGATACGGTAACTATCACGGTCAATCCATTGCCTTTAACCGATGCAGGAATAGACACAGCCATTTGCATTGGTGATACGTTTTTGATTGGGGGCTCTCCTACGGGGCCAGCGGGTTCTTCTTTTGAATGGATGCCATCAGAGGGTCTTGGTGATACGATTTCAGCTAATCCGCCTGCAAGCCCCGATACGACTACTAAATATTTTGTAATAGCAACCGATTCAAACGGGTGTATATTGACTGATTCCGTTTTAATCACAGTAAATTATTTGCCAATCGCTTATGCGGGGGCAGATACTCAAATTTGCATTTACGACACCGTTCAATTGAATGCCACTGGTGGAATTGTTTACTTGTGGTCGCCTGCCGACAGTATTAACGATACAGCGGCATTCAATCCGTTGGTTTGGCCTTCGGACACTATGGAATATGTGGTGCTGGTGACCGATTCCAATGGCTGTATGAACATTGATTCGGTTGTTGTTGTGGTAAATCCTTTGCCGAATGCCGATGCGGGTGCGGATGAGTATATCTGCCGTTCAGACAGTATTACGCTGACAGCTACTGGTGGCGAAAGTTATTCTTGGTCGCCAGCTACTGAAATTGCCAATCCAGACAGCTCCAGTCCGACTGTTTTCCCACAAATACCAACTACTTATTTTGTGGAAGTTACCGATAGCAACAGTTGCCGAAATACCGACTCGGTTAGCGTGAATGTCTTCCGTATATTTGGTGGTGATACTTCAGTTTGCGAAAACGCTACGATAGTGTTAGGGCTTAATTCAACGGGAATTCCTTTTAGTTACCTGTGGTCGCCAGCTATTTATTTGAATGATTCATCATTAGCCAATCCGACAGCATCGCCTGACGAAGAAGGAGACATCACTTACACGGTTATTGTAAATGATTCGGGTATTTGTGTGGATTCCACGGAAGTGAACCTGACCATTCACATTCAGCCATCAGCTAATTTTTCAGTTACTTACATCCCGCAATGCGATGAAGTATCTGGTGAATTCATCAACAGCAGCATTGATGCTGACTGGTATCACTGGGATTTTGGAACAGCAGATACTGCAAATACCACAGATGCCGATTATGATTTTTCATATCAGGGAACTCCTTCGGTAACGCTTATTGCTTACAACCAATATTGCAGTGACACGATTGAATCAGACAGCACGTTGCAATCTTTTATAGAATATTTGGATGTGACTGTTTCAAACGTTTTCAGTCCGAATAACGATGGAATAAATGACTATTTTGCCGTTGGAGTAAACCCATCTTTGATTGAATGCACCAAATTGCAAATTTACAACCGATGGGGCCAGTTGATGTTCATTGATACTGAAGGAGTGAAAATGTGGGATGGTAAGAACATTTTTAACGGCCGCAATGTGCCTGCTGGTGTGTACTATTATGTTTTTAGCATTAATGATTTGCCTCCAATCAACGGCTCGGTTACGGTGAATTATTGATTCTTCCTTTTAATTTTATGGCATTACATTTGTGAAAACGGCAGACAATTTTCATCTATTGTTTGCAGTTAATCATCAAACCCTATGAAACGAAAAAGAATTCTCTATTCTGCCGTTGCAGCAATCGTGCTACTTGGGGCAGGGTTTACACTTTACCATCCGCCCAAAACATTTTTAGACAAAACACCTCCCCTGATTTTCCAAAATGGAAAAGGTTACCAAAAAGAATGGGCCAAAGTGGATTCGCTGTGGAAAAAACGGCTTACGCGCTCTGCGCTGGAAGTAGTAGATGAAATTCACAAAAAGGCCAAGGACGAAAACAACAGTCCACAGATTGCCAAAGCGCTAATTCACAAGCTGAAATTCGAATCAAACATTGAAGAAGAAAATTATATCAAAGCCATCTATGATTTAAGTGTGGAGATTGATAATTCCTATTTTCCACTGAAGCCCGTCTTACATTCCTTTTTGGCAGAAATTTACTGGCGCTACTACCAGAATAACCGTTGGAAATTTTTGAACCGAACCGAAACCGTTGCCTTTAAAAATGATGACATCCGCACGTGGGATTTGAAGAAAATCGTGCAGGAAACGATGACCCATTACAACCTTTCGCTGCAAAGTGCAGACAGCCTGAAGCGAACACGCATCAGTCATTTTAATGATATTTTGTTGCTGGGTGATTCTGCCGGAAGAAAACTTCGCCCAACATTGTATGATTTTTTGGCGCATCGTGCATCCGGTTTCTTTATGCACGAAGAACCAGGTCTTACCAAACCAGCTTACAAATTCGAACTGGCAGAGCCGTGGTATTTTGACGAATCTGAAATATTTGTCGAGAAAAAAATTGAAACCAAAGATTCGCTTTCGCTGAAATACCATGCATCAATTATTTTGCAGGAAATGGTTCGATTTCATTTGAACGATGACGACCCGAAAGCGCTGATTGATGCTGAACTCCAACGGCTGAAATTCGCCAAAAACAATTCCATTCATGCATCGAAAGACAGCTTATATCTCGCTGTGCTGAATCGACTGGAAAAGAAATTTTCCAAACATCCATCTTCTGCGGAAGTCGCTTATCAAATTGCACTCTGGCATTTCAACAAAGGCGAGAAATATGCACCCCAGACCGATGCGGTTTCCGAAACCGCATCGGTCTCAAAATGGGCTAAGAAAACCGCTGCCGAAATTTGCGAACAAACCATCCAAAAATTCCCTAATTCCTACGGGGCGCAGCAATGTGCTACTTTGCTGGCGCGAATTCGGGAAAAATCCCTTTCGTTCGTTTCTGATAATGTGGAATTGCCCGGCAAGGACTTTCGATCCTTGATTCAATACAAAAATCTCGAAAAAATTCACGTGCGGATTTGCCAGTTCGATTACGACAGTTTTCGAAAGAAAACCCGCAAACTGTATGGCAAAGAGCTGATGGATTACTACAAAAAACTCAACTCGGTGAAAGAATGGGTGGTTGAATTGCCCGCAGACAGCGACCATCACCAACATTCGGTTGAAATCAAAATGCCGGAACTACCGTTGGGGTTTTATGTGGTTTTAGTGGGTTCAGATAAGGGTTTTAGCTACAGCGAAAATGCGATTGCCTATGGCAACCTTTGGATTTCTAATATCAGTTACCTAACCCGCCAACGTGCTGACGGTAGCTACGGTGTTTCGGTGCTTCACCGTGAGGTGGGCGAGCCGCTGCGGGATGTTTCGGCACAGCTTTTCTACCGAAAATACAACTACGTCATCCGCGATTACGAGTACAAAAAAATCGGAAGTTACGTCACCGATGAGAACGGTTATTTCCGCATACCGCCCTCAAACAATTACCGCAATTTTTATATCGATYTTCGAAAAGGAGATGACCGCCTGAGCACAGACAACAACTATTACCAATACCGCYATTACAAAGACAACAAAAAGCGCATCAAGACCTTCTTTTTCACCGACCGTGCYATTTACCGTCCCGGCCAAACCATTCATTTCAAAGGAATTGTGATTGAAACCGATCCCGCGTCTGACGGAAATGCTATCAAATCCGGTTTTTCGTCCACAGTGGAATTGATGGATGTGAAYYMYCAAAAGGTCAGCGAACTTAAGCTGACYACCAATGAATACGGTACGTTTASCGGCACGTTTACTGCGCCAACATCTTCGCTCAACGGCAACATGCACATCRAGAACAGTTACGGCTCGGTGTATTTTTCGGTSGAAGAATACAARCGCCCCAAGTTCGARGTGAAATTCGAYCCGATAAAAGGCAGTTTCAAGTTGGGGGAACAAATCACTGCGAAGGGATTAGCCAAAGCATATGCGGGCTCGGTGATTGATGGTGCAGAAGTGAGTTATCGCGTAGTGCGCAACGCCACTTTTCCTTATTGGTGGTACTGGCGGGGCTATTATCCGACTTCGGCACAAATGGAAGTCACCAATGGAACCACAAGAACCAATGAAAAAGGTGAATTTGAAATAGAATTCACTGCCATTCCAGATAAGAGCATTGACAAGAAATTCAAGCCCACCTATACGTTCACAGTTTATGCCGATGTGACAGACATCAATGGAGAAACTCACAGTGCGCAGCAATATGTGCGTGTGGGCTACACTGCACTCGAGCTTTCGGTGAACGTGCCTGAAAAACTGAATTTAAGCAGCAAAGACACATTTCAAATCCGCACCACCAATCTTGCTGGTGAGCCGGAACCCGCGCAGGGCAGCGTCAACATTCACCGGCTGCAAACTCCGGACAGAACTTTCCGAAAGCGAAACTGGTCACGCCCCGATAAGTTTTTGATGACTAAAGAAGAATTTTATGCGGCTTTTCCAAAAGATGTTTACGACAATGAAAACGATATCCATGAATGGCCGAAGAGCGAGCAGGTATTCAGCAAGAAATTCGATACTGAAAAATCAAAGGATTTGCTCTTGAAAAAGCTGAAGGATTGGCCGCAAGGTGACTATGTAATGGAAGCAACGGCAATCGATAAGTTCGGGGAAGAAGTGAAGGAAATCAAGTATTTCACCGTGTTTTCTGATGCAGCAAAAACCCAGCCAACCAATGATGTCAACTGGTTCACTTCGCTCAAAAAAATAGGCGAGCCGGGCGAAACAGCCGCTTTTCTTATTGGCTCAAAGGAAAATGTGAAAGTGCTGTACGAAATCGAACACAAAAACAAAATAGTAAAACGTGAATGGTTTGAACTCAATAATGAACAGCGCAAAATCGAAATTTCCATTCAAGAAAAACACCGGGGCAATTTTGCCGTGTATTTCACTTTCGTGAAAGAAAACCGTTTTTACGCCAACAACCAATTGGTGATCGTGCCGCGTACTGACAAGCAACTGGACATCGAGTTTGAAACCTTTCGCAACAAGCTGAATCCCGGGCAGCAAGAGGAATGGAAAATAAAAATCAAAGGGCCAAAAGGCGAAAAGGTAGCAGCAGAAATGCTGGCAACACTGTATGATGCTTCACTCGATGCCTTCCGGGCGAACAACTGGGCGCTGAACATTTACCAAAATTATTACGCAAACCTGCTGTGGCGCGGAAGCGGTGCATTTAATGCCAAAAACTCCCGTCTTTTCCATCAGAAATGGAACGTGTACCCTACCTTTCAGCAGCGAAAATACGACCGCCTGAACTGGTTCGGGTTTAATTTTTATGGATATTATGGGTATAGAGAAAGAGGCGCTCGCTATCTTTATGCAGACGCAGACATGGCCTTTGAGACGGCTGAAGCAGAGGAAACAGTTTCAGAAGTAAGGGCTTTAGCAGGTGTGGCTTACAACAGGTCTGCCAAAAAAAGCAAGGATAAAAACAGAGAAGGAAAACCAGATTTGGCAACAGGACTCTACAAGATTCAAGTTGGCGAATTTGCTTATCCTGCCAGTGGAGTAGATTTATTAGTTGCTGATGAAACATTAACTCAAAAAGTAGGTGGACTTTCTGCTATAAAAGCCCGTACTAACTTTAACGAAACCGCCTTCTTTTACCCGCATTTGCAAACCAATGAAAAAGGCGAAATCGTAATTAAATTCACCATCCCGGAGGCGTTGACCAAGTGGAAATTCATGGGACTGGCGCACACCAAAGATTTGAAAACAGGACAAATTTTTGAAGAAACCGTCACCCAAAAAGAACTGATGATAATGCCCAATGCCCCGCGCTTTTTCCGCGAAGGCGACCGCATGACATTCACCGCCAAAATCTCCAACCTTAGCGAAAAAGACATCAACGGGCAGGCGGAACTCACGCTCTATGACGCGCTGACCATGAAGGAAATCACACACAAATTGGTAGCAGCCGTGCATGGCAAATTTCCTACTATCGGCTACCGCGAATTCACTGCGAAAAAAGACCAAAGCACTGTGTTGAAATGGGAAATGATGATTCCTGATGATGTTTCTGCCATTACCTATAAAGTAGTAGCCAAAGCGGGCAAATTTTCTGATGGCGAGGAGATGGCGGTGCCCGTTTTAACCAACCGTATGTTGGTTACCGAATCGTTGCCGCTGCCCGTGAAAGGCAATGAAAGCAAGGAATTTAGATTTGAAAAATTGATTAACTCAGGTCAATCTAAAACATTAAAACACCACAAACTCACGCTGGAATATACTTCCAATCCGGCTTGGTATGCTATTCAGGCATTGCCCTACATGATGGAATATCCTTACGAGTGTTCGGAGCAGATTTTCAGCCGTTTTTATGCCAATAGTATTGCTTCGCACATTGCCAATTCCAGCCCGAAAATCAAGGCAGTTTTTGACAGTTGGAAATCGCAAAGTCCGGAAGCGCTTTTATCCAATCTGGAAAAAAACCAGGAACTGAAATCGCTGATGCTGGAAGAAACCCCGTGGGTGCTTGATGCGAAAAACGAAACAGAACGAAAAAAGCGCGTAGGTGTGCTTTTCGACCTGAATAAAATGGCGAATGAACTGGGTTCAGCGTTGAAAAAGCTGGAAAAAGCGCAAGTAGCCAATGGCGGTTGGACGTGGTTTCCCGGAATGAAAGAAAGCCGTTACATTACGCAGCATATTGTCACTGGATTCGGCCATCTGGACCACCTCGGTGTAGAAAATGTGCGGAAAAACCCACGGGTATGGCGCATGGTGAAAAAAGCCATTCCATACTTAGACAACCGCATCCGCGAAGATTACGATTGGGTGATGAAACACGCTGCCAATCCAGAGGATGACCACATTGGCCACACTCAAATTCAGTACCTGTACGCAAGAAGCTATTTCAAAGACATTAAAATAGGAAATAGGAATCAGAAGGCATTCGATTATTACTTTAAACAAGCCAAAAAATATTGGGTGAACAAAAGCCGCTACATGCAGGGCATGATTGCGCTTGGCCTGCACCGCTATGATGAGAAAACTGTTCCGGCAGATATTATGAAATCACTGAAGGAAAACGCCATTTTCAACGAGGAAATGGGCATGTACTGGAAGGAAAATTACGGGTATTACTGGTACCAGGCACCCATCGAATCGCAGGCGTTGATGGTAGAGGCATTCGATGAAGTGGCCAACGACCAAAATTCGGTGAACGAATTGAAAGTGTGGCTACTCAAGCAAAAGCAGACAACTGATTGGAAAACCACCAAAGCTACTGCTGAAGCATGTTACGCATTGCTATTAAAAGGAGCAGATTGGCTCGCAAGCGATGATATGGCACAAATTTCTTTGGGTGAAATGAAAATCAATCCCAAAGAAATGGACGATGTGAAAGTGGAAGCGGGAACGGGCTATTTCAAAACTTCATGGGGAAGAGGCGAAATCAAGCCCGAAATGGGGGAAGTGAAAGTGATTCCGCCACAACGTGAGGATGGTGGCGGTGTTTCGTGGGGTGCRCTCTATTGGCAGTATTTTGAGCAGTTGGATAAAATCACGCCACATGAAACGCCATTAAAACTCAAAAAACAGTTGTTTATTGAAAAATCATCGGATACTGGTCCGGTCATCACGCCAATTTCTGAAAAAACTAAATTGCAAGTGGGGGATAAAATCAAAGTGCGCATCGAGCTTCGCGTTGATCGCAATATGGAATTCGTTCATATGAAAGACATGCGGGCATCGGGCTTTGAGCCGATAAATGTGATTTCCCGCTACAAATGGCAGGATGGTTTGGGCTACTATGAGAGTACCAAAGATGCGGCTACCAATTTCTTTTTTGATCGGCTGCCGAAGGGAACTTACGTGTTCGARTAYCYGCTTCGTGTGACGCACGAAGGCAATTTTTCAAATGGCATCACAACCATCCAGTGCATGTACGCGCCTGAGTTCGCCTCTCATTCCGAAGGTATTCGTGTTRAGGTAGGCCAATAACAGATTTTGGGTGATCTTTTGGAAATTATATCTTTGCTTCCGTCCAATCAAAAAATCTTTTAAAATGAAAAAAATATTCTTTTTTTTCGCTATTGCTTCGRTGATGATATTTTCCACGTGCAATGGCGGAAATAAAAATGACGAAGACAATTCCTCACCGCATAGACGCATGATGGAACTCAACTTGACCGAACAGGGAATGCCCCTTAGCATCATGGTGCCAGACAGCACTGTGGGGCCACTTGAAGTAGAAGCGTTGGATTACGGTGAAATTGAAATACGTGTGGGCAGCATGTTTCAACTCAAAATAGCTGAAGGAGGAGATATCCAGCAGAAAAAAACCGATTTGAACGAAGATTTGTTGTGGAAGAGCAATTTTCTTGCAGATGAGCCGAATATGTTGCTTTACCAATCTGATTTGCCTGATGGCTCAAAAACGTTTTATCACTTTTACACAGTAATAAAGGTAAATAATATTGACTACGAGATACAAGATTTGGAGATGGGCGATCCATTCCCCCAAAAGGCCATCGAAAAAATGCTGGAGGCCGCCAAAGGAATTAAAGCGGCTGTTGCTGCATCTTGAGAAAACCATTTTTTCAAAAATTAGCCCCCATGAATCACATGGGGGTTTTTTGTTAACCCTTTTTGGTAATAGCGGCAACGGGTGCCTTGAAGTAAATCTGCGAAAAATCGCGGTAGTTCATCGGGTTGCTGAAATAATTACGTACGTCTGATTGAATCAATACGTAGCTTTCGGTATAAAACAAAATGATGGTAGCCGCATCGTCCATTAGCACTTGCTCTGCTTGCGCAAAGTATTGGTAGCTTTCGGATTTGTCGCTAGCGGCAAGTCCTTTTTCGTATAATTCGTCAAATTCTGGGTTGACATACCTGCTCGAGTTTGGGTGCGATGGCTCCTCCAATGATTCAGGCACATTTTTGCCATAAAAAAGGTGCAGAAAATCTACAGGCCACGGCACATCGGCAATCCAGCCGCTGCGGAAAACATCGGCACGGCCAAATAATTCGTCATCTAATTTTTTTGCTAAAGGAACGACTTCAAGGTCAATATTAATTTCAAGAGTTTTGCTCCATTGCTTTTGAATTTCGATGGCTATACTGGTGTTTTTGAACCCACTGCTGTTGAGTTCCAGTTTTATTTGCGGAAAACCTTTTCCTTCGGGGTAGCCGGCTTCAGCAAGCAATTGTTTTGCTTTATCGGGGTTGAAGGAATAGCCTTTGATTTGCGAAATATCATAATCCTTAAAAGAAGGAGGTGTGATGCCATGGTGACCAGGCCCAAAGGCCTGCCCTTTCAATATGTTTTCGATGATGCGATTGCGATCTATGGCGTAGTTCAGTGCCTGCCTTACCCGTTTGTCTTTAAATACTTCGCGGGTTAAATTGAGGACATAATATTGGGTGGCCATTTCGGGTGAGCGGTCGAGAATATAAAGCGGTGGCTGGCTTTGAAAATTCGAGATTTGTTCTTCTACAATTTCCTTAATGGATTCAGAAGGCAGTCCGATTACTACATCTACGTTGCCTTTTTTAAACGCTTCGAGTTCTGCTCTTTTTGAATCGAGCATAGCTATTTTAACGGAGTCGATAAAAGGTAATTGGTTTCCCAGCGAGTCAACACCATGGTAATTTCGATTTTTCAGCAGCACAAATTGCTCGGCCTTCAGGTTAGGGCCGGGCGACAAGGTAAAAGGGCCTGTGCCAATGGTGGCTTGGTTGCCGTATTTTTCGATTGCCTCACTCGGTACAATAGAAGCCGCAGTAAGTGCCAACAAATACAAAAAAGATGAGTTGGCAGAAGACAGTGTCATTTGAATGGTGTAATCGTCAATAACTTTCAATCCTTCGAGGTCAAAATCGGGTTTTCCGCTGGCGCTGACTTCGTAATATTCATTGGCACCCAGCAACTTATCTTTCAAGATGAGGTTGAACATCAGGTTGTCTTCGCTTTGGGTACAGAGTGTTTCAAGTGAGAATTTCACATCGCTTGCGGTCATTTCTCGTCCTTTGGCATTATTAAAGCAGGGATCGTCATGAAATTTTACATCTTTTTTAAGGTGAAAAGTGTAAACAGTACCTGTTTCGTCAACTTCCCAACTTTCTGCTAATGAGGGAATCACCGACAGATCTTTTGTGTTGAGTTTTACCAGTCCTTCGAAAATTTGCCGGGCTATAGTAGAAGAATATACATCTATGGTGGAAAGTGGATAAAGAGATGTAATGTATTCGGTTTGGCTTATAGTGAAACAGCCGCCATACACTCTGCCACCATTAATGTTATACCCATTTCCATTGCTTGATGAATCACATCCTTCGAATAGCATTGTGATGGCACCTGCCAATACCACTAAACAAAAAATAAATCGAATTTTCATACACTATCCAATTATGCAAGGATAATATTTCCTTATGAAAAATACAAAAATAAATACATCTTTGCATTCGTGGTTCTGTTCTAAGATAATGTGATTTTATATATAAACCATATATAATTTTTATGTGTTCCAATATAGTTACCCACATTATTCTGTACAGAACCCATTCGTTTAATGCGAAAAGCAAATTGTTTAAATACTTTGTGTTGAATGAAAAATAGTTTGTTTTTTTTTTTGAAATATGGAAATTTGATTTTAATATTGCCCACATGTTCGATGAAAAGCGGTTTATTATTTGTTAAAAGTTTTATATTTGCCGCTTATTAAGGAACTAAACACATGCTAACAAGGTCAATTTTATCAATCGCAGTTGGCTTTCTTCCAATTGCTCACCTTCTTGCAGGAACCATCATTCTTGAAGGAAATTATCAAGGGAAGAATATTTATGTTCAAAACCCTTTTTCTGGCACAGGTGTAGGTTTTTGTACTTACGAAGTGAAGGTAAACGGTGATGTAACTACCGATGAAATCAACTCAAGTGCTTTTGAGATTGATTTAGGTAATTTCCAACTCAATATTGGTGATCCCGTTGTCGTTACTATAAAACACAAAGACGATTGCAAGCCCAAAGTGCTAAATCCTGAGGTGCTCAAGCCCAAAAGCACATTTGAGATTATTGACATGGATATTGACCAAGAAAGCATTTTTTCGTGGAAAACTAAAAATGAAACAGGAAAACTGCCTTTCGTCATTGAGCAGTTTCGCTGGAACAAATGGATTAAAGTGGGCGAAGTAGAAGGAAAAGGAACTCCTGACGTGAATGAATATTCTTTCAAGATTACCCCTCATTCAGGAGAAAACCTGTTCAGGGTAAAGCAAGTTGATTATACCAATAAGCCACGGTACTCAAAATCGAAACGTTACAATGCGATGGCAATATCAGAGGTCACTTTTGTTCCCATCAAAGTGAAGGATTTTCTCCATTTTGAAGCTGAAAGTAATTCTACTGAAACGATGTTTGAAATTTATGATAGCTATGGCAACATCGTGAAAAAAGGATTTGCAAGTAACATTGATTGTAAAAACCTCAAAAAAGGTATTTACTACCTCAATTATGACAACAAAACAGATAAATTTGTAAAAAAATAAATTCTGCATTAATCTTTTAATTGAAAAATACTCCGTCAAGGGGTATTTTTTTTGTCCTGATGAAAAAAATAGAGCATATCGGTATTGCTGTAAAAGATTTAAAATTGGCTAATGAAGTCTTTGAAAAAATTTTTGGAAAATCGCATTACAAAGTTGAAAAAGTGGAAAGCGAAGGAGTAAGCACTTCTTTTTTTCAGGTAGGGGAAACCAAAATTGAATTACTGGAAGCTGTTACTAAAGATAGCGCGATAGCAAAGTACATTGAAAATCGCGCAGAGGGTATTCATCACCTTGCGGTTGAAGTAGATGATATTCATGCCGAAATGAAAAGGTTGAAAAGTGAGGGCTTTCAGTTTACACGTGATGAAGTTTTTAAAGGTGCAGACAACAAACTGGTGTGTTTTATCCATCCTAGAACTGCAAATGGTGTGTTAATTGAGCTTTGCCAGGAAATCAAATAAGCCCCAATTTTTTTAGCGCATCAGCAACGTTATCTTTTCCTGATAGCAGATGTGTATTAAGCCCTGCTCTTTTTGCTCCCTCAATATGCTGTTTTGAATCGTCAATAAACAATGTTTCATCAGCATGAATGCAACTTTCACTGAGTACCTGCTTAAATGTTTCGAGATGTGGTTTTCTGTAGCCCACCAAAAAAGAGTAATATACCTTGTCGAAAAATACATCAAGTGACGGAATTTGGTATTGGTTGTATATGATTTCATTGAATTTGGAGAAATGGATCTCGTTTGTGTTGCTCAACAAAAACAGCTTGTAGTGTTCTTTTAATAGCTTTAATAGTTCGATGTTTTCTTTTGGGAAATTCAGCAGCATGGCGTTCCAGGCAGCGTCTATTTGTTTATTGTTAACAGTAGGTAAATAATTTTTAATGCCTGACCTAAATTGGTTTGAAGTGCTTTTCCCCGTTTCAAAATCATCGAAGAACTTTTCCTGCTTAAATTGAGTATAGATTTCATCAAAATTTTTAATGCCTAAATCTTTGAACGCATTAATAGTGAGGCCGTAATCAATGTTCAGTAATACGCCCCCAAGGTCAAAAATGATGCTCTTTATACCTTTCATGCAGGCAAATATCGTACGGAATTAAATAAAAAGATAATTTTGCCCGTTCTATTTGGGCCCATAGCTCAGTTGGTTAGAGCAGCGGACTCATAATCCGTTGGTCGCAGGTTCAAGTCCTGCTGGGCCCACTTATTTCCCGCGTAGTGTATTTTGAAGTGCACTTTTTTCATTTTATAACAAGGCCACTCACTTTTGTTTGAAGAAATATGTAATTGCTAAATGCCAAAGAAACACACATACGATTTAGGAGTAACAGGCAACTGCGCCTACATGAGCTATATTGATGACAAGGCGCATGTGCAATGGATGTGCTGGCCTAGGTTCGACAGCAGTTTTATTTTTGGCGGGCTGCTCGATAAAAAAAAAGGCGGGCAGTTTTCAATTTCACCGGATGCTGCAAAATACAAAACACATCAATATTATATTGAGAATACGAATGTGTTATGTACTGATTTTGAATGCGATTCAGGAAAATTTAGGGTTACTGATTTTGCCCCGAGGTTCTATCAATATGAGCGCATCTACAAACCGTTGATGTTTATTCGAAAGATTGAACCGCTTGCCGATACACCATCCATTCGAGTATGCTGTAATCCTGTTGGAAATTATGGAAAGAAACAGCCAGACATATCTCAGGGAAGCAGCCATATCCGCTACATGGGGTTGGGCAAGCAAGTGCGCCTATCAACCAACATTTCACTTCATAAAATCATGGAAGAGGATGCTTTTGTGCTCAATGAGCCTAAGTACCTTATCATGACCTATGATATTCCGCTTGAAGGACCTATTGAATCAACAGCCGAAGATTTTTTGAGAAAAACAGTATTGTACTGGAGAGATTGGGTCAAGAGTACCAGTATCGGGAGTTTTCACCAAAAACAAATAGTGAGATCGGCACTGATACTAAAGATACAGCAGTTTGAAGATACAGGCGCTATTGTTGCGGCAGGCACTACCAGTTTGCCCGAACACCCTGGCAGCGGCAGAAACTGGGATTACAGGTATTGTTGGCTTAGAGATGCCTATTATACCCTCACTGCGTTTAATAATATTGGACATTTTGAAGAGTTAGAGCGGTATTTCCATTACATCGAAAATGCTACCATTAGCGAAGATGGCAGGTTCCAGCCGCTTTACACGATATTAGGCAAAAAGGAGATTAAAGAAAAAACAGTAGAGCTATCAGGGTATCAGGGCAATAATCAGCCGGTTAGAATAGGAAATCAAGCACACACCCACAATCAAAATGATGTTTACGGACAAGTGATTGTGACGCTTTTGCCACTTTATGCCGACAGCAGATTTATTTCTTCGGAAAGAATAAAATCAGATCGGCTGATTATGCACGCGTTAAAAATGATTGAAAAAACTTTAGATGAGCCGGATGCCGGCCTGTGGGAATTCCGTAATAAAACACAGCAGCACTGCTACACTTTTTTGTTTCACTGGGCGGGCAGTTGTGCAGCCTTGAAAATTGCCCGGCAATTAAAAGATGAAAAAATGGCTGCACTCGCTTTGAAACTGAAAAAAGAAGCGGAGAAAAAAATTAATGCCTGCTATGTGAAAAAAGAGGGGTATTACGCCCAGGCAATAGAAACGAAAAACATGGATGCGAGCTGCTTGCAGCTAATCACAATGAACTACCTCGACCCAAAATCTAAAGCAGCCGGCCAACATTTGAAAAAGTTGGAAAGCACTTTGAAAACGAAAGAAGGCTTGTTTTATCGATATAAACACAATGACGATTTCGGGGATGTAAAATCTACTTTCCTTATTTGTGCCTTTTGGTATGTAGAAGCTATGGCATGTATAGGCCGATTGGATGAAGCGATTGAATTATTTGAAAAACTTTCAAAATATAGCAATCGTCTTGGCCTGCTCAGCGAAGACATCGATGCCACAACAGGAAGTCAATGGGGAAACTTCCCACAGGCATATAGCCACGTTGGGCAGGTAAATGCGGCCTATCGCATAGCCAAAAAGTTGGATTTGCCTAATTTTCTGTAATCAACTCGCGTAACATTTTTCTCACTTCTTCCGGTGATTTGACGCTGTATTTCGCTTCGGAAGCAGCGCTTCCCACCTTAATAGTAAAAGCAGTTTCAGGCATCATTTTAAACATGTCTTCATCGGTAAAATCATCGCCTATGGAAAGCACAAAATCATGAGCATTTTTTTTAAGCCACTTAGATGCCGCCCTGCCTTTGTTTATTTCGGTTCGCTTTACCTCGACAATCATATTGCCTTCAACTACCTGCAAATTTTCATTTGCCGATAGGTGCTTCAGATGGCTGATAATCTCACGTGCCCGCAATTCGCCCAAACCGGTTTCTACCTTGCGGTAGTGCCACACCAATGAATATTCTTTATTTTCTACAAAAGAACCCGGTGTGCGGTCAACGTATAGTTTCAGCCAGCCCCCGATGTCTTTTTTCCAGTCGTCTTTTAATTTTTTCACCATTTCCCAGTCCTTTCCTTTCTCCTTATAACATCCGCCATGTTCTGCAACTAAATCAACAGGAAACGCCCCTAACCATTCTTCGAGTACATTTTTGCCCCTACCACTAATAATCACCACCTTGTTTTTTTTATTGGCTGTTAAATCTTTGAGCAAAGCAATCAGGGTTTCATCAGGGCATACCAACATCGGGTTATCAGTGAATGGCATTAGCGTGCCATCATAATCCAGAAAAATGAGTCGATGGCTTGCAGATTGATATGCAGCTTTGAGATTTTTCATGGTAGCAGCATCTACTTTTTTAGTGAAAAGGGCTTTTTGTTTTTCCTTGATAACAGCCAACTGCGACATAAAAATATCCACCCAATGATGAATGCTGTACCTTTTGAGTGATTTCTGCATAACGCTGTTGCGTTTTATCTGTTCATCAATGGGCATGACCAATGCCTGATGGATAACTTCAGCCACTTGGTTAATATTATTTGGATTGATGAGAATGGCATCAGACAGTTCTTTTGCAGAGCCCGCCATTTCACTGAGGATCAACACGCCTTTTTGGTCGAGCTTGCTGGCGATAAACTCTTTACACACCAGATTCATCCCATCCCTCATGGGTGTAACAAGTGCCACATTTGCCATTCTGTAAAATGCAGAAAGTGCTTCAAGCGGATAGCTACGATAAAAATAATGGATAGGCATCCAGTTCATTCGCCCATATTTTCCGTTAATTCTTCCCACCATCTCATCAATCGTTTCTTTTAGTTCTTTATACATTCCTACATTATCTCTTGAGGGAACAACAATTAACAGCAGAGACACTTCTCCTTTAAATTCAGGATGTCTTTCTAAAAACAACTCAAAGGCAGCTAATCGTTGAGGTATTCCTTTTGAGTAATCCAAGCGGTCCATTGAAAGAATAAGCTTCTGTTCACCGAGTGCTGAACGATAACGTTTTTCCCTTTCAAGGGTTTCAGGCAAAGCAGCGGCATCCGCGTACCTATCATAATCGATACCCATGGGAAAGGCGTCCACCATCACAGGCCGGCTATCTACGATCACTTCGCCTTGTGAATAGCTAATTCCTGCCAGGCGATTTACAGCGCTGAGAAAGTGCCGCATGTCGTCATAAGTATGAAAACCGAGCAGGTCAGCGCCCAACATGCCGTACAACAGTTCTCTCCGCCAGGGCAACTGGCGAAAGGCCTCATAAGACGGAAAAGGGATGTGCTGAAAAAACCCGATGCTAATATCAGGCAGCTTTTCGCGAACCATCTGCGGCAAGAGTAAAAGCTGATAATCATGTACCCAAACGGTATCGGACGGCTCCGCTGCTTTAATCACTTCATTGGCAAATTTCTGGTTTACACGAACATATGCCTCCCAAAGGGCTTGTTCATACACCACGTATTGGTTAAAATAATGAAAAGCAGGCCATAACGTTTCATTACTGAACCCTTCATAAAACTCCTTGATTTCTTTTTCAGTTAGAAAAACGGGGAGCATGTTTTCCTCTTGTAAACTATTTGTTATACTCTCCTTTTCTTCTTTTTTATTGATGTACAGCCCGGGCCAGCCAATCCACAAGTTACTGCCGGTTTTATAGATGGAACCCAATCCTGTGGCCAGCCCACCGGTACTTGGAGTAAATGTGAGCTTATCGCCTTCTTTTTTAATGCTCACAGGCAAACGATTGGAAATAATGAGTGTTTTAGACATAGCTGAAATTAAATAAACAGACGTAAAGATAAATTTAATTAGGAATAAAGCTTTTCATTCGTAGATATAAAATTTATGGCATCTTAGTTTTTCCAAAAAGTAATTCTGCAAAAAATTTGTTAACTTTAAACCGTCTTTTTGTGAACCAAAAATTTCATCTATGAAAAAAAATGCCTTTAACTTAATTGTTATTACTGTGTTGTTTGTGCCTAGTTTAAAAGTCTTGGCACAATCCGTAGGAATTAATGATGATGGGCTTGTCCCAACAGCAAATACTATGTTGGATGTGCGCGTTAATCAACGTGCAGGAAACGCAACCATTTATACTCTACAAACCATAGACCTTGATATTATCACTTCCAACCAAACCGCCAACCTCACCGGTTTGGACATCAACTTTTCTGACGGTGCGTTTAACTCCACTGCCACCAACATTGGGTTAAATGTGGATGTCAGCGGGCTTACGGGAGGCACGAATTACGCAGGTATTTTTATGGGTGGCAGCGTAGGCATCGGCACCACCCCAACGGCAAACGTTGACTTGGAGCTTGGCGGTGACGGGAAATTCAGAATTCTCTCTACTACGGACCTGAGCACTCCAGCAACTGGCAAAGGTCTAGAAATGTATTTCCTTAACGTAACGGACAAGGCCTATATTAATTCCGTTGACCAAACAGCTTCCACCTACAAGGAACTTTCCATCTACGCAAGTGCAATTACCGTTCCGCAAGGAAAAGTGGGAATCGGTTTTGGTGGAACAGTGACCAATGCATTGGAGATTGGAACTTCCGGCACTACTACTGACCAATTGATTGACGTAACATCACAGGCAAATGCCGGTCTGGAGTTGATAGCTGACCCTGATAATAACAGCTCGGGAACAGCTTATGTTAGATGGTCCCAGGACAACACTGCTACTCAAACGCTGCTGGGAACGGTCCAAACTGCAAGCCAAGACCCAAAAGGTGCTGCTTACACAGGTACGCTTGCCAATGCCACCTTGCTCGGAACTCTTGATGCAAACGCCCTTCAAATTGGAACGAACGACAATGTACGTATGACCGTGGCCTCTGGTGGCAACGTAGGCATTGGAACCTCTTCTCCTGACGCTTCATTAGATGTAAATGGAAATGCATCTTTTGCTACTGACAATATTTCCATTGGTTCAACAACCGGTGCTGCCGGAGAACGCGCCAATATTAGTTACAATGGAACAGGAGCCAGATTTACTATCAAGGGCTTGACTGGTGTCAACACCTCTATTGGAGCAAACGGAACAGATGATTATCTGTATATAAAGAATGATGGCAACGTAGGCATTGGGATTAGCAACCCTGCTGCTTTACTCGACATCACCGGAGACGGCAGTACCATTCTGCTGCCCCGAAAATCAACTGCTGGAGACCCAACAGGCGCCAATGGAATGCTCTACTATAATTCCAATTCCAACAAATTTCGTGCATTCGAAAACAGCACATGGACTAATTTGATTGGTGGTGGAGGTGGAGCCAACACACTTGACCAGGCATACGACCAAGGTGGAGCAGGTGCAGGCCGTATAATTGCTGCGGATGCGGGTCCGGTAACTATTACCGGAACTGGTGTTGTCACGGCCAACCAGGGCAGGATGCATGTAACAACCGTAGGAGGAACAGCACCTACTCCAAGTGCGGCAATAAGTGGCTCGATTGGCACTGCTGGTTCAATTGGGTATGGGCTAACTGGAGAAATAACGAATTCAGATAATTCAGGAGCAGCAATTTTCGGCTCTTCAAACGGCACCGGGCAAACCATTAACGCTAATATGACTGGTACGGGTGTGGCAGGAAGATTTGATGTCTCAAATGCAGGAAACGCATTCTCAGCAGTTACAGGAACTACAAACGGTTCAGGTAGCGCTATATTGGGAAGAACAACCGGAACCGGCAGGGCGGGTGAGTTTAACAATACTAATGCAGCCAATGCCACCGAAACCATCTATTCTTCAACAAATAATCCGGCAGCTACCGCAGCACTTTTTGAAAATGTAGCCGCAGCAGGTGCAGGGCTTGGAGCGGGGCTAAGAGGCAGGTCAACCCAATCAGCAGGGGTAGGTGTAATAGGTTCTAACTTTCATGCTTCAGGTACAGGTACAGCCGGTGCAGGAAATAACCAAGGGCCGTTAACCCTTGCAGCTGGCTCCGGTGTATCAGGCACCAGCGATAATGTAGGAGTTTTTGGCGTTAGCACATCTGCAGCAGCAGGAAAAATGGGCGGCCTGTTTTGGCTGGGAACAGGCGCAACGGTTTATTCCCGCGTAGCTTACAATAATGCTGGCACGGGTTACGGAATTTTTTCAAATTTCACCAAATCAACAGTTGTCAAAGGGCTAAACGGTGAAGACCGTATCATGTTTTGCCCCGAAGCTCCCGAAATACTTTTCGAAGATTACGGAAAAGGGCAACTTGTAAACGGGTTTTCGCACATAGAATTAGATCCTATTTTTGCCAATACAGTAAAAATCAACAGTAAACATCCGCTGAGGGTATTTATTCAATTAGAAGGCGATTGCAACGGGGTGTACGTTACCGCCAAATCAGCCACTGGGTTTGACGTAATTGAACTGAGCGCAGGAAAATCAAACACAGCATTTATGTATCATGTGATTGCCAACCGCATTGACGCCACTGACGAAGAAGGTAATGTGATTTCAATACACGAGGCACTTCGTTTTCCAATTGGACCGGACTCAGCGGAAGATCAGCAACTACTTCCATTGCCGAAAAAAGAGGGTAAACGGAACCTTAGCAAAATGCAAAAACCACAGTTTCCCAAAAACCGATAAAAAGATTGGTTTTTATGGCTCCTAACACATCCTACTAAATTGCTCATTTGGCAAAACCCCCTCCTTGTTTTGAGATAATTCAGGTTTAATCCGTTCCACAAAATACATATCAACCTTGCCCTTGTTTTTGGCTTGAACTTTTCCCCTGTGGGTACAGTCGAAGAAATCTTTTACCCACTCGTAGGTATCACCTGAAATGTTCACTTTTCCGGGCTCACCTGATGATTCCATGCGGCTGGCGGTGTTTACGGTGTCCCCCCAAATGTCATAGGCGAATTTCTTTACGCCTACTATTCCTGCAATAACCGGCCCGGTGTGGATGCCGATGCGAATTTCCCAAAACGGTTCATTTTTGCTAATTTTTTCTTCTTTCCATTGTTGCATAAATTGTTGAACTTCAAGCCCTGCCAACACCAAATCTACCGGATTGGTATTGTTGGTGCGGGGTAGCCCGCCCGCGCACATGTATGCATCGCCAATAGTTTTAATTTTTTCTATCGGGTAGTTGCTGATGATTTTATCGAATTTCTTAAAGCAGAAATGGAGTTCTGAGACCAATTCAACAGGGGTCATTTTCTCGGCAAGCATGGTAAAGCCCTTGAAGTCGGTAAACAGTACAGTAGCTTTTTTGTACTGGCGTGGTGTTGCCTGCCCGGTTTCCTTTAGTTCGGCTGCCGTTTCAACGGGAAGAATGTTATGCAGCAAGTCCTCACTACGTTGTTTTTCTTTTTCAATAATTTTCTTTTGCCTTTCTATCGCATCATTTTTTCTTTTCAGTTGCAGATTGGCTATTTGCTTTTCCCTGAACCGCCTGTACATGACAAATGCTATCAAGGCTACTGCCAATGCCACTGCCGCAACAAAATAAATAACCATGCGCTGTCTGCGGCTTTCGGCTGCTGCAATGGCCGCTTGTTTTTCGTTCTCTTTTTTGAGTAATTCGTTTTCTTTTTCCTTCTTCTCGGTTTCATATTTGGTTTGCATTTCGGCTATTTGCTTTGTGCTTTCTTCATTGAACATACTGTCGTTTATCTCAGCATATAATTGGAAATATTCATACGCTTTTTTGTAATTGTTTTGCTTAGAATAAATATTTGATAGGTTTTGATAGGCATTTTTTATATTTCTTTTCGCATCAATTTCTTTAGCGATTACTAAACTACTTTCATTAGATTCAATAGCTTTCTCATAAAGACCCAGCTTTGAATATAATGCCCCAATATTATTTAAGCAAGATGTAACGCCTTGTTTATCACCTAATTTTTCTCTTATTTTTAAAGATTGCTTGTAATGGTCAATCGCTTTGTCATATTTATTTTGCTCTGAATATAATTGCCCAATATTATTTAAGCACAGAGCTATTCCATGCTTGCTTTCTAATTTCTCATACATCTTTACGGATTGTTGTAAATAATCTAAAGCTATTTCCAAATCGCCTTGTGCTTGATGTATTGTTGCAATATTGTTTAAACTGCTTGCAATTCCTGCTTTGTCTCCTAATTCTTGCTGAATTTTTAAAGCTTGTTGGAAATAATCTATGGATTTTGCGGGGTTGTTAAGAGAATTATAAATAGCGCCAATTGTATTTAAACTTATCGCAATACCATCTTTGTTACCCAGCTCTTCTTTTGTTTTTAATGATTGCAGAAAAAGCTCAAGTGCCTTGTTATAATTACCTTGATAATAATATACGATTCCCATATTATGTAGAATTAATGCAATGCCATGCTTATCTCCAGATTCCTCCTTTATTTTTAAGGCCTGCTTGTAATATTCCATTGCTTTTGTGTAATCGCTTTGTATCCTATAAACTTCGCCTATGTTAGTCAAACTGGCAGCAATTCCATAATTGAACCCTAATTGTTCAGATAGTGCCAAACCTTGCTTACCATATTGTGTAGCCTTATTTGAGTCACTTCTCCTGTATAGATAACAGAGTTTGTATAATAGTTTCACTTTATTTGTATCTGCTTTAGCTGTTTTTAGCAGTGTTTCAAGGGAGTCAATTGCACTTTGGTTTTGGGCAAAGGCCCATGTGCCAATTAGCAGATGAGAGAATGTGCTAATGAAAAATAGAAAAAGACGGGTTTTCACAGAGGAAAAATATGGAAAATATTTCAGCGTCAATAAAGCGCTATTTTGTGATAAGTTTCACTTGTCGGTGTTTTGAGGAGCAGTAAATAAATTCCTTTGGGCAGGCCGTTAAGGTCAATTCTCTTGGAAACGTTTCCCCGTGCGTCAAAAAAACGTTCCTCATCCACTAATTCACCTAAGGTATTCTTGATTTTGATTGTATAACTCGTTTTTTCTTTGCTGTTGATTTCAATGGTGAACAACCCTTTTGATGGATTCGGATAAATCACCACTTCATCATCTGTTGTAATTTTTACTGCCAATCTTTTTGAATATTCAAAATGACCGTCAAAATCGGTTTGTTTGAGGCGGTAATAGCTCGTTCTATCGTAGGGGTTTTCATCTGTCCAGTTGTAATTGAGGTTGTTGTTGCTATTTCCGGCACCATCAACTTCAGCCACGATTTCCCAATCATTCAAACCTGATAGGTTTTCAAAACCTGTCAGGTTTCTGGTGCGTTCTACTGTAAAATAATCATTGTTTATTTCTGTAGCGGTGCGCCATTCCAACCGCACGGTTTTGTCATCGTTTACAAGCGCCCTGAAGAAAAGAAGTTCAATAGGCGTAGCGCCTCCTTCTTCATCAGCGCCTATGTCGGTTGCGCGTGAATCCCCGTCAATATCATCCGTTATACCGGCTATTGAAGTTGCATTATTAATAACGGGCGAACCGGCTTGAATATGCAGGTCAGTAGCACTGGTAAAGGTGGGATCCGAATTCATCGAATTGGCCTCCATACCAGTTATAGTTTGCCAATCTCCTAACGTAGCATACTCCGTTACGTTCCATTTACCAATAACGCTTCCTCCGAAGTACAAGCAATTATAGTCTAAAGTTGAGATAGCTCCAGGTGTGTTCACGCGGATCGCCCAGGCATCATCATTCGCAAAATTATTGACAAATATGTTGTTCTTGATATTGTTATTGGTGCCCCCATCGTGCCAAAAGGCATTGTTTGCACCCGCAGAAACCCAGGTACAGTTTGTTCTTATACTATTGTAATAAATATTAACATAATCTGAAGCCTGGACATACATCCCATGATTTGATTGATTTTTACTCGTACCAATCACAAGCATATTATTTGAAACTTCAGCTTCATTGCCTGAGGTGCCATCGCAATTATGTAACCGAATACCGTACCCGTTGGCCGTTGTGCATGTTACCTTGTTCTTTCTTATCCTGATGGCCTTTTCACAATAGAAAACACGCATTCCATGGTAAGATGTTACAGTAGAATTACTCGTTATTGTATTCTGATCAATAATCGGTGCATCTTGATAATATAAACGAATGGTATTATTAGATTGATTCGTGAAAGTGTTATTAATAATCTTCGTACCTGTTTCCCACGGAGTACCGGCAGGGCCGTCCCAATAAAAAGCGTATGCTCCATTAGTAAACACATTATTTGTAAACTCATTACCGTCATCACGGAAAGTACCCCCATCCGAATAGACCAGTGCATATTGCGAAACTGTGAATGTTGTTGTTACCCGACCAGTGAGCTTGCAATTGGACACCTTATTATATTCTGCATTGTTCGTAATATGTATTAATCGGGCCCAAGAGGAATTCAAGGTATTTAATGTCAGATTGTTCAGGATGATGTAATCAGCACCATCCAACTTCACATTAAAATTAGCAGCACTGCCTGGTGAATTGTATTCCCAGATCACATCGTCAGCATTACCCGATTCCGCCTGAAAAGTGATGGTGTTGGCGGCTGAAGAGCCGGTGATTGCGGGAAGTAAAATCTGCTCGGTGAAGGTGCCGGTGCGCAAATTAAAAGTAACAGCGCCAGAAATACCCACCGTTGTCAAATCAGTTACTGCGTTTGTTATGGTGGTGTAATCCGGGGTTGTTCCGCCAACGGTATATGAACCGGTTAAAGAGCAATTTCCGGTAACTGCTTCGTTTCTTGTTGTAGCGCCTGTACTCGATGCCGAAACATTACCGGTATGCTGCCCTGTTGCAGTGGGATTGTATCTTACGTATAGCGTGGTGGTGCTCACGGTTCCTGCGGTTTCGGTAAGGGTAACGGGGCCGGCTCCCCATGCTGCGTCATCTTCAGAGATTTGAAAATGGGCAGGAACGGATACGCTGATGTCGGCAGTGAGGTTGGTGCCTTCAACGGTAAAACTCTGGGAAGAGGTTGGTGTGTTCAGCGTGCTCGTGAAAGTGGTGAAGGAAGCGACCATCGTGATATTAGGCCCCCCGGACGGAGGAACTTCGTAAGCACCAATAGTCGGAGGGTTGGCCCGGGCGGTTGCGTCTATATCATCGGTTACCGAAGTTAAATTTGTTCCGAGTTCACCCAATGTGGTGGTGGCGTCCACTAAACGGAGGTTGGTGTTGGAGATAAACTTGGGGTCAACATTCACTGAACCAGTCTCCCCAGAGGCCGTGGTCCAGGCAGCGAAGGTGGTTTTCACTACATTGTCCCAATAGCCCATATTGGTCCCCGCCCAATAATAGTCATTATTACTAATTGATTCAATATCGTTGGAGTCATCATCATCCAACTTGATGCACAAGCTGTTAGTACCCGTACATTGGTTGGAGAATATATTGTTGATAACACTGGTAAAATCTGCCGATGTATTCATATAAAGCAAGCGAACATTGGTGCTGCTGGTTGTGCCATAATAGTGCAGTGAATTGTTATAGATATTCCAGTAATCGGAAGAGCCAACATCAATATTCCCGGCATTAGTGCCATTAAGCGCTATCATGTTATTGGCAATCAGGCCCTTATTTCCAGCAGTTGCCGAGCTGCCAAGCTTGATCCCATAACGTCCGGAGCCGGTAATCGTATTTCCATTAATTTTCATGTTAGTTACAATACAGCTACTGGCCACGTTAATGCCGTAGCCGGACGTGGATGTTTCTAATGTGATCGTATTACCATTTATTTGGCATAGGTCGCCACCCGAAGCAGACCCATAATAGATACCATAATCACCTGATTTAACTAACCCGATCGTATTATTGTTCACCTCGAAATTGTCCCCGTTCGTATTATTGACATGAACGGCTGCATATATCGTGTTGGAAGCAGCGTTGAATGTGTTGTTATTACATTTTAGATTATCCCCATCCGTAAAATAAAACTCAATGCCTTTGTAATTGAAATATGATGTTGAATTTGGCGTTACCGTATTTCCGGTAAAAACTGGGCCTGACAGATAATTTAGGTAGGCACCGTGTTCATATTGGTCAACGATTATGTTGTCCGTTATCTGGAAACCGGACCATACGGGTGATACATCGCAATCTAAATAAATACCATGGCATCCAAACTTGATCGTAGAGTTCTTGATAACATTATTCAATTGCGCTGAAGCATTTTCATTTGCATGTACAACAGAGTAATATTCTCCAGAACTCGCAGATGAAACTTCGCGTGTTTCCAACAGGCAATCGTCAAGGGTACAATTGTTTGCCGCTAGATAAAAGTCAACAGCGAAACTTTCAATAGAGGCCGTGCTCGTGTTGTCAATGGTTACCGATTTAAACGTCACATAGCTACATGCATTAAAACGAACAACGTAGTTATGGGATGCAGCAGTGTATTCAATAATAACTGCTGTACGGTCGTTGGCTTCAGATTTGAATAATACGGGATTGGCAGCCGAAGCACCGGTAATGCTCGTAATGTCTATTTGTTCTGTATAAGTGATTGGCGAACCGGCAGTTCCTCTAATATTGAAAGTCACCCCCCCGGCTCCTACTCCTTCAGCAATCAAATCGGCAACAGCAGCATTGATGGTGGCATAATCAGGGCTGGTGCCACCAATGGTTTTGGTGCCCGTCAGTGGTTGTGACAAGCTGCGGCCAAATCCAAAAAGTAAAATAACCGCTAGCAACCAGTTTAAGATATAGCGCATTAGAATTTCCGAAGAGGCTTAATTAGTATTTTTACGAAGTAAAAAAAAAAAGGTTTCCCCTGCAATGTATAATTTCAATTTAAAGATTGAAATACATTACATTTGTTATTCTTTGAATTTCGAACCAAATTCTTTATTGTAATGAAAAAAATAACTTTTCTTGTTTTAGCTATGTTGCTAACTGCTAATTCCTTGTTAGCACAAGTTGACAACGTGGGCATCGGCACTACAACACCCGATAATTCCGCTATTCTCGATGTGGAATCCACTGCACTCGGTGTTTTAATTCCGCGAATGACTACCATCCAGCGAAATGCAATTACCGGGCCGGCAAACGGCCTGTTGGTTTTTGATACCGATTCGGTTTCGTTTTGGTTTTATGATACAGGCGTGAGCCAATGGAAAAAAATAGGTGCTGGAGGTGGTGGCGGAAGTGGGGGAGGT
>NVWW01000167.1 GCA_002746335.1 Flavobacteriales bacterium | reverse complement strand
GGCAGTTACACAGTAATAATAATTGATGCTAATGATTGTTTTTTTACAAAGGCCATAACTGTTGAAATCGATTCTTTAGATAGTGTGTATGTCTGGCCTGGAGATGCTAATGCAGATAAGATTGTTAATATTCAGGATGTGTTTTCCATTGGTCTTGCATACAATGATACAGGCCCTGCAAGGGATAGCATCAGTATTACTTGGGACCGTAAATGTGCATTTGCTTGGATTAATTTCTATGCAAGTGGTGCCAACCACGCTCATGGTGATTGCAACGGTGATGGGAAAATTAATAGTGATGACATTGGCGCGATCTCAGCAAATTATGGTTTGACACATACAAAAAACTCATCTTCGGTACAGTATAATGTTTCCACACCTGATTTATACATGACTTTCTCGAATGATTCTTTGAATCCCCAAGATACATTCACGGCAACCGTACATTTAGGTACGGATTCAGCACAAAGCACAAGTATCTATGGTATTGCATTTACACTGACTTATGATGACTTACTTATCGAATCAGGTTCTGTAATACCCGGTTTCAGTCCGTCATGGATCGGAAATATTGCTGATACAAGTCTAATATCATTTTCTAAAATACAAACCAGTAACCTTGTAATGGTTCAAGTAAGAACGGACAGAAAAAATTCCATTGGTTTTGGAGAAATTAGCCAAGTAAGTTTTGAAATAACTGCCAATCCCGGTAATTCACAAGCACTGAATTTTTCATTTAGCGATATACATGCAATTGACAGTGCAGGAAATCCTATAAATATAACTGATACTATTTCAAACTCTGTGTACATATCAGAAACTACCGGAATACTCGATTATATGAGTGTATCTGATGTCATCAAAATTTTCCCCAACCCGACAACTGGTATTGTTACAGTTAAATCGCTCTCTAAAAGGGATGAAGTCTTTAACATAAGTGTCTTTGATATACTTGGTAATCTTATATTATATGTGCAACATAATCCTATTCAACAAGATCAATCAACCATTGATCTCTCGAATTACAGATCAGGTATATATTCGATCAGAATCGCAACTTCAATTAGCGCATTTTCAAAGAAAGTGGTTTTAACGAGATAATTTAATGTTCATATTATATAGACCCAAATTCTCTTTGATTGCTCTATAGTTTAATATCTGATACTTCTTCAACTCTCTACACCAATCATTGAAAATTAGGTGAGTACAAGAAAGGTTCTGGAGCCATCTTCTCCACTTGAAATTGAGGCACTTACGAAATTTTAGCTTGTAGGTGCTTTTTTATTTTCATAAATTTCTTTAATCGAATTTTCAATTTCTGTTATATCACCTTTGCCTTTTTGAATATAGGAGCAGGCTCCCTCTCCAATAAAATCATATGTTTTGCCTGGTATGGTCTGGCTGGTTAGCATGATTACCGGTGTTTTTGGGTTTGTCTCTTGTATTTTCTTTAACACTTCATCTCCATTCATGCGATTTTCCAAACCTCCTTTATCCATATGATGGTCCAGGACAATTACATTGGGATTATCATTTAGATTTTTGAGGCAATCTTCTCCATTATCAAAAGATATTACATCGTAATTAGGATTCCAACCTAATGTTTCTTGAAGCATCTCTTGATAGATTGGATCATCATCAACTAAGAATATTTTAAATTTCATAGTTTTTTAGTTTAAAACATTTTGGATTCTTGGTCTAATAACGGAATTTTTTTTCAATAATGTTACATAGCTAATCAAAACAAATTAACTTTCAATTTTATAGAGCTTCAGCATGGCAATATTATATGTGAATGGTTAATTGGGTTCTAACAGGGCTAATCGCTTTTGTTTTTCCTTCTTAAGCGCTTTAACTGTGATTTTCCATTTTTTTTGAATTTGATTAACTAATGTATTAATTAGAAGCTCATCGGGTTTATTGGATTTTGCATTTTCTTCTAGTAAAACAACTAAACTCTCTAATTCATACATGCTAATCTGATTAAAGTGCGGCTTCATTGTGTGAGTTGAACGACTTACATTATCCCAAGCTTTATTTTCATGATGTTTTATCAGGGTTTTTAAATGGGATGCGATTTCAGTTGTATAGATGTCAATGTATTTGATAACCCTTTTTTCATCTCCTTTTGCAAATAGTTCGAAGTAGGAAAGATCGAAGAGTTTATCAGTTTTCGGCTCCTGTTTGTTTGGTTCTAAATGCTTGTTAGGGAATTCTTGTTTATGCTCATCAACTACACTACCATTGTTGGATGCTGGTTTTATTGCTGATAGTATTGCATAATATAGTGTTTTTGGTTTGATAGGTTTAGATATATAATCGGTCATACCTGAATCAAAGCAATGTTGTTTTTCTGCGGCTGTTGCATTTGCTGTCATTGCTATTATAGGGATATTCTTTTTTGAATTATCGAGTTTTGCTCTAATAAATATTGTTGCTTCGTACCCATCCATTATCGGCATTTGTACATCCATTAAAACAAGATCATAATTAGTATCTATTATTTTTTCAATTGCTTGTTTACCATTTACTGCTATGTCCAATTTTATATTTTCATTTTCAGCTTTGATCAAATCAGTTACTACTTCCTGATTGATCTTATTATCTTCAACTAATAGTATGGTAACATTATTTAGACTTCTAAATTCAACTGTGCTTAAATTATCATTTGCGGTACTTAATTTTCGAGGATCTCCAATTTTATACATTAATTCAAATGAAAATACTGACCCCTTATTTACTGTACTTTCGACATTAATAGTGCCATCTTGTAATTCAATTAATTGTTTTGCTATTGTCAGGCCAAGTCCTGTTCCACCGTATTTACGGTTTGTGTCATCACTTGCCTGGATAAAACTTTGGAAGATCTTTCTTAGCTTAACTTTAGGAATTCCAATTCCTGTATCTGAAACTGCAAAGTGAATTTTGAAATGATCTGATTCTTTACTAATTAAATTTACTTTAATAAGTACTCCACCTTTTTCGGTGAATTTAATTGCATTTCCTACCAGGTTGGTAATTATTTGGTTTAAACGTACTGGGTCTCCTACTAACACTGGTGGAATAGCGTTGTCTATTTTAGAATTCAAATAGATATCTTTTTCAACTATTTTAAAGGTAAGTGAATTGATCAAGTTGTTGATAAGGTCATGCAAGTTGAATTCTGTTTTTTCAAAAGTGAACTGGCCTGCTTCAACTTTAGAGAGGTCTAATAAGTCGTTGATTATCACCAATAAATTTTCAGAAGATTGACTGATCGTATTGAGATAATTTTTTTCTTTTGGAGTATGGTTAGCAGTTTTAAGCAAATGGGCCATCCCCATAATCGCATTCATTGGAGTACGGATCTCATGATTAACCTTTGCCAAGAATTGTTCTTTGGCATGTGCTAGATCTTCAGCAATTTTTTTTGCATTAATTAATTCCTGTTCGTTTCTTTTTCTTTTAGTGATATCTCTAACTGAAACCAAATAAACAGGTTTATCATTCCATAGGGATTCAACCACCCGTAATTCACCTACCCCAGAGCTACCATTTGTTCGAAGGATATCGAGCTCAAACCCTTCTTCTCCTTCTATCGGAAATTTGATTTTTTGTCCTATTAAGGATGCCCGTGGAATCCCAAAAAATTGTTCAGCAGTACCGTTCGCAAATTTCACAATACCCTTTTTATCAATAACCAGAATTCCTTCTACATTCTTCTCTACAACATCATGAAAACTTGCTTTACTTAATTTGAGCTCGACCTGTATTCGATGTTTAGATAATCCGATTTCAATAGCAATTCGAAGTTCTCTTTTTTTAAAGGGTTTCAATACATAACCAGATGGATCTGTTGTGATGGCTCTTTCTAATGTTTCGTCATCTTCCAAGGAAGTTAGGTAGACAATAGGAATGTCATCAGATAATCTTATTTTTTTAGCAGTTTCTATACCATCTACCGAGTCTTTTAGGTTGATGTCCATTAAAATGAGATCAGGTTTGTAAACCTCCACCTTTTTGATGGCATCTTCGCTTTCTACAGCAATGTCACAGACTTTGTATCCAAGATTAATTAGTGATGTTTTAATGGCAAAAGCAATCATGCTTTCGTCTTCAACTATAAGGATGGTGGCTGCTGGCTGACTATTAGTTCCCTGGTTAGGGTTTTGTCTTTGCATTTAGCTAAAATACGAAAATTTTAAGTACAGATACTGATTTCTGCGGTTGGCATTTATATATTAAACTTGTGGCATGTATTTACTGTGGTCATTTGTTGAATAGTCTTTGAATTGATTTTTTTTCTTTAGAACAGCATTGAATTCGATTGCACCAAATTTTGCTAATCGCTTTGTTAGCTTGGGATGTGAGGATATTTTTTCTGCGAACCATGGCCAGAAGCCTCTTTCAGTATCTTTTTGCTCTATGAACTTTTCGAAATTAACTTTATTGTAAAGTTTTTTACCTGAAGCTAATAGGATCAATCCGTTTCTAACTCCTAGAGGGCTTAGCGAGGCTCCAATATTATCACAAGTATATTCGCAGGCACGGGAATATGCACTGCTTAAAAAAGGTACAATCATAGAGGGAAAAAGCAATATGTTCTTTATTATATGTTTTCTTTTGATGTGACCCAATTCGTGACCGATTATGAACTCAACGGCTTCTTGATTTTCTTCATATGCCTCTTCTAAGATATCCGCAAAAATGATAATGTAATTTGTTCCTAAAAATCGTGCTGCAAAAGCATTCAATAGCCCTCCTGCCTGAAGCACATAAATATCAGGGACTTTGGTTAATTCTAATAATTTTGATTGTTTTTCAGCTATTTCCTGAATTTCCGGAAATTGCTTTTCACTGATCTTAATTGCATTTCCTTTAATATATCCAATGATAATTCCCATTCTAAACAGCAATATAAGCCCAAAAAATAAGGCGTAAACAATGACTGGAAGTACCATCATCATATCATTGCCAGCAATTCCTATACCCAAGTAGGAGAACAATCCTATGTAGAATATTATACTAATGATAAATTTTATGCTGTAATAAAATCCTTCTTTTGAATGGACCTGATATGATAATGTATTTTGCATGGTTTTATACTATTTCTGGGGTTGACAAATGTATTACTTTTCTTAGAATTTCTCCAGTGTTAAACTTTGTTAAATAACTACAGTCTAAGGTCTGTTGTTGATGTAAAGCTGTATGTTTGCCGCATGAACTTGAAATTACTAACTACTTTCATATTACTTACTCAGATTGTCTTTGCCCAGGGTCAACAAGGTGGTCATGGCGAAGGCAATTGGAATCCGGAAAATATTCCTAAGGGTAAAATTGTAGGTGTTGTAAAAGATGCTGAAAGCGGTCAACCAATTGAATACGCAACAATTTCTTTGTTCAGTATACGGGATTCTTCCTTAATTTCGGGTGCAATTACGCAAGAGAATGGGAAGTATGAGATAGAATCGCGAGTTGGAAGATTTTTCATGAAAATAGAGTTCATTTCCTATGAAACTCAATACATATCAAATATCTCTCTTAAACCGAAAAGCCCATATTTGGATTTGGGAGAAACTTCCATCAAAGTATCTGCACAAACATTATCAGAGATAGAAATTGCTGAAGACAGAAATCAGCTACAGGTTGGTTTAGATAAGAAAGTATTTAATGTAGATAAAGACCTGAACAATATTGGCGGTTCTGCACAGGATGTATTACAAAATATTCCTTCCGTACAAGTTGACATGGATGGAAGTGTGAGTTTAAGGGGAAGCAATAATGTTCGAATTTTGATTGATGGAAAACCATCAGGGCTTACAGGAATTAGCACCAATGAAGCCTTGGAACAAATTCCTGCAAACACGATTCAAAGTATTGAAGTAATTACAAATCCATCAGTAAAATATGATGCGGAAGGAATGGCAGGTATCATCAATATCATTCTTAAAAAAGAAAAAAAGAAAGGATTTAATGGTTTAATATCTCTATCAACTGCACTGCCACATAAGCATTCTACTTCACTTACCTGGAATTACAAAATAAGAAAATTCAATTTTTTTGGAACCCAAAACGTAAGTTACAGAGAAAGCCCAGGGATTGCTATCAGTCATCGTGAAATTACTTCCGGAAATTCATTTATTGTTAATGATCAAAACGGGGATTTTACAAGAGCAAGGTTAACCAATTCTTCCAGATTGGGATTTGATTATTTTTTAAATGAACTAAATACAATTACCGTTTCCGGATTATATAAATTGAGTGATGGCAATAATTCCAGACATACAGATTATCGCAATTATGATATCAATAGTCAATTAACTGATGCGTATTACAGAAATTCCAGTAAAGATGAAATTGATAAAGCAATGGAATATGCTTTGGGGTATAAAAAATTATTTAAGAAAAAGAGTAGATATTTTACTATGGATGCACAATATTCTGATAGTTATGAAGACGAGAATGAAAGTATATCCGAACACTACTTGAATGTAGAAGACTTAACTCCAAGTGATCTTTCTCCCCTAAGTCAAAGAGTGTTAACTAAAGAAAGTCAATCATCAGGTTTGGTGCAAGCAGACTACTCACATCCCTTCAAGGAAAATGGAAAGTTTGAAGGCGGTTATAAAAGCAGTTTTAAAAGTATTGACAAAGACTATAATATTGAAGAATACAATGATTCTACGTTAAGTTGGCTAAATCTCACTAATATTAGCAATCACTTTATTTATTCAGAAGTTATTCATGCGGGTTATGGGATGATCAGCAACAAATGGAAAAAGTTAAATTATCAAATTGGATTGAGGTCAGAGTTCACAGATATTTCCACTGAGCTTAAAGAATCTGCGCTAAAATCCGAAAAAAGCTACCTGAACTTTTTTCCAAGTGCTCATTTTACACAAGATATAAAGGGTAATAATAAACTTCAATTTAGTTACAGTAGAAGAATAAGAAGGCCAGGTTTTTGGAATTTAAACCCATTCTGGAGTTATGCTAATCCATTGAACTTATGGGTGGGCAATCCTGATCTAAACCCTGAGTATACTCACTCATTTGAATTTGGAGACGTAAAGTATTGGGATAAGTCAACCCTTACTGGCAGCATTTATTACCGACATACTGATGGAGTTATTCAGAGGATCCGAACAATAGACAGCAATGGTGTTGCTACGGCCAAGCCATATAATTTGTCTTCGCGAGAATCATTTGGTGTAGAAGCCACTTTTTCGAGCCAAATAAAAGAATGGTGGAAAATAAATGGAAGTATTAATTACTACAGAAATATAGTTGACGGTGGAAATATTGGGGAATTTTATGCAAGTGATTTTTATGGGTGGACAGGTAGAATTAATTCGATGACGACCCTATTTGAGGATATTACTCTTCAGTTGATGTTCAATTACCGCAGTCCTAGAGAAACTATTCAAGGAACAAGGCGACAAAGATACTTTATGGACATAGGTTTGAAAAAGCCTGTCTTGAAAAATAAAGGAGAGTTGAGTTTTAGGGTAAGTGATGTTTTTGATTCCAGAAAATTTGAGATGGACAGTTACATAGGTGATACTTATCTTCATTCACAGTATCGGCACGGTCCAAGGACTTTCTTTTTGTCATTTAACTACAAGATCAATCGCTATAAACCTTCCCGTAGAAATCGTAATTATAACTACGATATGGATGGGATGGGGATGTAGACATTTCGTCATTGCGAACGTAGTGAAGCAATCTCCAAAGGTTATTCATGGCGGGGATTACTTTAGTCGTACCTCCTTCGTAATGACGAATCCTAATAGTCACCGACTGTCAAATTCTTACATTTCTTTTGTGATTACTACCGTTTTTTCCATATTTATAGCTTGTTAAGATGTTTCGACTCCACTCAACATGACTTTAAGATTTCATAAATAGCAATCTATATGTATAGAATATTCAACATAACATTAATAATGCTCTTTTTGTTTTCTTCATCTATTGCCCAAAAAGTAGATGTATCAAAACTTAAAGGTTTAAAATTCAGAAGTATCGGCCCTGCTGGAATGAGTGGCCGGGTTACATCTATAGATGTTGTACTCGATAATCCTGACATAATTTACGCAGGTACTGCATCAGGCGGTTTATGGAAATCTGAAAGTGGAGGAATAAGATGGAGGCCTATTTTTGACAAGCAGCCAACACTTTCCATTGGTGCTGTATCAATTGATCAGAATAATCCAGATGTAATTTGGGCTGGAACTGGTGAGGGAAATCCAAGAAACTCTCATAACAGTGGTGCCGGAATTTACAAGAGTTTAGATGGGGGTAAAACCTGGAAGTTAATGGGATTGGAAAAAACCAAGTTAATCCATAGAATAATAATCCATAGAGATGATCCTGATATCGTATTTGTTGCAGCTATGGGTTCAGCCTGGGGACCGAATCCTGAAAGGGGAGTTTATAAAACCATTAATGGAGGCACAACATGGAAAAGGATTCTCTATGAAAACAATGAAACCGGTTGTGCTGACTTAGTTGTAGATCCCACAAATCCGAATAAATTAATTGCAGCTATGTGGGAATATGGCAGGAAACCGTGGACTTTTAATTCAGGTGGCGAAGGTAGTGGACTTTATGTGACTATTGATGGGGGAGCGACATGGAAAAAAAGAACAGAAAAAAATGGCTTGCCAAAAGGTGAGTTAGGCAGAATTGGCTTGGCGATTGCCCCATCAATGCCTAATATTATATATGCACTAATCGAATCTAAAAAAACCGGACTTTACAAGTCAATAGACGGTGGCTTTAAGTGGAAAATGGTTTCTGATAAAAATATAGGCAACAGACCTTTCTATTATGCAGACATTTACGTTGACCCTAAAAATGAGAATAGAATTTATAATTTATATTCAGTAGTATCAAGAAGTGAAGATGGGGGTAAGACCTTTAAAACAATTTTGCCTTATAGCGGTGTTCATCCCGATCATCATGCATTTTGGATCCATCCTGATGATTCTGACTACTTGATTGATGGTAATGATGGTGGTTTGAATATTTCAAGAGATCGTGGCAAAAACTGGAGGTTTGTTGAGAATTTACCGTTGGCTCAATTTTATCACATTAATATTGATATGGATGTCCCTTACAATATTTACGGTGGAATGCAGGACAATGGTTCTTGGGTAGGGCCGAGCCAGGTTTGGGAGGGAGGCGGAATAAGAAATAATCATTGGTCGGAGTTGTATTTTGGCGATGGATTTGATGTTGTACCGAAGCCAGGCAATAGCAGATATGTTTATGCTATGTCTCAGGGAGGAAATGTTAGTTATTGCGATCGGGTAACCGGTGAAACAAAGTCTATTCAACCTATTCATCCTAATGGAAAAAAGCTAAGATTTAACTGGAATGCTGGAATAGCACAAGACCCTTATAATGATTGTGGAGTTTATTTTGGGAGCCAATATCTTCATTATAGTACCGATTGCGGAAAATCATGGAAAATCATTTCTCCTGATCTAACCACCAATGATACATCAAAACAAAAACAAGCCAAGAGTGGTGGACTGACCATTGATGCCACCAGAGCTGAGAATTTTACGACAATTTTATCTATTGCACCAAGTCCAGTAAAGGAAGGTGTGATTTGGGTTGGAACAGATGATGGGAATTTGCAGTTGACGAAAGACGGTGGTAAGACATGGAATAATCTGATTGCAGGTTTAAAAGGTGTTCCTAAAGGCAGTTGGATACCTCAAATTGAAGTTTCAAAACATGATGCTGCGGAGGCTTTTGTTATTATCAATAATTACAGAAGAAACGACTGGAAACCCTATGTTTATCACACAACGGACTATGGAAAAACATGGAATAAATTAGTTGATGAATCAAAGATCAAGAGTTACGCTTTATCTATAGTGCAAGATCATATTGAGCCGAAGCTACTTTTTCTTGGTACAGAAAATGGTCTTTATTTTTCAATTGATAAAGGAGCAATTTGGAACAAATGGGGCAAAGACTACCCTTCAGCTTCAACAATGGACATGAAAATCCATCCTCGTGAAAATGATCTGATAATTGGAACTTTTGGACGTGCTGTGTATGTATTAGATGACATTAGTCCTTTGCGGGAATTAGCGCAAAAAGGAATTGGTATATTGAATAAAGATGTTTATGTTTTTGATTCTCCGAATAAAACTATTATGGCCGAGTATAGACCTGCGCAAGGAGTTCGCTTTGCAGCGGATGCTCATTACAGAGCCAGTAATAAACCATCCGGTGCGAAGATCAGTTTTTATTTGAAAGAAATAAAGAGTAAATCTGATAAAGAAGACAAAAAGGATGATGAGAAAGAAGACGAAAAGAAAGACAAGAAAAAATCAGATAAAGTAAAGATCGTAGTATTCAATGAAAAGAGGGATACCATCAGAGACTATACAGTTAAGCCTGATACCGGACTAAATAGGATACATTGGTATTTTAACAGAAATGGAGTTCGATATCCCTCACACAAAGAGCCTAAAAAAGATGCAAATAAACCAACAAGCGGGTTTAAGGTTCTTCCCGGAAAATACAAGGTGTTGGTTTCCTATAATGGAAAAACAGATTCTACAAATATTGAGGTCGTAAGTGATCCAAGAAGGAATATAACAATGGAACAGTTAATTGAAAAAGAAAAATATATTGAGCAGATGATGGATATTACTGAAGCAGCTACCAATTCGGTCAACAGATTAAAGGAAAGTAAAAAGACAATTGAGATGCTGAACAAACAAATGGATAACATTGACAAAGAATTGGCAAAAGAACTTCAAAAATCCGGTAAGGCACTAACCGATTCTGCTAATAATATGCTGAAAATGTTTATGACACCTGAAGGATTTAAGGGTTATGATCATGTAACAGAACGAATCAACTCAAAACTTTGGGTAATGCGCAGTTATATTGACGCAGCAGATGGAGCACCAACTGAAAATGGAATGCTAGCTATAAACCAGGCAGAGGCAGAGGTAAACAAGGCATTGTCCAGAATCAATAAGTTTTATGAGGTAAACTGGGCTGCTTATCAAAAGCAAATTGAAGATGCTAAGTTGACAGTATTCAAGGAATATGAACCTATCTTGATTGAAAAAGACTAGTGTTTCCTGCATTATTTTTTGATTCTTGATAGCACGTGGATGATTTTGATTTAACAGACTTGCACTGATTTTTTTGTAATTTATCCGTAATGCCAGTTTAATCTGTGTCATCAGTGTTCTATTATTTGATAATATAGTTGACATAAACTTCTCTTATAGCGAATTGACATTAATCTAGTACCTGTTATTGCATTCTAAATTCGCAGCAATTTTTTATCCGTAACAATTCACTACCATGTCCTTCAATTATAAAATAGTTACCTGGTTATTATTACTGTTAACTGCTGCAGCATTGGGTATTCGTCATCTACGTGAACCGGACATTTGGTGGATGCTGCGAACAGGGGAATGGATGGTCGAAAACGGGAGGGTTGTAAGCCAGGATGTTTTTTCTTTCACTTTTCAGGGAGTTGAATGGATCAACGTGAAATGGCTTTTTGAAGTGGTCATTTTTTATATAAGTAAAATTAGTGGCCCAGAGTGCATCCCAATTCTTCAAAGTTTAGTCAATGTTCTGCTGCTAACTTACCTGCTGAAAACAACTCATAAATTAAGAAGCAAAATTGTTGAAGAAAAGAAGGTTATTTCTGTTGGGTTAATAATTGCAGGGTTTATAATGCTTTTTGCCTGCGAATTTAGGATGATCGGCAGGCCGGAGATGACCAGTCATTTAATGACCGTCTTATTTTTGTTTCAATACATTTCCTATCGGTTATCTCCATCCAAAAAAATCTATTGGATTATTCCATTGCAGATACTTTGGGTAAATGCACATGAGGCATTCGCAATAGGAATGGTAATAAGTACGGTGTTTTTGATTGCAGGAATTATTGAATATTATTATTTAAAAAGAGATAAGAGCAGGGGTTTCATCTTTCCAAAACATCTTGCCCGATCTTCAGTATTATCAATACTTGCTGTTGCAATTAATCCAAACGGTATTAAAATGTTGGCTCATCCATTTGAGATCTTTTCTCAAGTTGGAGAGAATAAGTTTACACTTGAGTTATTTTCTTTCACTACAGATTATTACTGGCAGCAAAAGGAATCGATTCTAATGATATTGGTTTTAGCGCTTACATTAACTGGTTTAGTTATGACAGCATACAAGAAGACTAAGAAAAAAAACTGGTTAAATAACTTTATTGAAACTTTTGGGTTAGGGTATATCGGTATGGTTTTTTTGTTTTTCTATCTCGCATTATCGGCTCACAGGAATATTCCATTTTTCATATTCTGTTCCTTGCCAACTGTTGCTATAACTCTTGATATGGTTGGTAATGTGGTACTCAAAAAGTTTAAATTGAACTATGAGGTTTTTAGAAAAACTGCTTATATATGTTTGATCATTATTGGAATTGGGTTTTATCTCAGCATAGTCACCAATGTTTATTACAATCTATTCAACGAGAGAGAAAAATATGGGCTTGGGATTTATCCAATTAAAAACCCGGTAGGAGCTTCTAACTTTATTAAAGAGAATAACATTGAAGGACGGTGTTTCTCCGATTATTTAAGTTCTTCATACTTGCTTTGGGATTTACGCCCTGACTTTAGATCTTTTATTGACCTGCGTGATCTTGACGTATTCCCTTCAGAATTCTTTCAGGAGTTTGCACGAGCTATGGCGTATCCGGAAGAATTTTTAAAACTTGATTCAACTTATAACTTCAATTATGCTGTACTATACAGGCCAAGGTTTGGCAGATTGCATAGGTTTTTATTTGAAAGTAAGGATTGGAGATTAGTATTTGGAGATCCAGTTGCTGTTGTATTTTTAAAGAATAATGAAATAAATCACAAGGTAATTGGCCAGTTTGGATTGATTGATAAAAACGAAGACATATTTCAAAGACCACAATCAATTCAACCTTCCAGTCTTGCGGGATTTATTTCCAAAGCTTTCAATCCATTTTATGGCTTTACAGAAGATGTTTATGATTATGATCTCATTGCGGCAAGCTATTACAAGCAGATAGGTGTGTATGATTTTGCAATGAAACGAGCTGAACAGTCTACCAACAATGATATTGACAACTATTTAGCGTATGATATGCTAGGTAATCTTTATATAGAAATGGGAGATAGGCAGGAGGGGACAAAAAATAGAAATGGCTTGTACAAGTTTGCTGAAACAACATTTTTAAAGGGAATTAATTTGAATGAAAACCGATTTGAATGTTATAAAGGATTGGCATTGACCCAGATGCGTATGCAAAAGTTTAAACTGGCACTCAGTTACTTAGAGAAATCACTTAAAATTGATAAAAATAATCGTGATCTGTTTATCATGTTGGCGCAATGTCACAGTGGATTGATTCCTCAAAACCCTCAATACGAAAAGTATCATCTTGACAAATGGTTGGAATATATGGAAAGAGCTTACTCTTTGTTTAAAGAAGATATAAAGATCCAATTTCATTTGGGAATTACTTATTGCCGTATCAATGATTGTGAAATGGCTGAAAAGCATTTGAGAGATAATTATGGTTACCCTGGTATTACTTATCAAGAATTGTCGAGATTGAAAAAATGTAAAAAGAGATGTGCGATTAACTGATCTTTGAAAGTTTTTTGGCTCGTTTTTCTGCATTAAGTACAGCTTCTTTAATTTTCTTATCGAGCTTGTGTTGGTTTAATGTTTGGAAGGCGGCTTCTGTGGTTCCTCCTTTGGATGTAACAGATGCAATGAGTTCATCCAAAGATTTTGTTGAACTGTTGAACAAATGAAAGGATCCCAGCATAGTTTGGTTAACCAGCATTGTTGCTGTTGCTGTATCAAGCCCCATTTCTTCTCCTGCCTCAACAAGGTTTTTCAAGAAATAGAAAAAGTAAGCGGGACCACTTCCGCTTAATGCAGTGACTGCATCTAACAAAGAACCATCTTCAAAAAAAACAGTTTTACCAGTTGTATTTAATAGGTTTTCAACAATTCTAATTTGTTCTATAGAAGTTGTTTTGCTTGCTGTAAATCCTGTAACTCCCATACCGACTTGCGCGGGTGTGTTAGGCATTGCACGAATAATCGCAGGATGTTCTAATTTGTTTTCCAATTTTTGAATGGTAATACCTGCCATAATGGAAATGATGATATTTTTTGATTTGAGTGATCTTTTTAATTTTTCACTAATTGAATTAAAATCTTGTGGTTTTACTGCTAAAAAAATTACATCATTTTTACTTAGTACTTGGTCTATTGTGGATGTTACTTTCCCAAGTTTAAGTTTCTCAAGCTCACTTTTTCTTTTGCTGCTTTTTTCCACCAGCAGCAACTCACTTTTCTTTACGATCTTATACCGTAAAAATGCATGAGCGTAAGTCATTCCCATATTTCCACAGCCTATTATTGCAATTTTCATGATTGTAAAATTTCGCAAAGATAATATTAGTTCAGAAGCAATAAAAAAGGAGCCTGACTCAAACGTATCGCTTTATGTCATACTGATCACGAGCACTCGGGAGAAGGATATTGTTATATATTGATAATCAGGGAGCAAGATTCTTCACTGCCGTTCAGAATGACACGAATTTTTACTTTTGAGACAAACCTTAATTCTAAACGTCAGAATATTTTATGTCCTATTCTCTACAAAGAATATCAGCTTTCTCTACTAATAAGTTTAACACAATTTGCCTGGAACCATAGACAGTATTGATAGGTGGGTTGCAATAAATATTTGGGTTATCAAATTCATAGATCATGGAATGTAATCCTTTCTGAATACTTGCGAGAGCTTCTTGATTTTTATTTTGTAGGATTCTCAACGTAGCAATGTGGGTATATGCAATGGCAATCTCAGGATGATACTTACCATAATATTCAAGATCTATCTCTAATCCCTTTAACAAAGAAGTTTCTGCTTTTCCATGCTCATTATTTTCGAGATAAGTAGCTCCAAGATTAATGTATCCAACTGCTACCCTTGGATGATTTTCACCAAAAACCAGACTGCTTATCCGTATAGCCTCCTTAAACATGTCGAACGCTTCATCATATTTATCGGTCCTTTTATATAAGTTACCAAGATTGTTATATAAGGCATGAAGGGCATAACTGTCTTTGCCAAAAACCTTGATAATATTATCTATAGACTGTATATAATATCCAATGGACTTTTCATGTTCCTTTAGGTTTGCTAAAACGAGGCCAATATTATTATATGAAACTGCAAGGTTAAAGTAATCGTTTGGTGATGTCCTTAGCATAATATTTAAATCTTGTGTCAAATAGTCTAATGCCCTGTCATAATCGCCTTTTTTCCTATAGGCTAGTCCTAAATTGGTATACACAGAACCAAGACGGGCATCATCAGGGCCATACAATTCTATTAGGATTTTAAGAGATCTCTTGTAATATGCCAGCGCTAAATTGAGGTCACCATTATCATCATTAGCCTCCCCCACCCCATTGTAAATCATTGCTACCAGCACATTCTTTTCGCCATGTAATTTAATATTGAATGCGGTCAATGCTTTCTCATATCCTCTCAGGGCTGCAACGAATTCGCCCTTAAAACATAGATTTTTGGCAATTTCACGGTAGACTTTTCCATATGTTTCCCAGGAGTTATCAAATGATCCAATGTCTTGTTCAAGAAATTGGTTAAGTAAATCTATTGCATTATCAAATTTCCCCTGGACTCTTAAATTCTGATTTATCTTAATGGTACAATCAAGATATTTTCTAAAAATATTGGTGTTTGTTGTTGTTAGTGATTTTTGATAAAGTCTTGAAGACTTTTTGAAATAGATATTGGCTTCACTATATAATGATATTTTGTTTAGAGAATCGGCCCTTGCGTAATAATAATCAGCTAAAACAGTATCTGTTTGATGGTTATTGTCTTGCAAAATGGACTTAGAATAGCAATTTGGAACATCGCAGAAACCTGCCAATACAAAAAAGAAGATCAAAAATTTTGACGACCAAAGCATTTATGGCTTTAAGTTGTAGTTAATTAGTTAAAACGCGTTGACCAATTAATGAAAGTGGTCTAAACCTCGTCATTGCGAACGTAGTGAGGCAATCTCTTAAAGTTAATAAAGCCTGAGATCGCTTCGTTCCTCGCGATGACGAAAATTTTATTTTCAACGGGTTAATTTAAAGTAAGTTTTGGCTTTAATCTTATCAGAATAAATGTAATATACTTATTCTTAATAGATAGGTTGGCATCGGAAATTCTTATAAGGTAAAATGCTTGATTACATTCAAAAAAGTGAAGTTTTCTAAAATTCTTATCAATTACATCTTGAGCATCATTTAGCGAATTGTATTCAGTTGATCCGGTCTGTTTATTTTTTATTTGATAACTAGTCTGCCTGGCTGTATCTTTAACTTCTATACTTAATGGCCAATTCTGGAAGAAAGAACCTTTCTTTTTCCAAGAATCTGAATTGTCCTTTGGAGTAAATTTAATTTTCCTGTAGTTATCTGATCCTGCAATTTCGTTACCAACAGACTCAAAGCCATTAAACAAAAATGCATTCTCAAATCCATCTGTAGCAATTCTTCCTACATAATTATTTTTAATATCCTTTATATAGAAGGCTTTATCTTCTTTAACCAGTATATACTCATTAGATTTAAATTTTTCTTGAACCTCAGTTATTGATTTTCCCAAAAACATCGTTGTGTCTGTTAGTTGAATTTCAGGTCTTATGAATTCTCCATTATTTATGCTCATGGCAATCCATTCATTGTTTGGCCTAACTTCAATTTTGGTCAGCAATTCCTGTTTGAATAGAATTATAACACAACCAATTACCTCCACTAATAGTGTTGAAAATAGTATCTTCTTGTAACTGTTAGGGATTTTTATCCAATTAGGTAAACTTGCTAATGTTAAGATAGCTGTTGCTATAAATATGCTGAGAAATGCATAAAATAGTATTGCTGAATTCATAGTATGCTTATTGACGGAAACAAGTGGGTATCATCATATTACTTTATTTGCAACATGAGTTTGGATAAACGAAGTAGTTTTATTTATTATGAAACGAATTAAGTGAGGAATTATTAGGTGGATAGTTATTGAGTTGTTGATAAAATCCACACCCGTATGATATATTGGGTGTAAGAAGAATAAGGTTAGACAGAAGTGGACTTATTTTACTTTATCTAAGATAACGCCTATTTCCATGGCAAAAACCAATGGGTCTTTAGGCATGTTGTGCTCTATTACATAAGCATAAGTTCCTGTTTCTTCATATTTCTTGTTAGGCTCTACTAAGTGTTCACTATCCCAAATGTCAAAACCTGCTTCTCCAATGTAATCACCGTTATCTTCTCGTACTTTTAAATCATATTCTTTTATCGTTTCTTTACCGCTAGGGCTGGTTTCAGTTACTTTTACTTTTGCAACTTGATACTGATAACCTTCGGCATATCTAAATGATAAACTCATATTGTAAGCAAGACTATTGTCTTCAACGGGTACCTTGAATTCTCGTGTATCTTTTTTTAACCATTCTACTTCTGGAGATAATTCTTGGAATTCTACATAAATTCGTCCTTCTGGTTTACAAGCTATTAAGCTTATTGTTATCGTCAATATTGCTAATAATCGAATCATTTTATTAAAATTTGAAATCGTTTTTCAATTTAAGAAGAAAGCCTTAAATTAAACTTGGTTTACGTATATATTTTTCTTGATATTGGTCTTTTTTGATCCTGTTTGATTTTAAATATATAAAAAAAACCGCTAAAACAAAGGAAGTTAGCAGCTACTAAATTCAAAAAGTTGATAGTGGCGGAGAGCGAGGCTCCCAAACTCCTTTTTCAACTATCTTAAAATTAGTTCGTTAGGGTACATTTTAAAATTAGGTGTACGTATAGGTATCTGCTTGTCAATAAAGTTGTTATTTACGGGACTTAGCAACATCACATCTCAAACCAATTTCTTGTTATCTAAAGTTAATATTTTTTCCTGCAACGTTGTATTTAGGTTCTTAACCTAAAACCTAATCTATAGAAAGTTAGGTAAATAAAATATGAATTACTCAATATTTTGGAATTATTCTATAATTCTGAGAAATAGTACAATCTGTAAACCTTTGAGTTTTAATTAGTTATTGTTGAGTTTTCCAGAATAATATTATTTTCAATTTTTCTTTTTGACTATTTCACCTATTAAATGCGACAGATCCAATGACTTTGGGAATAAAATTATAGTACAATGAGAGAAATGTAGATGCGATAGTACCGTAAAGTTTTAATTACTAAATCCCTGCCAATTTCCACTCTGTGTATCTGTTTTTTCTAAATCAGTTCCAATGGGATAGCCATCTGGGGAAATCACCACGTGGAACTGAACCTCATCACCAACGATAATACCTTTTTCAGACAACTTTGGATCAAAAAAGTCTATAACTTGCCCATCTGTCTTTTCAATTTTACCTGTTGTCCCATCGCTGTTAACGTATGTTACTTTACCAATAGTGTGAGTTGTATTGTAATTCGAAGTCTGGCTAAAACCTGTAGTACTAAATCCTATAAATAATGCGCTTTTCATGTGTATAGGTTACTTGTTTTATTTAATCGAAACTCAATTGTTAAAATGCGGGCCAAATTAAAGACAAAAAAAGTACTTTTACAATAGTAATTACTGCATGAAAAATTTAGCTGTCACAAATTTGTGCTATTCAAGTATTTACTAGAAGCTAACTTTAAAGAACTATAATGTTCTGATTAATTGCTGAAATAATTTGTCACAAAATGATTGGATAAATAGTGTTTATTGAGTTTGTTTATGTGTGGAAATTACACAGAACTTGTTGAACTGTGTTTAGTTACTATTATTGTATACTTGTAATAACTTCTATTTTCAGGAATGATATGTAAGTACTTAATATATCTGTTAACACTCATAATATCTTGTATCCCCTTTAATGGTTACTCACAAGATTTTCCTAAAAGTGATAGTCTTATTAATGTATTTAAAACGATTAAAGAAGATACCAACAAATTCAAATTACTTGACCTCCTCTTCAATCAGTATATCAATACTCATCCTGACACCGCCCTAAATTACGCCCATCGTCAACAAGGCATTGCCAAAATTATAATAGACCTGCCTGACCAGCAGACAGGTTCAAAAAGATTGGCCACAGCTCTTAACAACATCGTTCATGTACACTGGTTGCAAGGTAATTACCCGGAAGCATTGAAGTTCTGTTTTGAAAAACTAAAAATACACGAACAAATAAAAGACAAGCCAGGCATTGCCCAAACTCTAAGCAACATCGGCCTCATTTATCAAAATCTGGGCGATTACCCCAAAACGCTGAAACACTATTTACAGGCATTGGAAATAAACAAAGAACTCAGGGACACGGTAAGCATTGCAACCGTACTCGGCAACATCGGCAGTCTTTACAATGATCAGGAAGATCACACACTAGCCCTGAAATACTACTTTGAAGCGCTGGAAATTGACAAAGTGGTAGGAAATAAAAACGGCATTGCCAGGCACCTTGTTAATATCGGAAATATTTACAGGGAGTTTGCAGACGAAGCGAAGTCTCGGCAAGATACTGTTGGGAGTGATTCTTTGTACATCAATGCTTTGAAACATTACTTTGATGCACTGGAATTAGCAAAAGAACTTGACTTGAAAAATGGTATAGCCATAATCCTCGGTAACATAGGGATTGTCTACAGCAATCAGGCGAACGCAGCAAAGTCCCGGAAGGATATTACTGAGAGCGATTTTTTGAACCAAAAAGCCCTAAAACACTATATATTGGCATTGGAAATAGCCAGAGTATTGGGGGAAAAAGTTGGTATTGCAAGACACCTCGCTAACATCGGTGCCATGTACACTAAGCAGGCAAAATCCATTTCGGATATAGATTTACAGAAAGAAAAATACAAAGAAGCAGAGAAGTACTTGAAAGAATCGCTCGCCATTAATAGGGAAATTGGCAAAATATCAGGTGTTATGTATGCCTATCAATTATTAAGTACCCATTACACAGAAACAAACCACTATCTCCTTGCATTACAATATCACAAACAATATAGTGCTATAAAAGACACCATATTCAATGAAAATAGTGAAAAGCAAATAGTTGAGATGGAAACTAAATATGAGACCGATAAGAAAGAAAAAGAGATTTCATTACTCAAAAATGAAAAGGAGATACAGGATCTAGAAATAGCGAGGCAAGAAGCAGAATTCAATCGTCAGAAAGTACTAAGGAACTCAATTATCGGTGGGCTTTTATTGTTGCTTGTGATTGTTTACTTGTTGTATAAACGATACGTAGCAAAGCAAAGAGCCCGGCTTTTACAAAAAGAAAAAGATGAAATACTAGCAAAGCAACAATTGCTTGATCAAAGGAATACTCATCAGAAAGAGCTATTAGATTCTATCTTGAAAACTCAGGAAGAGGAAAGAAAAAGAATAGCAGCAGAGTTGCATGATGGTTTGGGGAATACGTTGTCTACTGCTAAATTGAATTTAGATGGGTTACAAAATGAGTATCAAGCCCTGGATCAAGCGAAGCAAACGATGTATAAAAATTCAGTTTCACTTTTGGATAATGCTTGTAAAGATGTCAGAACCATTTCTCACAACATGATGCCAGGAGCTTTAGTGAAGCTAGGCTTGATTCCGGCGCTAAGAGATTTTTTGGATAAACTTAAACAAAGTGGAAAATTTGAAATTGATTTTTCGAATTATGGATTGGAAGCAAGAATGGATGAAACTATAGAAATAGTTTTGTATCGAATTATACAGGAAATTTTTAATAACATTATCAAACATTCCGAGGCAAAACAAGTTTCTGTCCAAATTTTTAAACATGAGAATACATTAAATTTGATGGTGGAAGATGATGGCAAGGGGTTTGATCTTGAAAAAGTAAAAGGTCAAAATGGTTTGGGTGTGAATAATATAGAATCAAGGGTTGAGTTTCTAAAGGGAAAGATTGAGTATGATTCTAAGCCTGGTAAAGGAACAAATATTATAATTGTAATTCCGGTTTCTTAAGAGAATGGTTTTATTTAGTACCAATATAATCGATAGTTATGATAAGAGTACTGATCACAGATGATCACCAAATGTTTATTGATGGGATCAAAGCCTTGCTAGTTGACAGCGAGGAGGTTCATGTAGTTGCGATGGCAAATAATGGTGAAGAAGCACTCGATAGGCTTAAAAAGCAACCAATTGATGTGGTCATTATGGATATCAATATGCCTGTAATGAACGGTATAGAAGCTACAAAACAAATTAGGGAAAAGTATCCCGATGTAAAAGTATTGGCTTTAACCATGTACATTGAAAAGGAATTGATAACTGAAATAGTTAAGGCAGGAGCTACTGGTTACATTCTGAAAAATACAGGTAAAGAAGAACTCATAACTGCTATAACAACCATTGCAAAAGGAGAAAAATTCTATAGTAGTGATGTCGCGTTGAAGATGTTGGATGCAAAAACGACTCTGGAATATGTTGAAGATATTGACAACCAAAACCGTAATATAAATCTTACTAAGAGAGAAAAAGAGATTCTCAAATTAATTACCATGGAATATACTACTCCACAAATTGCAGAAAAGTTGTTAATAAGCTATTTTACGGTAGAAACCCATCGGAAAAACCTTATCAGGAAACTAAATGTTAAAAATGTAGCAGGACTGGTAAAAATTGCAATTCAAAATGGATTGGTTGACTAATCCATTTTCACTAATGATGACTTTGCATTAAGTTAAAGTTCTCTTCTACTGTATCACTGAAGCTGTCAAATTTTGTTTCTTACCTTATTCTAATCCGTCATCTCATCAATAATTGAGACTACCTGTTTACAGGTAGTCTCAATTTGAGGAAAATACAAATATCCTTGTATTGAAATAGGAGATTACTTTTAGGTCCTTTGTAATACGAATAGAAGTTTATCTGTGTCATTCATAATATAAAAATATATATATTGATTATGCGAGTATTCATGTACTGTCAAAATACTCATCTTCTTGAATCTCTTTGCCTATATGTCAGTGAAGATGTAGATATAAATAAAGAAAATTGGCGTTTCTGGGAAGTAATATTGGATGATTCAAAAACCGGGTGAATTAAGTACAAAAATTAACTGTTTTTTATTTCTGAATGAATATTCATTCGGTTAATTATCATTCTGAACCTATTAAGATATAATCCAGATTCTTCAGCATGGTGCCAACAATAAACAAACTCAGAATCTATAGGTATTCCATAAGAACATATACGGTAATTGTTACAAATGCAAAGGATGTACTTGAACCGTAATAGTTTTTGTTTGTGAGTCCGAAGCACTTGTAATTATCAGAGTAATAAAAGGTCCAATGTGTCCCGGATTTAGCGATGCCTGGATTGAAGTGCAGATTTTAGGGTTATTGAACGTTACTCTTATTACTGGTTTGCAGGATATGGCTATGTAGCAAACAACCTTTATGCTGGAACTTAGTCGAGTTCTGCATTAATTAGTCGAGTTCTGCATTAAATAGTAATAGTTGTGTCGCTATCAGACAACAAATTGAATATAATAGTGATCAATAGCACTGGTAACCTTACTGATTATAACACATTTTAAATTCATAAATAATGACATTAGCATCAAAACAACAAATCAGAGAATTAATTGGGCATATTCGCTGGTTTGATGATCAATATTTACTTGCAGCAAAATTGAACTACGTAAGTGGGATTGGATATTTTGATGAAATACTTTGCGGAAGAACGCTTAAAGATATAAATGCAGTCATACACATTGAAAAATACCCTAAAGGACTTCTTATTAAAATTGCAAAATCATTTAAGTCATACTTACTTCCTTATTCAACCAATGAAATCAAAAGTATTATGCTGAATAAAAATTTGCAGCAAACACAACTAAGTATTGCATTATATAGCGATAACCCAATAATTTTTGAAGTAGAGGACAAAAATATCAGGTACGTGGAGGATTTTCTGGAAGAAATCAATATCGAATACGAAAAATATTAGAACGATCATTCAGAACCCATTTCTACCGTTGTAAACTTTGCATTATGTTAAAGACATATTCTTCTGTATCCCTGATGCTTTCCCAATTTTGTTTCTGACCTAATTCTTATCTGTCATCAACAGCGGAAACTACCTGTTTTCAGGTACATTGAATTTGAGAAAATACAAATATCCTTGTATTGTATGAGGGTATTATTTTTAAGTCCTTTGTAATACGGATAGAAGTTTTTTCTAGCATTCATAATCTAAAAACATATATAATGATCATGCTAGAATTTATTATACACTGCAAAAATATTCCTTTTCTTAAATCTCTTGGTCTTTATGTTAGAGATTATATAGAATTTAATAAAGGAAATTGGTTTTTCTGGGAAGAAATAATGGATGATTCGAAAACCGGGTCTATTAAGTATAAGTACGAAAATAAACTGTTATTGTATTACTGAATACTCGGTTTTTAACCGTATCCCTAACCATGGCGGCTGGATACGGTTAATTATCATCCTTAATTTATATAATTTGAATAGTAGTTTAAGATATTCTCCAGCCGTTCAGCGTGCTAATATTAATCATTCATTGCACGATTTATTGCCCGGAAAAAAAATTGTGAATTTTCTACTAAGTAAGAAAAGGTAGTTTGTAACTTATTGTAAATGAGCATATTCGATTAAATTTTAATAAACTGAAAGAAAGCTGACTTTGATAATATGCGGAACAAAATACGGAAAAACAAAATAAATGTTCTTTAATCGAAATAAAACTGTCTTTATCTTTAACAAAATTTAAAGAACACTTCAAAGAGATGCAATACTTTTATAAAATACTTTTTATCATTTTTAACAAAATTCTTACATCTGTTATTTTGAGTAATTATACCAAATGAAATTATATTTTAAATCAAGTAGACAATAGCAATAAAAGAGAATTAAGACACAATATATGCAATTTAAAGAAATAAAACATTTATAATAGCACATAATTAGAAATAATAATATGTTTAATCGCACTTTTTAGGTGTTAAATTTAAAAATCGAATGTTTATGTAGCATTTTGGTTTTTATGTAGCATTTATGGCTATTGAATATTCGATATAAAGTATATAAAACTACGATATTAAATTAATAAAGAATATAATATTGATAAGATGCGCATTGCAAATTTTGATTCCAATAATAGAAGCGGTATCTTGAAAGACTTTTATTTTAAAGAAAAAGCCAAAACCTTACATTCAAGAACATTGCTCTTGAATTATTTAGCCAAGCCGCCGAGATGAAGTCACTTTTATGGAAGCCAAAAGCGTTATCTATTGTAATCACAATTGTTGGTTTCCTGATATTTCCAATTTCAAATTCCACTGCCTGTAACGTTGGTACATTTACTTATACTACCAGTGTAGATAATGGAGATGGAACCTACACTTATACTGTAGAAGTATGTTTGCCAGTTACTTCCAATGATGGGGAAACTGATAATTTTACCATTACACCGTCCGGTGGAGTCTCAATTACTAGCTTTAGTTCGGGCAATTGGACTTCATCATATAATTATTGCGATGACACCTGCCCGATTATGGGAGGATGTACTTCAACTACTTCCAGTGGAAGCGGAAACGGAAGTGGAAATGTTAATATGGGCACATTAACTTTTACTTCTGCCGGTGGAACAGGCAATTGGTTATCACCATCTGGTTATGAAGCTGGCTGTGTTACCAATCCTTCTAAAGTGTGTGATAATATTACATTTACTACAGATGGCCAACCAGCTACAATTGATCTGACTTATGATGAAGGCACTACTGGGTGCACAAAAACAATAACCCCTCCAGCTATTCCACCTCCACCTATAAATACATGCACAGGCAACTTTTATGACAGTGGAGGTAGTGGAAGTGATTATTCCAATGGTGAAAGCACCACCACAACTTATTGCTCGGATGATGGGGGGCCGATTACATTTGATTTTACCGTTTTTGATGTTGAGGCTGGTGGAGGCTGTCCTTATGATAATCTTACTATATATGATGGTTCGTCCACGAGTGACCCGCTTATCGGTGAGTTTTGCTCAACCTCCGGCCCAGGTACTATTACTTCTACCAATGACTGCATTACTTTTGTTTTTGTCTCTGATGGCTCTGTTGTCAAACCCGGTTGGGATGCAACCATCTCTTGTGGTGTCTGCACCACCTTCCCAGATGCTTCCGGAGTAATTACAAATCTTAGTTGTAATGGAGGAAGCGATGGAGTTATTGATGTTACGGTAGCTGGAATGAATTCACCCACATTTTCATGGGTACCTGGTGGAGAGACAAGTGAAGATATTTCGGGTTTGGCTGCTGGTACTTACACGGTTACAATTACTGAAAGTGGCTGTGATACGGTGATATCGTTTACAGTTACCCAACCTCCGGCATTGGTTGTATCATTAAATGCTGTAACAGACGAAACATGTGATGGTGCTTGTGATGGAGCAGTCAATATGGATGTAACAGGAGGAACAGCACCTTATACTTATTCATGGAGTAATGGTGCAATTACGGAAGATATTTCAGGCGTTTGTGATGGAACTTATACTTTAAATGTTACGGATGACAAGGGATGTACGGCATCAGATGGTGGCACAGTTGCTCCTGGGGGTGGCCCGGTCGCATCATTTACTATCTCAGGAGATACTTGTCTGGCAACCAATTCAATAACTTTCACAAATACCGGAACGAACTATACTGTAGGAGGAATGGGTGGGGCAACATTTACATGGGATGTAGATGGAGATGCTACCACTGATTATACTTCTGAAAGTGTTACAGGGCATGTATATGCAAGTACAGGTACTTATACAGTTACATTAATAATAACTCAAAATGGTTGTACTTCTACGGCAACAGGTACAGTTACAATTGCAGTTTGCTGTGTTCCACCAACAGCAACTTTTTCCATAAATGATGCAACTCAATGTTTAACAGGCAATAGTTTTGATTTTACCAATACCGGTTCTACAGGAGCAATGGGAGCATATACTTATGCATGGACATTTACTTCAGGTACTCCGGCTACTTCAACTACTGAAGATCAGGCAGGAGTCACATGGAGCAGTGATGGTAGTTATAATGTAAGACAAATTACTTGTGATGGTGCTGATCCCACTTGTTGTGATACATCTAATCAGACTATAACGGTGTTTCCTATGCCTACAGCAAGTACAACGGGAACTAATTTAACATGTAATACTCCTTGCGATGGTCAGGCAAGCTTGACAGGATCGGGAGGCACTCCGGGATATACATATTCTTGGTCAACAGGGGCAAGTACACAAAATATATCAAGTTTATGTGCCGGAACTTTTACAGGAACAGTTGCTGATGCCAATCTTTGTATTGCAACAGCTACTGTAGTTATAACGGCACCACCGGTTTTAAGCGCAAGTATAGTTGGTACAAATGTAACTTGTAATTCAGTTTGTAATGGAGCAGCAGATTTAACTCCTTCAGGAGGTACTCTGGGATATACTTATAGTTGGTCAAATGGATCATCTACTCAAAATTTACCCGGTTTATGTGCAGGAACATATACTGCTACGGTAACGGATGCGAATGGCTGCCAAACAACAGTTTCTGTAACTATTACTGAGCCTCCGGTTCTTTCTGCTACAACAGTAGGAACTAATTTAAGCTGTAATGGAGTTTGTGATGGAGAAGGAACTGCAACACCATCTGGCGGAACAGGCCCTTACACATTTGGTTGGTCAAGTGGAGCTTCAACGCAAACAGCAGGAGCTTTATGTGCTGGTACATATACAGTTACAGTTTGGGATGCTAATCTTTGTGAAGCAACCGCTACAGTTAGTATAACTCAACCTCCAGTATTAAGTGCAACTGCAACGGGAACTAATCTATTGTGTAATGCAGTATGCATTGGTCAAGCAACTATAACCGGTTCAGGAGGAACGACAGCATACAGTTATAGCTGGAGCAATGGAACAAACACCCAAAATTTAAGTGGTTTATGTATAGGTACCTATACAGGAACAGTAACCGATGCCAATGGATGTCAGGCAACTGCGAGTGTAACCATCACCCAACCCACTGCATTAAGTGCTACAGCTACAGGTACTAATTTATTGTGCAATGGGGTATGTATAGGACAATCATCAGTAACCGGTTCAGGAGGTGTAACAGCATATAGTTATAGCTGGTCAAATGGCACGAATGCACAAAACTTAAGTAGTTTATGCACAGGCACCTATACCGGAACAGTAACCGATGCGAACGGTTGTCAGGTGACTTCTAGTGTTACCATAACACAGCCCCCGGTGTTATCAATTACCACAGTAGGAACCAATCTTAGCTGTAATGGTGTGTGCGATGGACAAGTGAGTTCAACTCCAAGTGGAGGATCACCGGCATACAGTTTTGGTTGGACAAATGGATCCTCTAGTCAAAATTTATCTAGCTTATGTGCTGGAACATTTACAGTTACTGTTACTGATGTTAATGGATGCGAAGCAACTTCAAGTAGCACTATAACACAACCACCTGCTTTAACAGCAACATTAACTGGTACAAACTTACTTTGTAATGCTGTTTGTATAGGGGAAACAAATTTATCTCCCGGAGGTGGAAGCGCACCATATACATATAGTTGGAGTAATGGATCAACGACTCAAGATCTAAATAGTTTATGCATAGGAACTTACAGAGTAACTGTGACTGATGCCAGCGGGTGTACTACTCAGACGGAAGTAACTATCACCCAACCCACTGCTTTAACCGCCACAGCAACTGGCACCAATTTATTATGTAATGCAGTTTGTATTGGTCAGGCGTCAATTACCGGTTCAGGAGGAACAACAGCATATAGTTACAAGTGGAGTAATGGATCATCTACTCAAAACCTATCCAGTTTATGTATAGGAACATATACAGGAACCGTAACAGATGCCAATGGGTGCCAGGCAACTGCGAGTGTAACGATCACTGAACCGGATGTTTTGAGTATTACAACAACTGGAACCAACTTATTATGTAACGGAGTATGTACAGGTCAGGCCACAGCTACCGCCAGTGGAGGAACAACAGCCTATAGTTACAAGTGGAGCAATGGAACAACCACTCAAAATTTAACTAGTTTATGCATTGGCACCTATACAGCAACAGTAACCGATGCCAATGGATGTCAAGCTAATGCTAGTGTAACGATCACTCAACCTACTGTATTAAGTGCAACATCAACAGGCACCAATTTATTGTGTAATGCAGTATGTATAGGACAGGCATCAATAACCGGTTCAGGAGGAACAACAGCCTATACTTACAGCTGGGATAACGGAGCCACTACGCAAAGCTTAAGCTCATTGTGCATAGGCACCTATGTAGGTACGGTAACGGACGCCAACGGCTGCCAGGCAACCAGTTCAATAACCATCACCCAACCAACTGTATTAAGTGCAACCGCAACAGGCACCAACTTATTGTGTAATGCAGTATGTATCGGACAGGCCACAGTAACCGGCTCGGGAGGAACAACAGCCTATAGTTATAGCTGGGATAACGGAGCAACTACGCAAAGCTTAACAAGTTTATGCATTGGAACATATGTAGGCACAGTAACAGATGCCAACGGCTGCCAGGCAACAAGTTCAATTACGATCACCCAGCCAGCTCCATTAACAGCGGCAGCAACGGGCACCAACTTATTGTGTAATGCAGTATGTATCGGCCAGGCCACAGTGACCGGCTCGGGAGGAACAACAGCTTACACTTATAGCTGGGACAACGG
>NVWW01000032.1 GCA_002746335.1 Flavobacteriales bacterium | reverse complement strand
GGGATGGCAAGCAATCCCCACAACAATTCTATGTTTTCAAAACGGAACATTCGTTCAGGAAATTTGTTGAAATTTGAAATTCATTGAAATTAATCGTTTTATTCTGTTTAGTTTAATTTTAATTCTGATTGCTTTGCTTTATAAATGGAAGAAATGAAATTGTTCAGTTTTAATGTCAATTTTTCCAGTACAGACTTCATTATTTCAAATTGTTCTGTGGTTATTTTTTCCCTTTCGTAAAGTAATTCCAACCAATGCGTGTAACTTTCGAGCAGTGAACCGCGGGCATTGTAAAAGAATTTTATTTTATCCAAATAATGAAACCTGCCGTAACCTTCTGCGATGTTTGCGCCAACAGAGTCAGTGGATGAAATGAATTGGTCACCCATGATTTTTTTGTCTTGCCAATTCAACGATTCGTAGATTTTCCACGCCAATCTTGACAATTCCCTTGCCAGTTGATAAACTTCAAGGTCTTTTAGTTGTATGTATTTTTTAGGCATCGTAATTATCTTATATCAATTTCAATTCATTTCCATAAATTTCTGTCAATTTCAAGTAATACTCTTAAACACCGTATTTTTCAACAAAAACTCAATTAATATCAAAATACTGCCAATTGCCGCCAACGGAAAAAATAGTTCGTGTTTCGTTGTGTATTGCACTTCTTCAATTTTTGATTTTTCCAGTTTATCAATTTCCTTGTAAATGGCTTTGAGTTTTTTGTTGTTAGTTGCGCGGAAGTACTGCCCACCTGTCATTTCCGCAATATTTTTCAACAACCCCTCGTCAATTTTTACTTCTATATTTTGGTACACAATGCCGCCCAGCGGATTGCGAAACGGGTAGGGCGCCATTCCTTTTGTGCCAACGCCAACGGTGTATACCCTTATTTTTTCCGATTTGGCAATTTCAGCGGCAGTCAGCGGAGGGATTTTTCCTGTTGTATTAAAGCCATCAGTAAGTAAAATAACTACCTTGCTTTTGGCATTACTTTCTTTGAGTCGAAGCACACCATTGGCCAGCCCCATACCGATCGCTGTTCCGTCCACGATCATCCCGTTTTTGATGTCTTTGAACAGGTTTTTGAGTACTGAATGATCCGTGGTGAGTGGGCATTGGGTGAAACTTTCCCCACTGTAAACTACCAGCCCTATGCGGTCGTTGGGGCGGTCGTCAATAAATTCCATTGCCACGCGCTTGGATGCTTCCAGCCGATTGGGTTTCAGGTCTTCGGCCAGCATGCTGCCCGATATGTCGAGCGCGATGATGATATCAATGCCTTCGCTGGTTACATCCTGCCAACTGGTAGACGACTGTGGCCGTGCCAGCACAACAATGAATGCCGAAAAAGCCATTAATCGCAGCAAAAACAACCCATGCCGTGTAATTTCCTTGGCGCTGGTTTTTACGGATGAAAAGCCCTGCAAAGATGACATCTGAATTTCCCCGTAGCTTCTACGGTACTGCCAAACATACCAGCCGACCATCAAGGGCAGCAATAAAAAGAGCCAAAAGAACTCTTTGTGGGCGAAATCTATGTCAGTCCAATTAATCATACTTCAATAGCTTCAGTTTTTTCCTGCTTTTCAGGTTCCTGTAATTTCGGTATGGTATTGTTCACAAAATCGTACGCATGCTGCAACACCTGCTCGTTTTCGCTGGCAATGGGTTTTTCCTTGGCGAACTTCACCAAATCCGAAAGCATAAGCAGTTGCTCGAGTTTAGCCTTGTTTTCTTCGCTAATATCTACTGTGCGAAGGTTGTGCAGTATTTCATAAGTCGTTTGTTCTAAAGCGTTCACATAAAAGCGGTTTTCGAGGTATTCACGTACAATCTCTGACATTTTACTGTGGTATTCTTTTGTTTTTCCTGCCTGCCAGAGCTTCTTTTCTTTCAGYTTATCCAATTTTTCCAGCGCAATGATGTGTGGTGGAATTTTCGGTTTCGGCTTTTCGATGACAGGCGCGGGTTTTTCTTTTCGATTTTTCAGCAAATAGATAATCAGTGCGATAATTGCTCCGAGCAGCGCCCCGCCCGCCAGCCATTGCCAATTGGTGCGTAACCAATCCGCCCATGTGTAATGCACACTGAGCGGGCCTTTGATGTCGTAAATTTTGTTGGCTGTGTCTACAGGCACGGTCTGCACYGCRAGYAGTTGCRYYTCRGTTTCCACTGTTTCGCCATTCACCAGAAATTGAATAGGTGGTACTGCCCAATAACCTGAATCAAACGAAGTAAGTGTCAATTGCTGGCTGAGTGTTTTGATGAAGTTGTTTTCGCTATCGAAAGTCGTATCAACCTTGCTTTTTTGCACCACTTCGATTTCTTTTTTTAGCGTATCGCCAATGGTAGGCCACACTACTGAATCCTGTGCCTGACAGGTAAGTTGCAGGGTGAGGTTTATTTGCTCACCTATTAAAATTAAGTTTGAATCAAGAGTTGCAGTAGCTGTTGGTTGCTGGGAAAAAGCAACAGATTGCAACAGCAAAACAGCCAACAACGCAAACCATTTCACTATTCTAAATTCTAAATTCTTCATTCTAAATTCCATTACCTTCTACTTTCCCGTTTTTTAAACAACGTCATCAATGGTTTTATATATGACTCGTGCGTAGCGATGCGTGTGTAATCCACACCCGACTTGGTGAAAATGTCTTTCAATTTGGCTTCATGTTGCAATGCAGTCGCTCTAAACGACTTTTGTACTTTTTTGCTTGATGTGTTTATCCAGCGCATTTCACCTGTTTCGGCATCTTTGAATTGAATCATTCCTATTTCAGGTATTTCCTGCTCGCGTTGGTCGTAAATACGTAGTGCCACGATATCGTGTTTTTTGTTGGCGATTTTCAATGCATCTTCGAAACCAGTATCTATAAAATCTGACAGGATGAAAGCAGTGCTTCTCTTTTTAATGACATTGGTGAAATAGCGCAGTCCTTCTTCAAGGTTGGTCTTTTTGTTTTCTGGTCGGAAGTCGAGCAATTCACGAATGATGCGTAAAATATGGCTTCGGCCTTTTTTGGGCGGAATGAATTTTTCTATTTTATCGCTGAAAAAAATTATGCCTACTTTGTCATTGTTTTGAATGGCTGAAAATGCCAGCACAGCACAGATTTCAGTAATTAAGTCTTCTTTGAGCTGCTTTTTGGTGCCAAATTCTCTTGACCCACTTACATCCACTAAAAGCATTACCGTAAGCTCTCTTTCCTCTTCGAAAATCTTCACATAAGGCTTGTTGAAACGGGCAGTTACGTTCCAGTCAATCGCCCGGATGGGATCGCCAGGCACGTATTCGCGCACTTCACTGAAAGCCATACCACTTCCTTTAAAAGCAGAATGGTACTCTCCGGAAAAAATCTGGCTACTCAATCCCCGCGTTTTAATTTCTATTTTGCGGACTTTCTTTATTAATTCAGTTGTTTCCATGTTGGATAGTGGTAGGCAGACATTAGACCACAGACCGTGTTTTTGCGGTCCTCGATCTATTGTCTACGGTCTGTTAAGGCACTTCAACCGTATTTAATATCTCATTCACAATGTCTTCCGTAGTGATGTTTTCTGCCTCAGCTTCGTAGGTCAAACCGATGCGGTGGCGCAGCACATCTTTACAAATGGCACGCACATCTTCTGGAATCACATAACCCCGTCTTTTGATGAAAGCAAAAGCCTTTGAAGCCAATGCCAAATTGATGCTAGCACGAGGCGATCCACCAAAGTTGATGAGCGCGTTGAACTTACTTAACCCATATTCTTCCGGATTTCTGGTTGCAAAAACGATGTCAATAATGTACTGTTCTATTTTTTCGTCCATGTAAACTTGTTTTACAACTTTCCTTGCTTTTAGAATATCATCGGATTTTAAAATCGTATTGGCTTTAGGCATTCCGTCAAGGGCAATGTTTTGACGGATGATGCGCTTTTCTTCTTCTTTTTTTGGATAATCTAAAACCACTTTTAACATAAAACGGTCTACCTGCGCTTCGGGTAGGGGGTAGGTGCCTTCCTGCTCAATAGGATTTTGGGTAGCCAAAACGAGAAAGGGCTTTGGCAAGGGAAAAGTTTCATTGCCAATGGTTACCTGCCTTTCTTGCATGGATTCGAGCAATGCACTTTGTACTTTTGCCGGAGCACGATTTATTTCATCAGCTAAAATAAAGTTGGCGAAAATCGGGCCTTTTCTTACGGTGAATTCATCCTTTTTTTGACTGTAAATCATGGTGCCTATGAGGTCGGCAGGCAGCAAATCAGGGGTAAATTGCAAGCGGCTAAATTTTACTTCGATACATTTTGCTAATGTGCTGATAGCTAATGTTTTTGCCAGCCCAGGAACACCTTCCAGCAGGATGTGTCCATCAGATAAAAGACCAATGAGTAAGCGTTCGACCATGTATTTCTGCCCTACAATGATTTTGTCCATTTCCATGCTAATCAGGTCGACAAACTGGCTTTCTTTTTGAATCATCTCGTTTAGCGCTCTGATATCTACTGTAGCTGGTGATGCGGTTATAGCTTCTTCCATTTTTATATATTTAGTTAACAATATGAATTATAGTCTTCGATTTTTTGAGAACGGCTAAGTTCACAAATTATGGTGCGCGAAAATGAGAAATTTTGTTAAAAAATGTTAAGAACTTTTAAGAAAATAACTTCGGTTAAGTCTTTTAATGGATTTATTTTGTGTCAAAGAAAATTAAAAAATGGAAACACTTACAAAACAGCTTTCACTGCAAGACACTATTGACAAAGTGCGTGATTTTCACGATGCTTTCGGGATTGAAAACACAGATTACCCAACTGCTTCTTTGCCTGAAAACGAATATATGTTGCGTTACAATTTGATGAAGGAAGAAGTAGAAGAATACCTGGAAGCTTGCAAAAACGATGATTTGGTGGAGATTGCCGATGCGCTGGGCGACCAACTTTATATCCTTTGCGGGACGCTGCTTAAGCACGGGCTGCAGCATAAAATCGAAGAAGTGTTTTGCGAAATTCAGCGCAGCAACATGAGCAAGTTGGACGAAAATGATCAACCCATTTACCGCGAAGACGGTAAAGTGCTGAAAAGCAACCGCTACTTTAAGCCAGATATTAAGGAGATACTACAGGAGTATCTTTGAAACTATTTAGATATAATAAGAGTTTCAGAACTGTAATCAATAGTTGTTTTACCAAGTTTTTATTGCTGAGTTGATACAGGATATCGCACATAAGTATACGCTCACTGCAAAGGAAAAAGATATAAGTATTAGACCTATTTTCATTCAAGATTCTCCATTGGTATGTGCTGATGTAGCCCTGATAGATCGAGTCCTTCAAAACTTAATAGATAATGCTATCAAATTCACGTCAAAAGGAGGTGTAATCACTATTGAACTGAATAAAAAAATGAAGATTATATCATAGTAAAGGTAGCTGATACAGGCATTGGCATACCACAAAAGGAGATATCCTTAATCTTTGATCGCTACCATAAACATATTGATACAAAAGACAATGGGGAAGACGGAACTGGGCTAGGCCTTACAATAGTGAAGAATATTTTGGAGCTGCATAAGGTCTCCATTGATGTTCAAAGCAAGGAAAATGTTGGAACGTCCTTTTATTTTAACCTTCCAATTTATTGTCACCAACAAAAACATTAATATTTAATGCATCGTAAGCTCAAATTAAAATTATGAATATTTTGACAAAAAGAAGAATTAAACAAATAGCATCAATGCTATTATTATGGGCCTCGGGTGCCTATAACGTTGCTTTTTCAGCCGATGATAACGCAACCAGCTTTTTTAATGACGCCAATTCTTTTTTAGCAAAATATGTTATTGAAGGATGTGTGGATTATCACGCGATACAAAACAATACTGTTGAATTAAGAAAATTGGTACGTGTTATGGAAAACATGGACCTAAGCAAATTTTCACATAATGAACAAAAGGCATTTTGGATCAATGCTTATAATCTTACCGTTATCAATTCAATCATTCACCATTGGCCCATCAAATCGCCAATGGATGTCAGTGGATTTTTTGATAAGCTAAAACATACAATTGCAAGCGAAAAATTGACCATCAATGATATAGAGAACAAAAAAATAAGGGCTGTTTACAATGACCCGAGAATTCATTTTGTATTGGTGTGTGCTGCAATGGGCTGTCCTAAAATTATATCGGAAGCATATTTCCCCGAAAAATTAGAAGCGCAATTAGAGGCCAGAACAAAAGCTACTTTAAATGATCCTTCCTTTATAAGAATAAGGGCTGATGATGATAAGACATTAATTTCAGAGATCTTCAAATGGTATAAGGAGGATTTTACCGGCACTGGAAAAAGTGTATTGCAATATATTAATCAATATAGAATCAACAAGATTCCTTCCAATTATTCAGTAAGTCATTATACATACGATTGGGCATTGAATAAAAAAAAAAGAGTAGATGACCTCATGCCAGAAATAAAAGATCAGCCCTCTTCAGTAGAGAAACCAGCCAACCTTCAGGAGTATACGCCCTCAGCGCTATTAAAAAAAGGTCAGGTAGAAGTAAAACTATTTAACAACTTATATACGGATAATGCTGGGTTTGATCAAAATGGTGTGGTCAAAGAAAGTTCAAAAAGGCAAAACTATTTTAGCGGTTTCCTACAAACGGCTTACGGTATTGCGCCAAAACTAAACGTTGGAGTAGATGCAATATTAAAATCTGTTAGTATTGATGACGTTACTTCTTCTCCATTAGAACTTTTTACTTTTGAAAATACGAGTAATACGAGAACTGCTTTAAGCTATATTGGGCCGAAAATTAAAATTAGCCCATTTAAAAAACTTAATACCCTCTCAATACAGTCCACCTTATTTTTTCCTTTGGCTTCTGACCAGCAGGGTCAACAAAATGGTAAGCCATATCTATCGCATGATGGATATCAATGGTGGGTTCAAGTGTTTTATGATCAAAAGATAAGTGAGAAATTTAGAGCGTTCTTTGAGGTAGATGCTATTACGTATATTGACAGGAAGCTAAAGAAAGATAATAGCTTTATTGATACACCGGTAAAAGCATTTTTAAGTTTTTTTCCCACTCATAAAGTCACTTTATATCTCTTAACAGAATGGGCCCCCACTTGGGGTGATAACGCAATTGCCTCTTATTACTCCCAAGTGGGTATTGGGGGCAAATACCAGCTGCTCCCTAACTTGGAAATAGAACTTTTATACACCAATTTCCCATTAGGTAAAAATAAAGGTGCAGGCACCACCTATAACCTAGGGCTGAGATTTTTGAGATAATTCTAAATTATCAAACGTTGTATGCTTTCCATACGTTATGTCCTCGCTTTATTGGTTTGCTGTTACTGCTTTCAAATAAATGCACAAGACGTTATTAAAGAGATCCATTTTGTTGGACTTAAGAAGACCAAGCCTTATTATCTTGAGAGATTCATAGAAATAGAAGTTGGCTCAATCTTTGATTCTATTCTGGTGCTTGAGGATATTCAATCTTTGAGAAACCTCAGGTTCTTTGATGACGTAAGTTATTCTACTAAAGACACAGCAGAGGGAATAATTGTCAATTTTCACATTAAAGAGGTGTTAACCCTATTGCCAATTGTGAATTTTGGTGGGATTAAAGGAAATTTTTGGTTCCAGTTAGGTGCAGTAGACTTCAACTTTCAAGGGCAAGGCAATACTGTAGGGGGCTTCTACAGGTATTATGAGCGCCATTCTTACCAAGTTTTTTTAAAAGTACCTAATATACTAGGCAGCCACTGGGGTTATTCATTGAACCTCGCTAAACTCTCTACAATTGAACCGTTGTATTTCCAAGATAGTATTACGTATTATGATTATGATAATTTAATTGCTGAGCTCATGGGGAGGTATGAATTTGTTTATGGGAATTATTTAGAATATGCAGGAGCATATCTTTATGAGCAATATAAAAAGAGTATTGGTCGAAACGAATTAAACACCCCCGGCCCTGATCAGGCAGAAAAAAACAAGTTCCTTTTCAAGACATCACATACAATAGATCAATTAAAGTATTTCTTTCACTTTTTATCTGGCTACTCTAACAGACTCCTTTTAGAGGCTATCATGACCAGAGGGGACGGTGATTTTTTCTTAAAATTATCGGATGAGTTGAAACTTTTTTTAAAATTGAAGAGCAAAGGTAATTTGGCGTTAAGGCTTAGATTAGGTAGTTCCACTAATAACGAAAGCCCTTTTGCACCGTTTATTTTGGATAGTTATGTCAATATAAGAGGTTCTGGCAACAAAGTAACCCGTGGAACGGCAGAGCTTGCCCTCAATACAGAGTATAGACATACTTTATTAGGAAAAAGATGGGGTGCCATACAAGGAGTTATTTTTACCGATATTGGTTCGTGGCGGCCGGCTGGTGGCCAAATTGAAGAAATGTTTACTGATGAAAACAGCAAACTGTTTTCGGGCCTTGGCTTAAGATTATATTTGCGACCCTTTTATAACCTAACCTTGAGATTTGATTACGGTATCAATATAAAAGATTTTAATGAAACAGGGGTTGTTTTTGGGTTAGGACAATATTTTTGATAATGATTTTAATTTTGAGGTACCTGATTAAAAATATAAAAATGGTCTATATAGAGTGGTAAGTGCTAAAAGATTGTTGAAGAACTAAACCACTATGCACTTTCCAGTGCATAGTGGTTTAGTTCGAACTTCGAATTTCCTTCTGCACCGCCACCATCTTAATAGCCGAAACAGCTGCCTCATCACCTTTATTGCCGTGCTTTCCACCCGAACGAGATTGTGATTGCCCGATATTATTGTCGGTGAGCACGCCAAAAATGACGGGTTTATTGTACTTGAGCGCTACATCTTTGATGCCCTGAGAAACACCTTCGCACACAAAATCGAAATGCTTGGTTTCGCCTTGAATTACACAACCCAAGCAGATGACCGCATCAATATTTGTATATTCCAATAGAAACTGTGCTCCAAGTGGCAGTTCAAAACTACCGGGCACGTGCTTAACCGTGATGTTTTCTTCTTTTGTGCCATGCTTTAACAGTGTGTTCTGAGCACCTTTCAGCAGGTTTGCGGTAATCTCGGCATTCCATTCAGAAACTACAATCCCGAATTTCATGTCCTTGGCCGAAGGGACTTTGGCTGAGTCGTAAGCAGATAAGTTGATTGTAGCCATTTGCTTAAGTTACAAGTAACAATGATCAAATATCAAACAAATTCCAATAACCACAACAAAACCCAATATTTGGTTTTTGAAAATTAGAAATGAGAACTTATTGACGACTTGTAATTTGTGTTTGGGATTTACTGGCTTGCCAATTGCTTTGCCCTTGCAAGGTACTTGTCAATGTTGCGGCCTTCGTTGGTTTCCGGGTGGTCGCTTTTAATGCGATCGTAGATTTCGCGCGCTTGTTGGTAATCGTTCAATYGTTCTGCAGCAAATGCGGCTTTCATGAGGTAAATAGGAGTGGTGAAATTGTTGTCTTTCTCATTGGCGGCTTTCAAGTAATGGGCGAGCGCTTCTTCAATGTTGCCGAGTTCCATGTGCGCATCTCCTGTTGCACCAATGGCCATAGGCCCGAGAATTTCATCACTTGAGTCAAACTCATTCAAGTAGTCAATCGCATCTTCGAATTGCTTCATTCGTAAATAAGAAATCCCAACGTAATAATTGGCAAGGTTGCCTGATTTRGTCCCACTRTAATCATCAATCATATCAAGAAAACCGAGATATTGGCCATCACCATTCAACGCCAAACGAAATGAGTCCAATTCAAAATACTGTTCGGCCTTCCACATTTCTATGTGTGCATCCGCCTCTTTTTCAGGAATGTACATTCTGGTGTAATATAAATAGCCTCCAATCAACACCACCAAAATRCCCRCAACTGTTGAGATAGTATTTTTATTCTTRTTGATGTAATCTTCGCTCTTGGAGTAAGCMCCTCCAACATCAAGAATAACTTCTTCTTCTTTCTTTTTTGCCATGGATTAATTTTAAGAGTGCAAATATAATAAATACGAATAATGAATGTTCACGAATTTACGAATGATGATTAATGAGTTTCTTTAATCGCTACTTTTGTTTCGTGCATCTTCAAAAACTCTCAATTGTCAATTTCAAGAATTACGAACAGGCGGAACTCGAATTTTCTGAAGACATCAATTGCTTTGTGGGAAATAACGGAGAAGGTAAAACCAACATGCTCGATGCGATTTACTACCTTTCGTTCACTAAAAGTTTTTTCAATCCGATTGATTCTCAAAACATTTTGCATGATGCGCCATTTTTTGTTGTTCAGGGCGAATTTGCCAGTGGTAAAAAGGTAGAAAGTATTTATTGCGGCATTAAAAAAGGTGAGAAAAAGCAGTTTAAACGGAACAAGAAACTCTATAAAAAACTAGCAGAACACATCGGATTGCTACCGCTGGTGATGATTTCGCCTGCCGACAGCGAATTGATTACAGAAGGTAGCGAAGTACGCAGGAAATTTGTTGACGGAGTGATTTCGCAATACAACAAGCAGTACCTTGAAAATCTCTTGAATTACAACAAAGTGCTTGCGCATCGCAATGCACTGTTGAAGCATTTTGCAGAAACGCGATCTTTTGATGCCACCTCGATTGAAGTATGGGACAACCGATTGGTGGAATTCGGGCAACCGATTCATACCGAACGGAAAAAGTTTATCGAGGATTTTATCCCGATTTTTCAAAGATATTTTGAAGAAATTTCGCAAGGGAATGAAAAAGTTTCGTTGGAATACAACTCACAAATAAATGATGATTCTTTTATGCAATTGTTGATTGCAAATAGTGCAAAAGATCGTGCACGACAGCATACTTCGGTTGGTATTCACAAAGACGATTTGGTATTTAAATTGGGCGGCTCAGCTTCACCCACTACAAGTGGTTTTGCGATGAAAAAATTCGGTTCGCAGGGACAACAAAAAACTTATTTGCTCGCATTGAAACTGGCGAAATTTGAGTACATCAAAAGCATCAAAAAACTTACCCCGCTGTTGCTACTTGACGATATTTTTGATAAGTTGGATGCTTTGCGTGCCAAAGCCTTAATGGAGTTGGTGAGTAGAAATGGTTTTGGGCAAATATTTATCACAGATACTAATGAACAGCGAATTACTGAGTTGTTGAAAGAAATCGGGAAGGATTTCAGTATTTTTCGAATTAATAACGGTAAAGTAAAATGAGAAACGACAATACACAATCTCTTAAAGATGTCCTTCAGCAGATGATGGATACGTATCGACTCACCCCGAAAATAAATGAGGTAAAGTTGATTTATTCGTGGGAAAAAGTGCTGGGAAAAACCATCGCAAAGCATACAACCAGCTTGAAAATTAAAAACAAAAAGCTAATTATCAAGCTCGATTCTTCGGTATTGCGTGAAGAGCTTGCTTACAACAAAACCAAAATCATCCAATTGATGAATGAAGAAGTGGGGGAGGTAGTGATTGAGGATGTGCTATTAAAATAAAAAAGTTACCAGAGTAAAATGCCCTTGTTCAATTCTTCTGTTTCATAGTATAAGAGGAAGAGGGTAAGTTAAAATCTTTCTAATTCAGAGAAAAAGAAACTACTTTCAATTTCAGCATTCTCATCGCTGTCGGAGCCGTGTACGGCATTTTTCGCTTTTGACTCTGCATACAATTTTCTGATAGTGCCTTCTTCTGCTTCTATAGGATCGGTTGCGCCAATTAATTTACGGAAATCTTCCACCGCATTCTCTTTTTCCAAAATGATAGCTACAATCGGCCCTGAAGACATATACTCGACCAACTCGCCATAAAACGGCCTTTCCTTGTGAACAGCATAAAAAGCGCCAGCCGCATCACCGGTCAATTGCGTTTTTTTGACCGCAACAAGACGAAATCCCGCTTTTGTGATTTTATCAATAATCGCTCCTGTGTGCCCGCTTTCCACTGCTTCGGGCTTAATCATCGTGAATGTAATCTTTTCCATTGCTTTAGTTTTGATGTTGAAAATCGGTGGCGAAAATAGAAAAATTAATCCATGCAAACCGTTAGCTTTGTAGCCGATTAATTATGTTTCCTGAACAAGAAATAGCGCAAATCCGAAATCTGCTTGATTCTCCAAAGAAAATTGTGATTACCATGCACCGCAATGCAGATGCAGATGCTATTGGTTCTTCGTTGGGCTTATATCATTATTTAATAAAGAAAAGACACGATGTTTCAGTCATCACTCCAGACAGCTATCCTGAGTTTTTACATTGGATGCCGGGCAATGATAATGTAACTATTTTTGACAAGGAAACCGAAAAAGCAAGACAAATAGTCGAGCAAGCAACAGTCATTTTTTGTTTGGATTTCAATGGGTTGGGACGATTGTTAAAACTTTCAGAACCGGTTGAAAAATCAAAAGCAACTAAAATTTTGATTGATCATCATCGGCAGCCCGAAGATTTTACTGATCACGTTTTTTGTTATCCTGAGGCGAGTTCTACTGCTGAGTTGGTTTTTCAATTCATTGAGAGCTTGGATGATAATGACCTGTTCGACAAAAATGCAGCTGACTGCCTATATGCCGGAATGATGACCGATAGCGGTTCGTTCCGATTTCCAACCACMAGTGCTGAAACACACCGCATAGTTGGCGAACTGATAAAATTAGGCGTAGATGTAGCGGCTGTTTACCGTAAGATTTACGAAAATTACACCGAAAATCAATTGCGGTTAACAGGTTATGCCCTCAACGAAAAATTGCAGTATTTTTCTGAATACAATACTGCTTTAATTGCGCTTTCGAAGAAAGAGTTGCAGCGGTTCAATTTTAAAAGAGGAGATACAGAGGGGCTGGTAAATTATGGACTTACCATCAAAGGTGTACGAATGGCTTGTTTGATGCTGGAATTTAAAGATGATGTTAAACTTTCCTTTCGCTCAAAGGGGAGTTTTTCAGTCAATGATTTTTCAAGAAATCATTTTAACGGTGGAGGGCACATCAATGCAGCAGGTGGGGAGTTAGGCCAATCGTTAAAAGAAACCGTTGAAAAATTTATTGAACTTTTACCTGAATATAAAGGTGAATTGACAAGTTAAGTGTTTAATATTTCATCTCAATGTTTCGGATTATTTATACTCATATACCTCTAAGCCTCTATTTTCTTGTGTTCTTTTTTTGTGCTTGCAACAACAATTCCAAAAAGGATAACGTCAAACCAAAAGAACTCAGAAAAAAACTTATACAAGCCAACAAAGCAAGTGTCCAAATCGAAGCCGATCAAATTGATGCTTATATTAAAAGAAGAAAGTGGAATGTCATCGAAACAGGTACGGGATTGCGCTACCTGATTTATCAACATGGTAATGGCGATACAGCAAAGGAGGGGCAAATCGCCAAGGTGTATTTTGAGGTTTCTCTTATTAACGGAACGGTTTGCTATTTAACTAAAGACAGCATTCCGCAGGAGTTTTTAATTGGTATGGACAACGTGGAAAGCGGTTTGCACGAAGGCATCCAATACATGCGCGTAGGAGACAAAGCAAAACTGATTTTGCCATCGCACCTTGCGCACGGCCTGATTGGAGACCGCAATAAAATTCCACCAAAATCCACTATTATTTATGACATTGAATTACTGGAGTTGAAGTGAAAAAAATCGCAAATAGAATTCCGCATGTTTACATTTTACATTTTATATTTTACATTTTACTTCTCACATCATGTACTTCCAAATACCCCGGTTTTTCCGAAACAGAAACGGGTCTTTATTACCAACTTCACTACTGGGGTGAAGGAGCTAAAAAGCCTCATTTAGGAGAATACGTGAAAATCAACGCCAAGCTCAAAACATTTGGCGATACTTTATTAAAGGAAGACAAAGAATTGTACGCCAAAATCAAAAACAACAAAGATGGTGACATGCAGGAAGGGCTGTGTATGTTAGTAGAGGGAGACAGCGCTACCTTTATTGTTAAAAGGCCGCATCCGGCAATCGAAGATTCAATGATGGATGTTTTGCTCGATGTGAAAATGCTGCAAATTTTAACACCCGAACAATACAGGAAAAAACAGGAATATGAACAATGGAAAGCCGAGAAATTGCTCAAAGAACATCGGAAATTATTCAAATTTCTTGAAGAAAACGAAATCGGAGAAAAAAGGAATGTGGAAGGTATTTATTTCATCCCTATAAAAAGGGGCAAAGGTGAGCGTATCAAATCAGGTGATGTAATCTGGGTACACTACGAAGGATTTTTCCTCGACAGCACTAAGTTCGACTCGACTTACGACAGAGGTGAGCCGTTCGATTTTAATTTTGGTGACCCAAACCAGGTGATTCGTGGGCTGGAAATTGCTATTTCTCTCATGCGCAACAAAGGAAAAGCAAAAATAATTATACCTTCGCCACTCGCATTTGGAGAGCAAGGTTCATCAACTGGCATTGTGCCTCCATTCACCACGTTGATCTACAAGCTTGAAATCGTTAAAAAGCTAATTATCAGCAAAAAAGAAAACAATTTAGAAAATGAAAACGACTAATTTTTTGACAGCAATCATGATTTTATCCGTATTAACATCATGCTCGGACGGCAGTACACAGGAAGTTGACGAGCCGCAAAGCAAAATAGTTACCACCGCATCGGGACTTCAATATGAAATTTTGCAGGAAGGAAGCGGACAGCAGGCCAAAGCAGGTGATATGGTAAAAGTGCATTACACTGGTTCCTTGACTGATGGCAAAAAATTCGATTCTTCACACGACAGGGGCGAGCCAATTGCCTTTAAATTGGGCATTGGTCAGGTTATAAAAGGCTGGGATGAAGGCATTTCATTAATGAAACCAGGGGGAAAGGCTCGACTTACAATCCCGGGCAATTTGGCCTATGGCGAAAGGGGATCCGGCAATACTATACCGCCTAACGCCACGTTGATTTTCGATGTGGAATTGGTTGAAATTGTAGAGCTTGTAAAACCATTTGATTTAACCGGTGCCCAAGAGCAAGTAACATCATCAGGGCTTAAAATTTTAAAACTAAATGAAACCGATGGCACATCTCCCGTAAAAGGAAAAGAARTTGCTGTTCATTACTCGGGCTGGCTTGAAGACGGAAGTAAATTTGATTCGTCTGTTGACCGCGGACAGCCCTTTACCTTTAAGCTTGGCTTAGGACAAGTGATAAAGGGTTGGGACGAAGGCATTGCTCTGCTCAAAGTGGGTGAAAAAGCCCGTCTCATTATCCCTTCAGCTTTGGGTTATGGTGAACAAGGCAACCCAAGAATCCCACCAAACTCCACGCTGCTTTTCGATGTGGAATTAATTTCTGCACAACAATAACTTTTCATTCGAATATTCGTAGTATTTCGTAATTTGCTGATAATTGATGAGCCGCATTTCGTTTATAATATCAATATCTGTTGTTTTTCTCTCGTCTTGCTTTCTGTTTCAAAACACTCCAAAAGTGGGCAAGGAATACACCACCGAATCGGGCTTGAAGTATACCATACTTGAAAAAAGCAGAGGGGCAAAGCCCGAAAAGGGGCAAGTAGTCAAGGTACATTACACAGGAACTTTAACCAATGGAAACAAGTTTGACAGTTCACACGATCGGGGGCAACCGTTGCCTTTCAAATTGGGAATGGGGCAGGTAATAAAGGGATGGGATGAAGGCATTGCACTGCTCAATGAAGGCAGCAAAGCGAAGTTTGTTATTCCTCCTGAATTAGGCTATGGAAGCAGGAGCATGAGTTCCATACCGGCAAATYCAACTTTAATTTTTGAGGTAGAACTTGTCAAAGTTATGCCTCGTCCCAAGCCATTTGATGTAGCCGGGTTAGACACAATCAAGATGGAAAGTGGGCTTAAATACATCAAGCTAAATTCCACTAAKGATAAAGAAGCAGAGGCATTCAGAACAGTTAGCGTCCACTACACCGGCTTTTTAGTAGATGGAACAATTTTCGATTCTTCTGTAGAACGGGAGGTGCCTTTTTCTTTCACTTTAGGAAAAGGACAGGTCATTAAAGGATGGGATGAAGGCATCGCCAAGCTAAAGATTGGCGAAAAATCCCGCCTCATTATTCCCCCGCAGTTGGGTTATGGTGAACGTGGCTCCCCGCCATCTATACCGCCAAATGCCACCTTGATATTTGATGTGGAGTTGCTAGACGTCAACTAACCCAGCAGAAAAACAACCGGTCTTTTATTGATACGTGGTATGTTTCTTTTCCACTCAACAATTGTTTTTGTTTGAATGAATTCGCTTTTTAGTGTAATGTCACAGGCAATGCAAAGACGGGTGTTGTTGTTGCAAACACTCAAAATACTTTCGAGCATTTTTTGGTTTCTGTAAGGTGTTTCGATGAAAATTTGAGTTTGCCCTGCATGCAAATTATGTGATGGATCCAGTTCCCTGATTTTTTTCTTTCGATCGTTGTTGTCAATCGGTAAATAGCCATGAAAAGCAAAATTTTGCCCATTCATTCCCGATGCCATTAATGCCAAAAAAATAGATGACGGTCCCACAAGTGGCACTACCTGAATTCCTTTTTCATATGCCATTTTCACAATTTGTGCCCCCGGGTCTGCAATGGCCGGGCAACCTGCTTCCGAAAGCAGTCCGATGTTTTTTCCTTCGTTTGCGGGATTAAGGTAATCGTAAACATCTTTTTCCTGCACATGTTTGTTTAACAGGTAAAAATTGAGTTCTTGTATCGGTTTGGTAATTCCGAGTTTGCTCAAATATCTTCTTGCCGACCGCTCTTTTTCAACGATGTAATCATCAATTGAATTGATTATTTGCTGAACTGATTCAGGAATGGAAGTTGTGATTTCCGTATCGCCCAAAATGCAAGGAATGAGGTACAATTTTCCTTTTGCCATTACACCAAAGATTGGGCGAACTTCTCGCAGGCCTCATCCAGTAACTCATACACTTTTTGAAATCCCGCGCCACCACCAAAATAGGGGTCGGGCACAGATTTGTGAGAACCGGGGAGGGAAACATTCAACATCAAGTCAACTTTTTGTCTGTCATTTTCATCTCTTGCTAACGCCAGTACATTTTCGTAATTGGAAGTGTCCATTACAAATATTTTATCAAAATCATCAAAATCATCAATAGTGAATTGCCGTGCACGCATGTGTGAAAGGTTAATGCCGTGTGCTGTTGCCTCTTGCTGCATACGCTCATCAGGTGGCTCACCCACATGCCAAGATGAAGTGCCACAGGAGTCCACTTCGGCTTCAATTCCTTTTTCTTCCACCTTCCCCTCTAAAATGCCCTGTGCCAGCGGGGAGCGGCAAATGTTACCGAGGCAAACCATCAGAATTTTTGTCATTTCTCTTCTTATATCAAAAAACCCGCAAGATTTTTTAAATCCTTGCGGGTTTCATTAAAATATACAAGTTGCTAATTTATCGAAATTTTCTTGTCTAAGTCGTCAATATAACTTCGGAAACGCTTGTCAGTATCTATCAGGTTGTTCACTGTTTTGCAGGCGTGYARKACKGTWGCGTGGTCTTTGCCRCCACARTGSGCKCCKATKTTWGCYAGMGAWGAYTTGGTCANAYTKNTTGGMRAAGTACATGGCSAKYTGCCTYGCYTGYACCACWTCWCKYTTSCKSGTTTTTGAYTTSARYASTTCGATGGGMAKKTCAAAATARTCACAAACCACTTTTTGGATGTAATCAATCGAAACCTCGCGTGCAGTGTTTTTCACAAATTTGTCAATCATYTGCTTGGCCAAATCCAGCGTAATGGATTTTTTGTTGAGTGATGATTGAGCAATGAGCGAGATCAGTGCGCCCTCCAACTCTCGGACGTTGCTGGTGATACTGTAGGCGATGTATTCCACTACTTCATTGGGAAGGTCAAGCCCTTCGCTGTACATTTTCTTGTCGAGGATGGCAATACGTGCTTCCAAATCGGGTGCCTGCAAGTCGGCAGATAATCCCCACTTGAACCGCGAAAGCAGCCGTTGTTCCATACCGTGCATTTCTACGGGCGGCTTGTCTGAAGTGAGTACAATTTGCTTGCCTGATTGGTGCAGTTGGTTGAAGATGTGGAAGAAAATATCCTGTGTTTTTTCCTTTCCTGCAAAAAATTGTACATCATCAATTACCARTACGTCCATCATTTGGTAAAAGTGACTGAAATCGTTTATGCTGTTGTCTTTTACCGCATTAATGAACTGCTGTGCAAATTTTTCAGACGAAACGTAAAGCACCGTTTTGTTTGGGTGTATTTTCTTGATTTCAATGCCAATGGCATGTGCGAGATGCGTTTTTCCAAGCCCAACACCGCCATAAATGAGCAATGGATTGAAAGCAGTGCCTCCCGGCTTATTGGCTACAGCATATCCTGCCGAGCGGGCCAATCGGTTGCAGTCGCCTTCCACAAAATTCTCGAAAGAATAATTGGGATTGAGCYGCGAATCAACCGTTACCTTTTTCAGTCCAGGTATTACAAATGGATTTTTGATGCCCTTGCTGCCGATGTCGAATGGCATGGAAACAGGGTCATTCTTGATGGCATTGCGGTTGGATGCCGGTACTTTTACGGTGTATGGTTTGGCAGTGGAAAAATTGTTTTCCATGATAATGCTGTACTCAAGTTTGCCGTCAGCACCCAGTTCTTTTTTAATGGTTTTTTTCAGCAGGGAGATGTAGTGCTCTTCAAGCCATTCGTAAAAAAACTGGCTGGGCACCTGTATGGTAAGTACGCTGCTTTTGAGTTTTATGGCCCTGATGGGTTCAAACCATGTTCGAAAACTTTGAGGGCTTACGTTATCTTTTATGATGTCGAGACAGTCGTTCCAAGCCTTTTCGTGAGCTTTGTTCATTCGTGCAAAAGTGCATTAAAAGTTTAACTAAAATGTTAATTAACCGTGGAGGATGCTTACTACTACTATTCAAAACCTTTCCTCTCTTCGGATGCGGGACACTCTACAGGAAAGCTCTGCCTTGTGTTATACTGCCTTTTGTTTCAAACCCCGCGTCCCTCTTGGCGTTCGCAAGAATGGTGTGATTTTCTGCAAACAAATATTCAAATAAAAATGTGAATAAAAAAACAAAAGAGCATTGATTTTTAAAAAAGTTTTACTTGTATAAGGTCACCCGAAATTAACAAAGTTATTAACAATATAACCCGTCCCCGAAATTACATTTTTTTTTGTTTTTCGATCTAAAAAAAAGTCAATTCTACCCACTCTTAAACCAGCCCATCCCACCTGGTTGATTACCACCTTTTTATTGTTTTTGTTTTTTAAAAATACCGGCTCATCTAAAAACGAATGGGTATGCCCTCCAATAATCAAATCTATGTATTTTGATGTTTTTGCAAGCTTCATATCATCAATTTTTTTAGTCTGATATTTGAATCCTAAATGTGAAAGACACACTACCAAGTCACATTTCCAATCTTCTTTTAAAACGCGGCTGATTTTTTCTGAAACTTCAACAGGATTTTGATAAATGGTATTGCCGTAAAATTTCTTACCCACCAAGCCGTCCAATTCAATGCCCAACCCGAAAACGCCAACGCGAATACCTCTTTTTTCAAAAATTTTGTAAGGGATGGTTTTGTCAAACATCACCGTATCTGAAAAGTCGTAATTTGCGCAAATGAAAGGGAAGTTAGCGTGAGGAAGCATACGTGCCAGCCCATTAAGCCCGTTATCGAAGTCGTGGTTGCCGATAGTGCAAGCATCGTAGCCCATTTTGCTCATTAGTTTGAACTCAAGTTCGCCTCCATAGAGATTGAAATAAGGCGTGCCTTGGAACACATCGCCTGCATCGAGAAGCAGCAGGTTTTCTTCTTCTTTTCTTATTTTATTAATAAGGGCGGCCCGCCTTTCCATACCTCCCAAGCCGGGGTATTTGGGGTCGTTGGCAGGGAAAGGATCGATGTGGCTGTGCATGTCGTTGGTATGCAAAATGGTGAGTTTGACAATTTCCCTGCTGGCAAGGGCTTCCATAGGAAAAGCACTTAGTGAGTACAGGCCAGCGCTGCCGAGGAAGGATTGTTTGATGAAATGTCTTCGGTTCATTTTGATGTTATGCTAATCGCTAATTTACGCAAGTTTTCAGTATTCATGTATCAAAATCATTCGTAATTTATAGATTAATCAATGTACATAATAAACCCTTCCGTCAAACTTTGCATTAATTGATCTGCCGTTTTCTTTTTCTTCTACAACATATTCAATAATGGCATCGCGCAATTTGATATTAAGTAGCTTACGGCTAATTGGTTCTTTGAAAAAATCCATTTTGTCGCCCCCATTGGCGAGGTAGTCGGTAGTTACTACTTTATAGATTTTAGTTGAGTCGAACAACACCTTATTTATATATATAATTTCTGGCCTGTCTTTTTCAATACCGATTTTCACACCCGCTACAGGTTGGCCGCCCACCTTGGATAGATAATCAAAGAGCGCTTTGGTTTTTCGGCCCGTTAAAGTGATGACCACCAACTCGTTTTCGAAAGGCATTAGCTCAAAAATTTTGCCACGGGTGATTTCGCCTTCGGGCAACGAGGTGCGCAGCCCTCCAGTGTTGAGCAGGCAGAAGTCAACAGCATTATCAATTTCGTGAGCTTTTTTCAATGACAAATCGGCCACGAAATTTCCGAGAATCCCTTCAGGCCTGTCATTGAGCATTGCCATTTCAGAGGTGTTCAGCACTTCGTTCATCGTAAGGTCGAGTTCTTTTTTGTAGGGAGAAATCAGGCTGGCAATAGCCGCATCGCCTTCCGAAATGCTGTCGGTCATGTTCACATGCGAAACAACCACAGAAGTAATTTTGGTTTTGGAAGAACAAGAGAGAAGAAGAAAAGAAAAAGGAAAAAGGAAAAGGAAAAATTTAACAACTAGCTTATTAGCTGATTTGATGACGAAATTAGAATTGCTGAACATTGAATCTTGAACTTTAAACATAAACTGGTCAATAAAGATAAGGATGTTATTTTTGACGCAAAATTAATCATGTACGTTTCCGAAACAAAAATTCGTGTGCGCTATGCTGAAACCGACCAAATGAGCTTTGTGTATTACGGAAACTACGCTACTTATTTTGAGGTAGCGCGCGTAGAGGCGCTTCGTAATTTGGGAGTAACTTATAAAGATTTGGAGGATTCAGGCTATCTGATGCCTGTGATTGAATACAAAATCAAATTTTTGAAACCAGTGTTGTATGATGAAGAGTTGTTTATTAAAACCACCATTCGAGACATGCCTAAAGCGCGAATTAGATTTGAATACGAGTGTTTTAATCCAAAAGATGAACTGACCAACACGGCTGAAACTACGTTGGTTTTTCTGCGAAAAGAAACTAGGAAGCCGTGCCCTGTACCAAGTGTGATAAGAAAGACGATTGAAGATTTTTTTCAGGATTAAAACCGAATTAGCTTGAGACTCCCGGATTTTTCTTGGGTAATAATATTCAAAAAATAAATTCCGCTCGGCAGGCTTTCCCCACTAACCATTGATTGTACTACTTGTTTTTCTCTTTTTTCAAAAACCAATTTTCCTGTTGCGTCAAAAAGTCGAATAATTGCATTCACAGGCTTGTCGAATTCAATAAAAACGTCTTTTCCAATGGCAAAACCTTGTGAATTTAAAATCCGAAAGCCTAAATCCGAAATTCGAAACTCTTCAGTTCCCAAAACACAATTCATGTATAACCCGCGGTTGTATAGTCGAAAGCAAATAGCAGTATGGTGCAGCCCGTTGTTTAACAAACTGTCTGCCTGAATCAACAACAAAGCCGCATCACTCATTGTCATGTTTGATGCATAACTGTAAAGTGATTGCAACATGATTTTATCGGTTTCTTCCCGCCCGATATCACCCCATATTTCCATGATGGTTGATGACCAGATATCGGCATCTTCATACAAGTTGTTTTGTAAATCTTCGGGGTAATGGTCTGTGCTTATGGAACTTCGACCGAGCCAAAATTCGTTGTGCCCATCCCATGAAAAAACATTTTCCCATTTGAATGGATTGAGATAACGAGAATAAGAAGAAGCCAGGTAATCGCCCAGTGCTTCGTCCAATGCCTGCCGCTCAGTGCCAGAGTTGGTGAAAGGCGCTGCGCTGTGTGAAATAGCGTGTCCATATTCGTGTATGATGACATCCGCATCTTCGGCATCATCTACACCGCCTTCGCCAAAGGTGAGCCGTGGTGGATTGGTCGTATTGATGAACATGGAATTATCCTGCCCGAAAAGCCCATGTACATCCACATGGATTTGGTAATTGACTAAACTGTCGAATCCCAAACTCTGGATATAATTTTGAAAAACATTGATATGGTAAAAAGCGTTCACATCTTCAAAGCCATCTTGTGAGCGGGTAAAACTGAAATCGGGGGTTGTTGAAACGGCAGGTTGCACATCGGGAAACGAGTGCTCAGTGATTTTTACATAAGGGCTTTCCAGCTTGAAAGTGTCGTTTTCAAAAGTTACAGTCATGCTATCGGAAACGATTTGATCCAATAATTCAGCTACATCTGTATCGTTATTATCAATGTATGGCGTTCCGTAAGTTACGTTTGCTGTAGTAAGAGGATCAGGCAAAAATATTTTACATGAAACGATTGAATCCTGTGGCGCTTTTGCATAGAGTGCCAAATCCTTGTGGTATATTTCTATACCTTTATTATTAATAATTATTTCATAAAATTCATCGCCTTTGAAAATTTCGAAGCGCGTAGCCGGCAGCATCTCATTTCCATCGGAGAAATAAACTTTTTCATGGCGATAAGGTTTATTTATACCATTGATCTTCGCATAGCTGTTAACCACCACTTGAGAAGGAAATGCCTCATTCGAAATACTATTCATTGAAAATGAATTGTCAAAAAGCGAAATAATGCTGCCTTTTTTATTCATATTTACCTTGATTTGCGACCGGTAAACTTTCACTGAATTATATAATTGCTCAAAAAGCAAATGAACTCCACCGGGGCTTTCTGTTTGATGTGTTAATCGCATTGAAACACCTTTTTTCTGGAGATTCCCAATGGTTGTCAGTAGGTAATTCTCAACATTAACAGCTTTTCCGATGTAAACTTGTTTAAAAGAAGCCTTGCAGGCTATCAAGTCAATGGAATGGTGCGAAGTAAACCTATCAAGATATGTCTTTTGGGAAAAAGATTCTATGCTTGCGCTCAGAATAACAAGCACGAAAAACAAAATCCTAAATACTGAACCCTTAATTCTATATTTCATTTCTAAAAATAAGCAATTGATCATCTCCCACCGTTTCTTTCTCACAATTAACGGAAGGCATTTCCGGGGCTTTTACTCCTTCTTTATATACTTTGTTCCCGATAAAAACACGTGCTTCATCCCACAAATTACTGTTTAAAAATGAATTGAGCAGTTGTGTGCCACCTTCCACGATTAGGGAAATGATTTCTCTTTGATGCAATTCATCCAAAATATGGTGGATGTTGTTTTTTCCAAAGTCAATTTGCACAAATTCAAGATTTTTTTTTGATGTTTTTTTCTTTTCTGTGAAAACTAATGTTTGCTGACTTTGGTCGAAAAGGTGTAAAGCTTCTGGTAGTCGCAATGATTTGTCTATCACGATACGCGTTGGGTTTTTCCCGACCCATTCCCTAACATTCAGTTGAGGGTTATCAACTTCTGCCGTGTTTGTACCTACCATGATTGACTGCTCTTCACTGCGCCATTTGTGAACGAGCCGTTTCGACAAATCACTCGTAATCCAGCTTGTTTCTGATTTTTTTGCAATAAAACCATCTAACGTTTGCGCCCATTTCAAAATCACATAAGGCCTTTTCTTTTCCTGGAATGTGAAAAATCGTTTGTTTAACTCTCGGCACTGCTTTTCCAATATGCCTTCGGTGATTTCGGCACCTGCTTTACGGAGCTTTTCTACACCCTGAATTTCAACAGAAGTATTGGTGTCACGAGAACCAAAAATCACTTTCGGAATTTCATGTTTGATAATTAAATCAGTGCAAGGAGGGGTTTTGCTGAAAACCGAGCAAGGTTCGAGATTGACATAAAGAGTGGCTTCTTTCAAAAGTGACTTATTTTTGACTGTTGCCACTGCATTTGGCTCAGCATGAGACTTTCCGTACTCGCGGTGGTAGCCCTCCCCAATTATTTTGTCTTTGTGCACAATTACACACCCAACCATCGGGTTGGGAGCTACGCTTACTAATCCGTTCGCTGCCAATTCCAAACAGCGATACATGTATTTTTCGTTGCTTTCTGCCATTTTGAATCCCTTGTTCCGATTTTATCAGAACACCTCTGTTTTCAAGGTGGATAAAAGTACAGTAAATTACCTAATTTGGCGGGGTGAAAATTGCAGGCAGCAAAGTGTCAACAGCTATCGGGTTTTTCAAAAAAGAGCTGGCAGGAATTTATCCAGAAAAGGAAATTCATAGCATTATTCAGTTAGTTTTCGAGCATTATTGTGGCTTTTCGAAAACTGATTTGGTTTTGAAAGCAAGTGACGATTTCCCCGAATTTCAAAATGAAAAACTGTTAGGTGTTTTAGAGGAATTGAAATTGCACAAACCGGTTCAGTACATTGTAGGCGAAACAGAGTTTTACGGAATAAAGCTGAAAGTGAATGAACACGTTTTGATTCCTCGCCCAGAAACCGAAGAATTGGTTGACCTGATAATAAAAGAGAATTCAGAATTCAGAATTCAGACTTCAGAGCTTAGAATTTTAGACATCGGAACAGGCAGTGGCTGTATTGCAATCGCGTTGAAAAGGCATCTGCCAAATGCAGAAGTAACAGCTATTGACATTTCTGAAATAGCACTTGAAACAGCAAAAGAAAACGCAATATTGAATCAGGTAGAGATCAATTTTGTTCAAACAGACATACTCCATCAACCATTTAATCATTTAACTGTTCCAGCATTTAATCTGATAGTTAGCAATCCGCCCTATGTTCGGTTTTCTGAGAAACAGCAAATGGAAAAAAACGTGCTTGACTATGAGCCCCACGAAGCTCTATTTGTAGATGATGACGACCCGCTGTTATTTTATCGTCACATTATTACCTTTGCGAAACAGCATTTAAAAAAAGAAGGAAGAGTATATTTGGAAATTAATGAAATAATGGAAAAAAATATTTTAGAATTATTTGATAATAAGTATTTTATGGATATTCAATCAAAGAAAGACTTAAATGGTAAAAACAGAATTATAACTGCAGAATTAAAATGAGATGTTAAGTTGTTCCAAAATATTTTTTGTACTTGTTTTTACTTTGACAATGGCTGTTGGTTATGGGCAGTTTACACAGCAATATTATCTGAATCATACGAAGCAACCTCAGACACATCTCATTTCTTTTTCAACCCATTCTCTTCAATCAAGATACAAGCTTCATTATTCTGATTCTACCGCTGAATTAAAAGGGATAAAAAAACTCTTTCACATAATCCACCCAATATTAAATTTAGACGCCCGCTATTCTTATTTTCTCGGTAGGTGGATAAAAACCAATGGGTTGCGTTATGGGTTTGAATTATTTGACAAATACCGTTTTGGTTGGGGCTTTTATGGCTCAAAGAATGCCAATCTGGGTTCACTTACAAATGAATACGGCACATTCAATTTACAAATGAAATTTGTTTATGGWGATACGTTTTTTGAATATGTGTTTGTTGAGAATTATAAGTGGGAGTTTCATGTAACTACAGGAACTGGCCTTGGCAACGGGGAACTGACTATTTCTGGTGTAGATGTAGAATTCGATACGTTAATTTCAACACCGCAAATTCCTGTATCAGTATCAAATGCTGCKGTAGAATACAAAATATGGCCTTGGCTTGGCTTGGGTACAGGTGCTGGGGTAAGGCTGGTTTTCCCAGATAAAAACAAAGTGGAAAATGCACAACAGATAAGTAAAGCGTTCACTGCAGTTTTCTGGTTTTACCGAATTAAAATCCATATGGGTTCATTATACCAATACTTCTTCAAAAAAGACAGTTACTTCGCAAAAAAGAAGAAATGGCAGGAAGAAAAGAAGAAACGAAAAGAAAGCAAAAAGAAGGATGATAATTCAGATGAATAAAGCGGAAGTACAATCCAAAATCGAGCAGCTTTCCAAGGAACTCGAAGAGCATAATTACAACTATTATGTGCTCAGCCAGCCAATAATCTCTGATTATGAGTTCGATATGTTGCTGAAAGAACTACAGCAGTTAGAGCAGCAATTTCCAGAATTTGCAACTGCCAATTCACCCACCAAAAGAGTAGGGGGCGACATCACCAAAACGTTTCCAACCGTTTTGCACAAATACCCCATGCTTTCGTTGAGCAACAGCTATTCGCAGGAAGAAATAACGGATTTTGAAAAACGTGTTCACAAGCTGATTGGCAGTGATGTAGGATATGTTTGTGAGTTGAAATATGATGGGGTTGCTATTGGCATTCGCTACAAAAATGGGGAACTTGCAATGGCCGTAACTCGTGGTGACGGTGAAAAAGGGGAAAATATCACGGCCAATGTCAAGACGATTCGATCCATTCCATTGAAATTGAAAGAAGGCGATTATCCCGAAGAATTTGAAATTCGTGGTGAGATTTTTTTTCCGTTGGATAAGTTCCAAAGTCTGAATGAAGAAAGAGAGAAGGCAGGCGAGCCACTGTTTGCGAATCCTCGCAATACAGCTTCAGGGACGCTCAAAATGTTGGACTCAAAAGTAGTAGCAGGCCGGAAGTTGGATTGTTATCTTTATGGTTTTTATTCCGATGAAAATCAGTTTAAAGACCATTTTGAAAGTATTGTTAAAACTGGAAAATGGGGATTCAAAAGCCCTTTGCCCGAAAAGAAGATGATTGCGCTTTGCAGTAACATTGATGAAGTGATGGATTTTATTGGTTATTGGGACAATGAGCGCCACAACCTGAACTTCGAAATTGACGGTGTTGTAATAAAAGTCAACTCTTATAAACAGCAAAAACAACTTGGCTTTACTTCAAAATTTCCTCGGTGGGCGATTGCCTACAAGTTCAAGTCCGAGCAGGCCGTCACAGTTTTGAATAGCATTTCTTATCAAGTTGGGCGAACAGGTGCCATCACTCCGGTGGCTAACTTGAAACCTGTGCTGTTGGCAGGTACCACAGTTAAACGAGCTTCGTTGCACAATGCCGACCAGATTGCAAAACTCGATGTGAGAATTGGCGATACGGTTTTTGTAGAAAAAGGTGGAGAAATTATCCCAAAAATTATTGAGGTGAATTTAGAATTTAGAGTCCATAGCTCAGAACCTATCAGCTATGTGAAAGAGTGCCCTGAATGTGATACGGAGCTTATTCGAAAAGAGGGGGAAGCAAATCATTACTGCCCCAATGAAGTAGGTTGCCCCCCACAGATAAAAGGAAAGATGGAGCATTTCATCAGTCGCAGGGCGATGAATATTGATGGGATAGGGCAGGAGACCATTGAATTACTATATCAGAAAGGATTGGCAAAAAACATCGGTGATTTGTACGATTTGACTTTTGAGAAGCTTTTCGATCTTGAAAGTTTCAAAGAGAAGAAAGCCCAAAATATTTTAAATGGGTTAGAGGCATCCAAACAAATACCTTTTGAAAATGTGCTGTTTGCATTGGGTATTCGGTATGTGGGCGAAACAGTGGCCAAAAAACTGGCAAAGCACTTTAAAACCATTGACAATTTGATGAGCGCTTCTTTCGAAGAATTGATTGAAGCTGAAGAAATAGGCGATAAGATTGCTGAAAGCATTCTTGATTATCTTGATAAGGAAGAAAACAGGGTGTTGATAGAAAAGCTGAAAAGCGTGGGACTACAGTTTGAAACAAGGCATGTAGAGGTATTGCATGCAACACCTCTATGGGGATTGAACTTCGTTGTTTCAGGTGTGTTCAGCAAATTCTCACGCGATGAATTGAAAGCTGAGATTGAAAAGCATGGAGGCAAAAATGTGGGTAGTATTTCGGGAAAGACCAGCTACATTATAGCAGGAGAAAACATGGGGCCGAGCAAGAAAGAAAAAGCCGAAAAGCTAGGCGTTGACATTATTGACGAAGATGAATTTATTAAAATGATTAGCTGACAGTATTTGAAGATAATAGAAAACATACAACAAAGCATTGGCAGTTTTTTTCTAAAAAAGGAAGTAGCCAGTTTAAAACGACAGATACAAGTTTGTAATTTGCAGCAGGCCATTTGTGTAGGGGTGTTGTTTTATGCGTCAGATGAAAAAGTGTTTCGAGTAGCCAAAAATTATGTCAGGATGTTGCGAGAAGAAGGTATTAAAACGGTGCAGGCTCTTGGTTATTTCCATGAGAAAGAAACACCCCAGTTCGTTACTCCTGAGCGTGATTTTGATTATTTTAACAAAAAGGATTTGAACTGGTTTATGAAGCCAGATTCTGCTTCGATTCATAAATTTGCCAACCAAAAATTTGACATTTTAGTGGACTTGTCAATAGAAGAAGTTTTTCCTGTTGAATTTGTGTTGGCTACATCCAAAGCCAAATTTAAAGTAGGGAAGGGCGGAGGTAAAAACAGTCACTTTTACGATTTAATGATTAACATCGAAGAAGGCCAGGGACTGAATTTTTTAGTAAAAAACATCAATCATTATTTGAACATGATAAATAAAACCGAGGCAGATGTCGCATAAATTCAAAGGTACAGGAGTGGCCATTGTTACACCATTCAAAGAAGACGAAAGCATTGATTACCCTTCGCTGGAAAAGTTCGTGGAGCATTTGATTTCGGGTGGAATTGATTATTTGGTTGTTCAGGGAACCACGGGCGAATCGGTAACCATGACAAAAGAAGAAAAATCCGCTATGCTTGATTTTGTTGTGGAAATTACCAAAAACCGTCTGCCAATTGTATTAGGCATTGGCGGAAGCAATACCAAACAAGTGGTGTCCGATTTTGGCAACTTTAATTTGGAAAATGTGGATGCCATTCTTTCAGCTAGCCCTGCCTACAACAAACCTACGCAAGAAGGTATTTACCAGCACTACAAAACGATTGCAGAAAATACTGAAAAGCCGATCATTTTGTACAACGTGCCCGGACGAACGGCTTCCAACATTACGGCAGAAACTACATTGCGTCTGGCAAATGATTGCAAAAACATCATTGCAATTAAAGAAGCGTCCAACGATTTGCGGCAAATCATGGACATTATCCAAAACAAGCCTGATGGGTTTTTAGTAATTTCGGGTGATGATGGACTCACGCTACCGATTGTTTCTTTGGGTGCTGACGGTGTAATTTCTGTAGTAGCCAATGCTTTCCCAAAAGAATTTTCAGCTATGGTGAATGCCGCTTTGCAAAACAATTATGAAGCTGCTCAAGTTGAACACTACAAACTCATCGAAATCATTGATTTGCTCTTTGCAGAAGGTAATCCCGGGGGTATAAAGGCTGCTTTGAAAATTCTTGGAATTACCGGAGATAAAATGCGTTTGCCTTTGGTGAGCGTGAGTGAAGAGCTTTATCAAAAATTAGAAGAAAAAAGCAATCAAATTACCTGATATGCCAATAAGAACCGAAGGACAAATTTTAGCTGAAGTCGTTGACAATACACGAAGCACCGTCCGTTTTTATCTTTCAAAATTAAAGGGCTATGACATGCACAAGCAATTTGAATTTGACGGAAAGAAATTCAATAGCGCTTATTGGGTACTTGCCCACATATGTTGGGGACAAAACATGCTGTTGCTGCAAGCTACCAACGGGCCGGCTCACAATTATGATTGGTTTGAAAAAGTCATGATTGGCTCTACTTTTAACCCTGATGACGTTTTACCCGATTTGCGGGAAGTGCTCGATGCTTTTAAAGAGATTCATGCAACTTCAGTGAAACACGTTGGTTCTATAACTGATGCCCAATTGGATGAAAAAAATACTTTGGGTATCAGTTTCAATGATGAAGGCACAATTCGCAAGATTATACAGCATCACATTCGCCATGAGGCCACACATGCAGGGCATTTGGGTTGGCTGTGCAAAATGCACGGAGTCAAAACCTTTTAAACAGGCAACCATTTCTCTTTTAAGCGTCCAATTTGTTAATAATCAGGTTTTGTCATTCAACTTCAATCCGTTATCTTTGTGTAAAATCGTATCACTTATGAAATCATTCCGTTCATTCAAACTAAAAGCCATCTTAATTCTCATGTTTTTTTCTTTTGCAGGAATGACATTTGAATCGTGCTCTTCCAATGGAAAAATGGCACAGTCGAAAAAATGCTCCAAGAAATCTTCCAAATCCAAAAAAGTGAAGGGTATGGCGCCAGGTATGGCACGGTAGTTTTTGGTCAATATTTTTAAAATGATCTAACTATTAGTTGACTATTGCTGTTATTCACGTTTCTGATTTTCTTTTTTGTTGAATTCTTTGCTGGTTACAAGTATTTTTTAATACCTTTCTTCCCGAATTTTAAACGTTTGTGATGAAAAATTATTTGTGGTCAATATTTTTATTAGCGGTTATTTCCTGCGGTGGGCCTTCGCAGCAAAATGAGCCTGACGCTATGGGCTGGACGGAAAGCAGAGCAAACGATTTGCTTAACGAATGCCTGCTGAGGTATAAAAAAGAAGATTCGGAAGACAAAATTATTGACGTTACGGATTACTGTGAGTGCATGTCCAATAAAATCAAAATTTCGGTTTCGTGGTCGGCTCATCAAACACCATCTGAATCCACTGTGAAAATGTATGAAGAGTTCAGCAAAATTTGCCACGAACTTACTTCTGTGGAGAAAGAATCATCTTGAAGAAAGGTAATCGCGGATAGCCTTTACCACATCAACACGGCTGAGCACGCCTGCCAACTTGCCGTCTTCAACTACCGGAAACCTACGGTAAACTTTATTGAGAAATACCCCAGCAACGTAGTAAATGTCCATATCAGGGTGTATGGAATAAACGTTTTTAGTCATCAATTTTTCGATCGTAGCCTCTTTGCTGGGTAGTTCATGGCCCACACCTTTGCTTACCAATTTGAGGCAGTCTTTCTCAGAAATCAGTCCAACGAGATTCCCCCCCTTGTCAACAATGGGTGCACCCGAAATATCATTTTCAAGCAAAAAATCAATCGCATCGTAAATGCACATGTTTGCTTGCAACGTTAGGGGAGGAGACGACATGTAATCGCGAACAGTTGGCGGTTTCTTCATAAATTGTATTTTGTTGTGGATTAATGTAATTTTCGCCCAGAAAAATACTAAAAAAAAATGAAATGAAAAAAATAATATTGTTTTTTATCCTCATTATCAGTGCTTTATCTTTGTTTTCGCAGGAAAAAATTGATGCGCAGCGGCCTACCCAATCGGAGTCATATTCCATTATTGATAAATACATCTTTCAGGCTGAAAACGGGGTCACATTTTCAAGCGATACGGCCACTTACTCTTCCTTTTTGCGCTACAGCGTTGCCAATGTGATTGAGCTTAGGGCGTCCACTGATTACGGCTCGCGGCTGCTTACCCCGGGAATCAAATGCGTTTTGCTAAGGCAGGGAGACAACCGTCCAGGCATTTCTCTCTTGGCGAGTTTTGACATGAAGGGTAACGTAACCGATTACCGTGCGGCCTTATCACACAAACTTTCTGAGCAGTCCACCGTAACGCTTAACCTGGGAAAAGACAACGATTTTTACGGCATACTTATTTTTGTGCGTTCACTCGGAGAAACCGGGGCGGGTTTTGTTGAGGCATACATTAAAGAAGGCTACCAGCAGTACAACGCAGGGCTGATCGTCATTCCACATCCCGATGTACAAATTGATTTTTCAACCGGCCTGATTGACTACAATGATTTCTACTTGGGAGCAGGGGTTTCATTTAGGGTGAAATGATCTGTAGTTGAACACACCCATCTTACAGTAAAACAGTAATATTTCACGGTATTTCTTCCAGGAAACAGCGCATTTCTTAGGAAGAAGAAGAGTTTGAATACTACCGATTCAGAAACAGTTGTCCTCTTATTAAGAATAATTAATTCGAGGATTAATCAGCATTTTCTATCTGATAAGAGTGAGCGTACCTTGTTTAGAGTATTTCTGGCCATCTGCTCCTTCAGCATTAATTAAGTAGAAATAGGTTCCGTCATTAGCTAAGCTACCACTTATGGTTCTGCCATCCCAGTAGCCGTTAATATAATTCCACAAGTATATCAGTTCTCCCCACCTGTTATAGATTTGAGCATCTATTGATATCAAATTACTTGAAATCACAGTAAAAACATCATTGAATTCGTCATTATTGGGTGTAAAGACATTAGGAATAATAAGATCAGATTCAGCATCAACCGCAATAGTAATCGTTGCTATGTCAGTACATAAGCCGTTCGTAACGGTTAAAACAACATCATATACTCCTTCATTCTGATAAACATGACCGGGTTCAAATAAATTGCTTGTATCTCCATCATCGAAATCCCAATGATAAGAGATGCCTGTTCCTGAGGTGCTTTCGTTTCCAAATAATACATTTAAAGGCATAGTTCCAACGATTGGGCTGGCAGTAATAGAAGCCGTTACTTCATCAACAACAATCAAGATTACAGAATCCATTTCACCGGGACATGCTCCTACCTCGTTTACATAGTATATATAGGTTCCTGCAGATGTAATAATTGGGGTGAAAGGTGTTCCGATTTCTAGAATAATGGTGCCATTGGCATCAGCATACCAGGTAATCGTTCCTGTACCTGTTCCCACCGCTGTCAAGCTTGAAGAATCTCCCAAACAAATAGAGGAAGAGTTAACAACTACTGTATTTAATGGAATAACCGTCAATGTAGTGGAAACTATACTGTCACAACCTAAAGCACTGGTTGTGGTATCATTATAGACACCCGATGTAAATTGAAACCCACCTCCAACAAATAAACTGTCTCCGACACAAATTGAAGCCGCTAAAGATGTTGTAATTATTGGTAAAACAGATAGGGATGTGGAAATGATGCTGTCACAGCCATAGCTGGTTGAAAGGGTATCGTAATAAGTTCCAGCGATAAATTGGAAAGCCCCACCCACAAACAAACTGTCACCATTGCAAATGGCAGTGGACAGGGCAATCGTATAATTCGGATGTATAGTTATTTGAATAGAGTCTATAGCGGCTAAACATCCTGCTGCCGCTGCGATGTTGTTGTAAATAGTATAAGTATTCGGAGTACTGCTTAATAGGTCAATTGCTCCTGTTACTGAATTGATACTTAACCCGCCTGGAATTGCTGAAAAGACACCTCCTGTCGAACCTACAGGAAATGAGATTAYCGGATTAGYGKCTTCATGACAATATTGAKTCGCATCATAGTTAAAGGTAGCGTTGGGAGAAGTRATAATTGTGATGCTTACAGAGCTTGATTGAGGACATGGGTTTCCCRATGSAGTTGTASTGTAACTCACAGTAAAAGTTCCTACCCCMGTTGCGGRAAGATTTATTTCGCCTGAAACCGTATCTATTGTACCTGCCGGAGAGATGGAGAAAGTACCTCCCGCTGTTCCTACAATCGTAGCTAAAGGATTAGTTCCCGAGATGCAAAATGTGTTGCCGGAAGCATAATTGAATGAAGCGTCATCTTCTGCATCAATAAGAATAGTCAGCATAAAACTTTCTAAACAAGGAGCAGTTCCTGTCGTATAGGTGATGTCGGTTGAAGTAATAATTCCCGATGGATCAAACAGGTTTCCAGAAACCCCTGTTCCGCTCCAAGTTCCTCCTGTTGTTCCGGTGATAAGCGTATCTAGATTGATGTTGCTACTCGCTTCACACAATGGCCCGGGATTGGTCCACGTAGGATCTACATCTGGGATCACAGTTATTGTTAGAGAAGATGAGTCAGCACACGGTGTTGTTCCAACTGTATAAGTAACCAATTGTGTTCCCGAACTTGGATCGAACAAGTTTCCAGTTACTCCAGTTCCGCTCCATGCTCCCCCTGTTGTTCCCGTAATTAGTGAATCAAGATTAATCGCTCCTGCTGATGCGCAAATCGTGCTCGGGTTGGTCCACGAAGGGTTTACAGTAGAAACCACTGTAATTGTTTGGACGGATGATTCGATACACGGTGTTGTTCCAACTGTATAGGTAACTGATTGTGTTCCCGAAATTGGGTCAAACAGGTTTCCTGTTACTCCAGTTCCGCTCCATGTTCCTCCTGTTGTGCCTGTAATTAGTGCATCAAGATTAATCGTTCCAGATGCTGTGCAAATAGTACCCGGGTTAGTCCATGAAGGATCTACATCGGGAATTACAGTTATTGTTAGAGCAGACGAATCGGCACATGGCGTGGTTCCAACTGTATAGGTGACTGATTGTGTTCCAAAAGAAGGATCAAAGTTACTTCCAGTCACTCCGGTTCCGCTCCATGTTCCCCCTGTTGTGCCCGTAATTAGTGCATCAAGATTAATCGTTCCGGCTGCGGCACAAATAGTGCTTGGATTGGTCCACGAAGGGTTTACAACAGGAACCGCTGTAATTGTTTGAACGGATGATTCGGCACAGGGAGCGGATCCAACTGTATAGGTAACTGATTGTGTTCCAAAAGAAGGATCGAATAAGTTTCCAGTTACTCCAGTTCCGCTCCATGTTCCCCCTGTTGTGCCCGTAATTAGTGCATCAAGGTTAATTGTTCCAGATGCCGTGCAAACAGTACCCGGGTTGGTCCATGAAGGATCTACATCGGAAAGAACTGTAATTGTTAAAGCAGATGATTCAATACATGGTGTGGTTCCAACTGTATAGGTAACTGATTGTGTTCCAAAAGAAGGATCGAACAAATTTCCTGTTACTCCAGTTCCGCTCCAAGTTCCTCCTGTTGTGCCCGTAATTAGTGCATCAAGGTTAATCGTTCCGGCTGCGGCACAAATCGTACTGGGGTTGGTCCACGAAGGGTTTACATCTGGGATCACAGTTATTGTTTGGACAGATGATTCGGCACAAGGCGTGGTTCCAACTGCATAGGTAACTGATTGTGTTCCCGAACTTGGATCAAAGTTACTTCCAGTCACTCCGGTTCCGCTCCATGTTCCTCCTGTTGTGCCCGTAATTAGTGCATCTAAATTGATACTTCCGGCTGAAGCGCAAATCGTACTGGGGTTGGTCCACGAAGGGTTTACATCCGTAAGAACAGTAATTGTTTGCACGGATGTTTCGGTGCATGGTGTGGTTCCAACTGTATAGGTAACTGATTGTGTTCCCGAACTCGGATTGAACGTGTTTCCGGTTACTCCTGTTCCAGCCCATGTTCCTCCTGTTGTGCCTGTTATGAGAGCATCTAAATTGATACTTCCTGCTGCTGCACAAATAGTGCTGGGGTTTGTCCATGCAGGGTTTACGTCTGGAAGAACAGTGATGGTTTGAATAGAGGTTTCTACACAACCTCCAGACCCAACGCTGTAGGTAACTGATTGTGTTCCTGAACTCGGGTTGAATGTATTTCCAGTCACTCCGGTTCCGCTCCATGTTCCCCCTGTTGTGCCTGTAATCAGCGCATCAAGATTAATACTTCCGGCTGCTGTGCAAATCGTACTGGGGTTTGTCCATGCAGGATTTACATCGGGAAGAACGGTGATGGTTTGAGTAGAGAGTTGCTCACATCCAACCGAACCAACAGTGTAGGTAACAGATTGAGTTCCCGAACTTGGATTGAAGGTATTTCCTGTCACTCCTGTTCCGCTCCAGGTGCCTCCTGTTGTGCCTGTTATGAGGGGATCTAAACTGATGTTACCGGCTGCAGCACAAAGAGTGCTGGGGTTAGTCCAGGTGGCTGAAACCGGAGGGCATATCTGAGCAATGGAAACATCATCAAGGTAATATCTGATGGTACTTTTAGTGCCGGAAACTACTTGGGTTGTGGTTGCTGCATCAGTGAAGAAATTTCCAATGGAGAAGTAGTCAAGGCCGGCAACTGCCGGGGTAAAAGTATATGACATTAATGTCCAACCTATCTTATCGGTAATTGGAGCGCCAGAATAGTTGACCTCAGGCGAAGCACTCCAAACGCACATGCTGCCGGTAGATTGCTGAGTTGTCGTGAATTTCACACCGATGTTATTGGTAGCACGCGTCATATTGTCGCCAAGAGAGACATAGAATTGAATATCATAGGTGACTCCGGGAGTTAGTGCACTTGAAAGCTGACCTTGAACATATTCCCGATAGGGAGTACATCCTCCACTGCCATAGGTTACTACGGCCACCATAGCATTTCCTGTTCTTGGAGCTTGACTTCCATTACTGCTTGTGTGGGTTGAATAAGGGCTGGAATAGCAGCTTGTTGCTAAACTGGTGTGGAAAATATCAGTACTTCCGTTTGTTGGGTAAGTCCAATTGGATACGGCTGCTATAAATTGTGTATTGCTGGTATACCAAGAACATCGCAAATTCCCCACAGTAACTGTTTCAAAACTTGGGTTAAGTACCAGGTTTTGAGCACTAACCGCTATTGCGGCAATTACAAAGGATAAAGTAAGTATATATTTCATTCAAGCAAGCAGTAAGTACAGTGCGATGAAAATAGCAGAATAGCGTTTTTCTGCGTAGTGATCGATTTCTTAATAAGTGTTGTGAAATGTTCCCTATCTGCACTGTTTTTCAAATTGTAAAACGCTATGATGAGAATTTCTCCACGGTTATTGACGATGACCTCACCGGATGACAGCTCTAACAAAAGCTCGACTTCTAATGAGTTTCCTGATTGAGAAAATAACTGTGATTCTGAGAACCCAACGGTATTAATTTCTTTTTTGTTGATGAAGTGAGTTCGGGATAAGAGCTGATTGTTACTGTATGTTTCTGCCCGTATCAGCTTGTCTTCAGAATTATAGTAATTCCAAGAGCCTTGTCGCATTTCTGATTCATCAACAATTTCACTTAACGGATCACCGTTGTGATTGTGAGTAGTTCTGAATTGAGCAGAAACTATTAATGGAAAAAACCCAATAAGCAGTAGAACCAGAGGTTTCATAAGTTAACCTTTGCTTGCAAAATAACGCAAAAAGATGGCAATTACAAACTTGAAATTAAAGTGGGACTCATTGAAATGACCTATAGTAAGTAAAAACCACTCAGCTAAATCAGCTCATTCTTTTATCATATTATTTTGTGCTATAGTGTATTACGTTAATTGTACGTACGTATTAGATTCTCGACAGGTTATAAATGACGGACGGGTTATTTAGCTGAAGACAGGAAAGAATCACGCAAGCCAAGATAGGGCAGGGTGGAGGGCTGTTGGTGCAAATTTGTTTGTGCCAAGTGCCCGCAACGAAGGTTTGGTTTTATCCTGGAGCCGTTTAGCAATACGGACGAAATTGTGAAGGTGAAGAGCCGCAGGCTCTAACTGAAGGTTCGGCTACTGAGTAATCTTCATTCTAAATAGGTTTGGGAGCCCTTATCACTGAAGTGGTGGGGGTTTCTTTTGTGCCACCACATTTTGCTAGAGCGAAGCACCCAAAAAAAAAGGGGGGGGATAACTCACAATGAATTTAAGTTCGGTGAAGCTACGGTTTCTTGTTTCTCTAGGGGCTAACGTCGGGCGGGCTGGGATTAGTTTTTTAACAGCTATTCTGATTGCTCGTGGTCTTAGCCCCATGGGTTATGGGGATTTGTTTTTTCTATTGGGTAGCTTTACTGCTATTCGAGCCTTATTGGATATGGGAACATCTCAAGCCTTTTATACATTTATTGCTCAGTCTGTGCGCTCTAAATCATTCTATTTTGTTTATTTTTTATGGCTACTCTTACAGTTTGTTGTAATTTTATTTGTTATTTGGATACTTTTGCCCGATAGCATTATTGAGAAAGTTTGGCTGGGTCATACAAGAGAGGTCATACTCTTGGCATTTATGGCTTCTTTTATGCAGCAGCAAATTTGGTCAACGGTGGTTCAAATTTGCGAAGCAGTGAGAAAAACAGTGTTGGTTCAAATGACAGGATTAGCCGTTGTCACGACTCACTTTCTTATTGTTCTTTTATTGCTTTGGGGTAACTGGTTAACCGTTCATGTAGTTTTACTGACTTTAATGTTCGAATACCTTGCTGCGACATCTTTTTCTTGGTGGGTGTTAAAAAAACACCCTAAGGAAGCTACAGAGGTGTTTTGTTTAAAAAGAACATTAGAAGATTATTGGGTGTTTTGTCGGCCACTTATTGTTGTGGCGGTAGTTTCGTTTTTATATGAATTTTTGGATCGCTGGCTGTTGCAGCGTTTTGGCGGCTCTGAACAACAAGGTTTTTATCAAATATCGGCACAATTTGCAGCAGTAAGCTTGTTGGCAACGGTGGCCATTTTAAGTATCTTATGGAAAGAAATTGCAGAGGCGTATAAGCAAGGTAACCATGACAGGGTCAATAGATTATACCACAAGGTTAGCCGCTCTTTGCTTATGGTTGGGGCTGTTGTTGCGTGCTTTTTAATTCCATGGTCTGAGCAATTGACGGTATTATTGTTGGGAGAGGCTTATAAAAATGCATGGCCAGTGCTTGCAGTCATGTTCCTTTATCCTGTTCATCAATCGATGGGACAAATCAATGGAACAATGTTTATGGCTTGTGAACGGACATCTCCTTATATGTACTTATCAATTTTAGGGATGCTTCTTAGTATGCCTGTTACTTATATGGTTTTGGTTCCAGCAGATATATGGCTTGTTTCTGGGCTTGGTTTAGGTGCTTTAGGATTAGCATTAAAAATGGTGGGAATGAATATTTTACTGGTGAATTTGCAAGGGTTTATGCTCGCGCGTTTTCACGGCTGGAAATTTGATTGGTGGTATCAAATAGAGGGTTTAATTGTGTTGATTGTGATGAGTATAATTGTTCAGAAGGTGGTTAATACTCTCATTTCTGACGCGCATTTAATTGTGTTGCTGGGTGCTTCTGCGTTGTTATATTTACTTGGTGTGATGCTTTATATTTGGTTGAGACCAAATCAGTTTGGTATAGAAAAATCTGATATTCTAAGAGGATTGAACTTTCTAAAAGGATTAGTAAAACATGTTGTCTAACGTGGCGAAAAGTTTATTGAAATGTACTTGTTGTAGAAGGTTTTTATGAATAAAAAAGTTATCTATGTTTCATATATGCATTTGACCGATAAAGTGTCTCGAGATTGGTATATCGATTTCTTAATATCAAAAGGTGTAAACGTCGAGTTTTGGGATGTTATTCCTTTGTTGCGAGGAGAGTTCGATGAGGTTGGTCATAAAACTACTTATTATTCCCGTTCGTTCAAAACATATAGTGAAGTTGAAGCTATGTTGAAAACTCCTGAAAATAGTGAGGCCCTTTACATAATGCTGATTAATTATGATGGATATGTGGCTGAATTTTTTCGGCTATTGAGTAAGTATAACTGTAAAATGTTGTTTTTCGCTTGGGGGGCAGCTCCTTTGCTTCGAATAAAGAAATGGAGGGAAAGATTCTTATCGCTTTTAACCCCATTCCTATTGATTGAAAAGGTGTTCTATAAGTTAAAAGGCATAGTTTATAGGAAACTAAAGCTTGTTAAGCCATTTGAGACAGTGTTTGCTGCTGGGTCTGTACTAAGCAAGCGAGATCTTCATGCTGTCAAAGTTGTTCCTATAAACTTGGTCGATTATGATCATTACTGTAAAGTGAAGCTTGAAAAAGAACGGTTTGTTGAAGGTAGGTATGCTGTTTTTTTGGATGTTAATCTTCCTTATCAG
>NVWW01000031.1 GCA_002746335.1 Flavobacteriales bacterium | reverse complement strand
GGAAGCGAAAGCTGTATCAATCCTGATTTTACTACTCTAGGCATAGTTCTATGGTTTTAGTTTGTTGATTTACTACGAATTACGAATTTTTTCCAATTACGAATGGCCACCCGCAATGCCTTCTCGTTTTTCGGACTATCCCGAACAATGGGTATTTGTAATTCGTGCACATTCGTAATCAGTAGTTATTATTTTTATTGACGAAAATCAGCGTTATTCGCCTTCTATTTTCATATTACTATCGAAGTTTTCCCTCTTTTAATAAATTGCCCATATCCTTTCTCTACTTTCAAGTCTCCATTATCTACCGCTACTTTTCCCCTCAAAAGAACTGTCTTTGTTTTTCCTGTTACTTCCCAGCCCTCGTAACCCGAATAATCCACATTCATGTGGTGGCTGTTCACAGAAAGGTTATGCTGCTCATCGGGGTCAAAAATCACAATGTCTGCGTCCGAGCCAATCGCCAAACAACCTTTCCGCGGGTACATCCCGAAAATCTTTGCCGCATTGGTGGATGTCACTTCCACATACTTATTCAGCGAAATCTTGCCCGTTTTAACGCCTTCAGAAAACAGCAGCTCCATACGGTGTTCAATAGCGGGATGCCCATTCGGAATCTTCGAAAAATCATCCTTGCCCATCATTTTCTGCTCCCATTTGAATGGGCAGTGGTCGGTTCCAACCACCTGTACTAAACCTTGATTAATTCCAGCCCATAAAGCAATTTGGTCTTTCTTTTCCCGCAAAGGTGGACTCATTACCCATTTATGCCCGTCTTCCTGTTCGTAAAGCGAAGCGTCTATAATAAGGTACTGGATGCAGGTCTCAACGAACATTTTTTGGTTACGCCTTGTCGCGTTGCGAATTTCGTTTAGCGCACCTTCACAGGTCATGTGCACGATGTAAGCCGGGCAGCCTGTGTAATAACTCATGTCAGCAAAACGTCCGCTCGCTTCTGCCTCGGTGATTTCGGGCTGGGATAAATAATGGTAAAGCGGTGAGAGCTTGCCTTCAGCACGATGTTTGGCAATCAACATATCAATCATATCGCCATTGGTAGCGTGTGCAGTAACCAGCCCACCCAATGGTTTCACCTGCTTCATTAGGTTGGTGAGCTGCCCATCATCAATCATCAGCGCACCCTTATAGGCCATAAAAGTTTTAAAAGAAGTAATGCCCTCTTTTTCGATCATATCAACCACTTCTTTGGACGTATTTTCGTTGTAATCGGTAACAGCCATGTGCTGTGAGTAGTCACCCACAGCATTGCCTTCGGCTTTCCGTGTCCACTCACCAAGTGCATTATAYAACGTATCCCCTTGCGTTTGCAAAATGAAATCAATCACCATGGTTGTACCTCCATGCAATGCAGCTCCTGTTCCCGTTTCGTAATTGTCGCTGGAATGGGTGCCCATAAATGGCATRTCCAAATGWACGTGYGGATCTATTCCTCCGGGAAATACAAGCTTTCCGCTTGCGTCAATAGTTTCGCTGGTATCAACCTGCAAGTCTTTTCCGATAGCTGAAATGGTTTCGCCCTCCACGAAAATATCAGCTATGTAATCTTCTGCTGCAGTAACGATTCTTCCGTTTTTAATCAAAATTGACATCATTCAAACCTTTTGAATTTTCTAAAGTAAAAAATTATTTTAAAAAATCAAGTTCTTTGCCCAATTCTGGAKTGGGTTTTAGCTTACTGATAATAAATCCAGCCAGCAAAGCGATGAAAAAAGAAGGCGGCAATTCTCCAAGTTTTTCAAAATATCTACCAACACCTGCAATTTCAGGAATTGCAAATTTAAACAAAGGTACACACAAAAACCCCGTAATCATGGAAGCAATTGCWCCRCGTTCTGTGTAATTTTTCCAGAATAGYGAWAGAATAATGACCGGRCAAAAGGTTGCTGCAATACCACTCCAGCCAAAAATCACGAACCAAAAAATGTCTCTTGTCGGGGAAATTTTTGCAACCGAAAGCGCAATTCCCAAAGCAAATAACGCAAGCACCAATGTCACTATCCGTGATATTTTTGCCATGTTCTCTTCTTTTATYTGCGGGTTGAAAATTTGCTGGTAAAAATCGCGGGTTACTGCACTGGATGCAACTACGAGTAGTGAGTCAATGGTACTCATAATCGCTGATAAAACCGCTGCAATATAAAGCCCGGCAATCGTCAGTGGCAAGATGTTTTCCACCATTACCGGCAATACTTCTTCTGCATTTCTGCCGAGGATTTCTTCCACATTTTGCCCAGCTTCAGTAAACATATACCGTCCCAACATGCCAACTACAACAGCTGCGGTGGTTACCAAAAAAGTGTAAATAATTGCTACCCATCGCCCTTTGTTAATTTCATCTTCGTTGCTGATGGACATGAACCGCACAAAAACCTGTGGCGAGCCCATGAAGCCGATGCCAATCATTGCAAGCCCTATGCACGCTAATAAGTTCAGCAAACTGAAGCCGCCATCTCCCCAAATATTCAGTAGTGCTGGATCAATTTGTGCTAAACTGCTTACAATTTCGCCCTTGTTTTCGATGGAAAAATAAGCGGCAATTGGGAGAAAAAGCAACCCTAAAAGCATAATTAACCCCTGAAACAAATCCGACCAAGCCACAGCTACAAAGCCACCAGATGTGATGTAAACTGCCACAATCAAAAAACCCACAATCGCACCATGAAAATAATCCCACTGAAGGAATGATACGAATGCTTTGCCGGTAGCATCAATTTGTGCGCTCACATAAATGGTAACGAAAATGGAAAGCGCTGTAGCGGAAATAACTCGCAAAGTGTGAGACGTTGTTTTGAAGCGACTCGCCAAGTAATCGGGAACAGTGATGGAATCGTATTTGTCAGTGAGTTTTTTGAATTTTTTCGCCATAAACAACCACGCTACGGCCACTCCCAAAACTTCACCCAACACCACCCAAAATGCTTGTGCACCAATCATCGCACCCATGCCTGTCAATCCCAATAAAAGCCAAGCCGATTCGCCTGTGGCACGGGAAGAAAAAGCAACCACCCAATAGCCCAGTTTTTTCCCGCCAACAAAGTAATCTTTTGCCCCGCTTATTTTTTTTGAAGCGAGAAAACCAATCAAGAAGAGAATCCCGAAATAAAGGGCAAGGATGATGTATGTGGTGAGCATGTAATTACTCAGATTTGCCCTTCATCAAAACCCAGTAGAGGAAAAAAGAAACAGTAAAGCCCGTAAACCAAGACAGCTTGTACAAAAACCCAAGAGCAGGGACCCACATGCCTATTATTCCTATTACAACTCCTACTCCAAGTGCTATCATAGCCGCTGAATTGAAACCGCTTCCTCCATATGCATAAGAACCGTTTGTTTTATACAATTCAGCCAGCTTTAGCGTTTTCTTTCTAATCACGAAGTAATCTGCCAGCAAAACACCGAGTACCGGACCAAGCAGCCCACTCACAAAGATTAACAAACCCTGAATTTCATCGAGTATCCACCATGGGCAAATAATAATTCCTATAATGGCGGTAACAATTCCTCCTCCACGAAAGCTCAGTTTTTTCGGAAAAAGGTTAGAAAAAGCATTAGCCGGGGCAATCACGTTTGCGGCAATATTGGTGGAAAGCGTAGCTATCAGCATGAAGATTTGAGAAATGATGACCACGGTCGGACTTTCAAACCGTGAAAGCAGTGTTACCGGATCCCACGGAGCATCATCAGCAATCAGCACATCTTTGAAGTTGATGACAGCCGCGCAAGTAACAAAAATCCCCACGAATGAATACAAAATCATCGTTCCGGGCAAGCCAATGAACTGCCCTGCCAACTGTGCTTTTTGTGTGGAAGCATAGCGTGTGATATCGGCAATGCTCAGTGACATCGTGGCCCAAAACCCTACCATTGCTGTGAGCCACAAGATGTAATTCCAAAGGTGGCCTCCAAAATTGGATTCTGTTGTTTTAGTTAATTTGATTTCTTTTTGGCTTGAGAAAACATTCCCAGATTCATTGTCCAATCGCAGTTCAAGCAAAATTCCTTTTTCTCCTGAGAGAATGGATTCCTTATCTATTTCTTCGGGGAAATTATTCACAATGATGGGCGATTTGCTTTTGTCTACAATTTGCGTCCATTGCTCCTGCGTATTGCCGCTTTTTTCATCAAAAATTAAATGGTAGTGGTCAGCTTTGATGTTTCCGTTTATATCTAATATCGGGTTGATTTGCAATTGGAAATTGTCGGTTTCTTTTTCGTAAACCAATGTTGCAACAGGTTTTTCCAACTGACGGCTTTGGTCAAGCACAATACCGAAACCGCCCGCTTTGCTGGCACCCCATACGATGAGCAGAATGCCCATCAAAACTAAAATAGGCGCAGCGAAATCTTCGAGCTTGCGGATGCTTTCTGTTCCATTCCAAATAAAAAAGACATTTACCAGCCAAAACAACCCGAAACAAACAAACTTACCGACATCTAGCCCGGTTGAAGATTCGCCTGAAGTAATAACATTCCAAATAGCATAAAAGGCAAGCCCGCCAATCCATGTTTGCACGCCAAACCACCCACAAGCGACAATGCCTCGTACAATGCTGGCAATATGAATGCCGTTTGTGCCGAAACTTGCCCTTCCGAGGACCGGGAATGGAATACCGTATTTCACTCCCGCATGGCCGTTGAGCACCATCGGCACGGTGATGATAAGATTGGCCAACGCGATGATGATAAGCGCTGAAGACCAACTCAACCCGGACTTTATCATGTAAGAAGCGAGAATGTAAGTTGGGATGCACACGGCCATTCCCACCCAAATGGCAGCAAGATTCCACATTGTCCATGTGCGTTTTTCTTTGGGAACAGGAGCAAGGTCTTCGCTGTACAGCGGAGAGTTGGAAACGTCTTCGTGAAGTTCTACAATTTCCGTGCTATTAACTGAGCTCATTAAAAACTGATTTCTGATTAACCGGGTAAAAGTAAGTAATCCGATTATTTTTATTTTTCAGATAGTTTTAATGTTGAAGTCATCCCTAATTTCTTTCAAGGAAACATTGAGGTAGTGTTCATTATCACTCCACGGCCATTTCTTCTTCATTTTTCGGGTTCTTGCAATTACTTTAATGATGTTTGGAAATGCCTTGATGAACGTCCAAATCGTACCTGTAATTCCCACTTTTCGCATGATTTCTTTGTGTTCTTTCGTATCTATATAAACCATCAGTTCTTTCAATTTAACGGTAGTTCCAAAATATGACCAAGTCTCCACCATTGCTTCATTGCCAAGTGTAGTATCACATCCAAAAACTACGTGGCAAATGTCATGCGAGTGAAAAAATTCAGCCGCATCTCCTTTCATTTCTTCTTCCTGCAATAATCCCGAATGCATACTCTGGTATTCTTCCAATCCTTCTTTCAGCGTGATGGAAGCATTTTGATATTTGTATTTGGGTTTTTGTAATTGCATTCTTGAATTCATTAAATTCAATTCATTTTCTCCTGATTCATCCACCAAAATATCAATTCATATTTCCACACATTAAAACTTCTTGATGAATCGGATAATTCTTCCAAATTAATGTTTTGAGTAGTGAATAAATCAGTATTTCCTGTTTCAGTCACCACTAACCTTGGCTTAAAGGTTTTGATGGGTTCTATGTCATTTAAATATTCATAAAAAACAGGGATGGTTCTCACGTTGGAATTCCACGAACACGATGACGACCAAGTACCAATGACCAATCGTTCATCAAATTCACAATTCGCCAAATAATCGTTTATAGCTTTCAAATCATAAGACTTGCGTAAAAAGGCCTTGGCATTGACTTTCGTATTGTAAAGTCCTATGAGAAGGGCAACTCCTATTATTCCGTATTTTAGTTTGCCTTTGCTCTTTATTAAAAGGCATAACCCCAAAGAAATCAAAATCCCCATTACAAAAATTAAGCTGAGGATGTATCGCTTGGGCAGATAAGTCATGGGAATTTTGTGCAATTCAACAATGAGCCAAATAAGTGAAAAAACAAAAAGTGGTGTCAGTGAATTTTTCTGCTTTCGCATAAAAACAAAGCACACCGGCAATGCAAAAACGAATGCCGTAATATGAATCCATAGTTCTTCAACCCACAAAAATTTCGTCCAGTTGAAATGAAGTGTTTTCCAAAGCAAGTCAGAAGAAGGGAATCTTTTACCGGTTTCATTTCCCATTACATAATCATAAAAATCGGCATTAGGCCAATACCAGGCGAGAAAATAAATAGCCAGAAATAGTATTGTGAATACCGTTCCGTAAGTAAAAGGCAGCCAGTTTTTTTTCTTAAGTTTTCTTTGTTCAAAGGAATTTTTCATTGAAAACAAAAACAAGCAAACGGGCAAAATCGCAGCCGCATATACGTACTGAATCTTTACGCTGTAACTCAAAAAAATGAAAAGTGCTGCAAGGAAAAGCCATCGTTTTCCAAACTTCTGTTCATGCGCTCTGATAAAACCATATAATGCCAGCAGGATGAACCCAATGCAAATCATTTCAGGAAGGGCATAATGAGTAAAATGAAAAAGTTGGAATTGAGTAAGTGTTGTTACCAATAACAAAAAAGTAAATAATTCAAGGCCTATTAATCGGGAAAAAAGAAAAAGCACAAAGAAGGCAAACAACAAAACGATTAGTCGGGCGACAACCAATTTCGGACCGAATAACCAAAAAAACGGAAGCTGAATAACATTGAATAACGGTCCTTTAACGAAAGTAACGTTTTCTTCTACGTTAAAAATGCCTTGATGCAGGTAATTTCTCAATTGGGCCGCATAACAGCCTTCATCAGTCCAGGGGCCACGGGTTGCCCAGTCAACAATTGAATCAGGATCGGCTGTTAAAAAAGGAAAATGACACAGTAACAGAAATATGAGAACGAAATAAACGAGTCGTCTGCTCATTATTCTTTACCCTTCATAATACTCATCTGCAATGGCAATGGCTTGCGAAATAATTTCCAGTCCTTCGTCAATTTGTTCTTTGGTAATGCACAAAGGTGGGCAAGTGAAAATCCAGTTCCATCGCACAAAGGTGAACATCCCCAATTCACGAATTTTTGCTGCCATTTTGTTTGACACTTCCATTGCTTCAGGTTTTGCGTTCCAAGGGGTAACCGGCTCTTTTGTTTCGCGGTTTTTCACCAATTCAATACAGCCGAGCAACCCAGTACAACGAAAATCACCGATGGAAGGATGTTTTTGCTTTAATTCTTCAATCCTTTGAATCATGTATTCGCCCATATTAGCCGCATTTTCAACCAAGTTTTCGTCTTCATAAACTTGAATAGTTGCTAAAGCTGCAGCACAAGAAACAGGATGGGCAGAATAGGTTAATCCCAACGGTAGGGGTTTATCATCAAATGCTTTGGCAATTTTTTCAGTCACAATCAATCCACCAAGAGGAAGGTAGCTTGAAGTCAACCCTTTTGCCACACACATCATATCCGGCTCAGCGTCATGGTGTTCAACAGCAAACATTTTTCCAGTACGACCAAATCCGCTCATTACTTCATCATCAATAGTGAGGATGCCGTATTTTCTTGCAATTTCAGTTACTTTTTTCCAGTAGCCGAGAGGATATTTAATGCAGCCTGACGAGCCATTTTCACCTTCTAAAATAATGGCAGCAATGCTATCCGGATTTTCGTATTGAATAACTTGTTCAAGATTTCGGGCGGCCATCTCACCGCATTTTTCAGGTGAATCAGTATCCCAAGGGCATCGGTAGAAATAAGGATTTTCTACATGAATGATGTTAGGCAGTTGCTGACTGTCAACCGCAAACTTACGAGGGTCTCCTCCGGCAGTAATAGCAGCCATCGTTGCCCCGTGATAAGAACGATATTGAGCAATAATTTTGTGCCTTCCTGTATAAACTCTTGCGAGTTTGATGGCGTTTTCGATTGCTTCAGCTCCTCCTAAAGTGAAAAAAGTCCGGTTCAGATTTCCCGGAGTAATTTCTGCAAGCTTTTTGCCCAAATTGCCCCGCACTTTTGTGGCCATGCCCGGGAAAACATAGCTTACCTCATCCATCTGTTTCAGCACGGCCTCTTTCACTTTTGGATGACCATGCCCAATGTTTACGCTCATGAGTTGCGATGAAAAATCAATATAACGTTTGCCACTCCTGTCATATAAATAAACACCTTCAGCACGCTCAACATTAATGGGGTTCAGCCCACCTTGCTTTGACCATGAGAAAAGCGTGTGATTTAAATTGTTTTGCAGGATTTGCTCTTTTTCTGAGACAACAGTTGCTCCTATTTCCATATTTATTAGATTTTAAAAAACAAATATCATTATTTTGCACAAAATTCGAGCAATCACAGACTGAAAGTTTAATGAGAGTCAAAATCCTACCGGTAATTTTGTTTTTCTGCATAGCTGCCAATGCTCAAATCAGTGTGTATAATGTAGAGTTTACCACCAAAAACTTTCTTGACAAAAAAGGCATGCAGCAAGCAGTGCAGGAAATTTTGAAGGGAGATGAATATTACAAAAATAGAGTTTACACGATGGCCCTTAGCCATTACATCAAAGCAAATGAATTTAATGCCAATAATGCCAAACTCAACAGGAGTATCGGGATTTGTTACCTCAATATGTCAAAGCCCATTTTTGCCATTACTTATTTAGGACGTGCAATTGAATTAGCTACAACAACTGATCCTGATTTGATTTTTTTTCTCGGGAAGGCATATCAGCAAAATTACGAGTGGGACCGCGCGATTTACCAGTACAATAAAAACCTCAACCAACTCGAAATGTACGGCTCTCAAATGAAAGATTATGAAGAAAACAGGCAATTTGTGCTTAAAAAAATTAATGAATGCAATTACGGAAAGGAGTTAGAGAAAAAACCTGTGGAGATCAAAATCATCAACATGGGCGAAAAAATCAACTCCGAGCAAGACGACTACTGTCCGCTGATTTCTGCCGATGAAAGCATCATGCTCTTCACTTCCAGAAGGGCCGGAACTACTGGCGGTAACCTGCTACCGGGAACCGATTTTTATTTCGAAGATATTTACTACAGTGAAAAAAACGGAGAAGGATGGACAGAAGCTAAAAACATCGGGCAACCCGTAAACACCAACACTAACGATGCCACTGTAGGTCTTTCTCCTGATGGGCAGCGCATGTTCGTTTTCAAAGATGACAACAACAACGGCAACGTTTACGAATGTGTGCTTGAAGGCAACACATGGAGCAAACCAAAAAAACTCAACAATAACATCAATTCCAAACACAACGAACCATCGGCTTGCTACACTTACGATGGGAACACAATTATTTTCGTAAGCGATATGCCTGGAGGAAAAGGTAAAAAAGATATTTATTGGGCAAAAAAGGATAAAAAAGGTCAGTGGGACGACCCCGAAAACCTCGGGCCTACAATCAACACTAAATACAATGAAGATGGCATTTACATGCATCCCGATGGCAAAACCCTGTATTTCAGCTCAGAAGGCCACCAAGGCATTGGCGGATACGACATCTTCAAAAGCGAATACAATGCCGAAAGCAAATCGTGGTCAAAGCCTGAAAACTTGGGCTTTCCACTCAACACCCCCCTCAATGATATATTTTTCGTACTCTCGGCCAATGGACAACACGGGTACTATACTTCGGTGCAGCCAGGCGGCATGGGACGAAAAGACATTTATTTGGTTCAATACGAAGAAGAGTGGGTTGACCATTCGGAGCAAAGCCAGAAAATACAGCAATACTACGATTCTGTACAGCATAAAATCACCAACCTCAACTCCGCACTCGACCAAGCAACGGGGTTGAGCGGCATCTTGTTAGTCTCAGAAATAGATGAAAAGCAAAACTTGAAAAATGTAGCAATTGCAGAATCAAATCTGGTGAGCAAAAAGCGGGAATTGTCAGACATCAAAAGAGAAATGAGCGAGCTTTCTGTCCACCTCGATTCACTCGACATGTATGCCGCTTATCACGAAAAATCGGCCATCTTGCCGGGAACGCACGAATTTGAAGAAAGCCAGCAAATCCATAAAATGCACAGTTTATACGCATCCATTTCTACCAATGTTGATTCACTGGAAGCGGTATTGAAGAAGAAAACCGTTGACCTGATGACTGTTAAGGGGCCACCTACCAAAAATTACAAAAAAATCAGCAGTGAGCTGGAAAAAGCCAAAACACTTACTAATAAGATAATAGAAAGTTTCGGCAACGAAATGATAAACCGCGAAAAAAAGTTGTTCGACCTTAAAAACACATTAGAGGAATCCTCAGATATTGTGTTTTTTATGATGAACGACCAGATGGAGGATGCCGATAAAATTCGGTATATTGACAGTTTGGAACAACGGGTACTGAATAAACAAGATGAACTGCTGATGATAAAAAAAGAAATGACTGCTCTGCAAAAAAGCATTGAATCGCTCGAAACAGAAAGCAGTAAACTTTCAAAAAAAGAGTCGAAACAAATCGGCTTTGAACAAATCCGTCAAATCTCTAATACTATTGCTTCCAAAGTTATGTCGCTTGATGCATTACTGACATCTACCCAGCGGATTTCAGAAATCAACAGCAAAAACAATGTGATCCACCCGCGCGACCTGTCACCTCAATACCAGGTAGTTAAGATGGCTCTAAACGCATCTAACACACACGCCCGTTCACTTTTGGAAGAAAAATCGGGCAGGCAAATATTGAAAAAGAAAGACCAGCCCCACTTGGTTTTGCTCAAAGGCATCATCACAAACGATGAAAACCCCAACGTGCCAATGGCAGCAAAAATCGAAATTGTTGACAATGCCAAAGACAAAGTGATTACCGAATTCTATTCCAACAGCGCTACCGGAAAATACCTGGTTACCCTTCCTGCGGGCAAAAATTACGGCATTTTGGTAACTGCCGAAGGGTACCTATTCTATTCGGAAAACATTCGACTTGATGCAAAAGCACAGTTCGAAGAGCGTGAGAAAAACATTATGCTTGAAAAAATTGAAATCGGTAAAAGTGTAGTACTAAACAACATTTTCTTTGAATTTGGCAACTACGAACTCACGTCTGAATCACAACACGAATTGGAAAGCATTCATAATATCATGCAAGAAAACCCGACCATCAAAGTGGAAATTTCAGGGCACACCGATAACAAGAGCTCGAATAGCTTCAACCTAAAACTTTCTGAAAATCGCGCTAAAGCCGTGGTGGATTTTCTTATTACTAAAGGAATAAGCGAAGAGCGGCTCACCTACATCGGCCATGGCGAAACGAAACCTATAGCGAGCAACGAAACCGAAGACGGCAGACAATCAAACCGCAGAACAGAGTTTCAGATTTTGGGGAAATAATTCTATTTTTCAACGAATAAAGAGAGAGGGATTCGAACCCCTACTACATGCCCCGTTCGACCGCTCTCGCATTTCTCCTAATTAACTCATCCAATTTGTCCGCGCTTCGGAGCTCCACTTAGTGGTAGTCTTTTTGTTTTGTGTCCAAAATTCGATAGAACTTTTCCCGGTAATATCACAAACTCCGAATTTACTATCGTTCCATCCACCAAAAGAAAATGGCTCACGGGGCACGGGAACACCAATGTTCACGCCAATCATGCCTGCGCTTGCTTTTTCCATCACTTGTCTTGCTAACCCACCACTTTGGGTGAACACTGCTGCGGCATTGCCATAAGGGTTTTTGTTTTCAATCGAAATGGCCTCATCCAAATCTTTGGCGCGGACAATGGATATTACAGGCCCAAAGACTTCTTCTTGCGCGATACGCATATCTAGTGTAACGTAATCTATAATGGTAGGGCCAACGTACCAGCCACCTTCCTTGCCGGGAACGGCTGCGTTTCTACCATCAACCAAAATCTTTGCTCCGGCTTCCTCAGCTTCTGTAATGTATCCTTCAATCCGATCTTTAGCGACTTCAGAAATCACCGGTCCGAGATTCTCACCCGGAACGAGTTTTCCGGCATCTTCACACATTTTTTCAATAATGTGGTCAACTCCGCCAACGCCTATCATTTGTGCTGCTGCCATACAGCGCTGCCCCGCGCAACCGCTCATGGAAGCAACTACATTGGATGCAGTCATTTCAACATGCGCATCGGGAAGCACTAAAAGGTGATTTTTCGCGCCTCCGAGCGCAACACACCTTTTCAGAGTGGAAGTCGCTCTTTGGTAGACAATTTTGGCCACTTTGGTGGAGCCGACAAATGAAACCGCTTCAATACCGGGATGATCGCAGATAGCTTCTACTATTTCCCTGTCGCCATTTACAACGTTGAAAACGCCATCAGGCAAACCTGCTTCTTTTAGCATTTCTGCAATGCGGTTGGCGCTGATGGGAACCACTTCCGAGGGCTTTAAAATCATGCAGTTTCCCAAAGCAATGGCATTAGGCAACGTCCAGTGCGGCACCATGTGCGGAAAATTGAAGGGGGCAATGGAGGCAACAACCCCCAGCGGCTTCTTCTCGATGCGGCATTCCACGCCCCTACTCACTTCCAGGATTTCACCCCCAATGAGCTGCGGCATGGAACAGGCGAACTCGGTAAGTTCTATACTTTTTTCTACTTCTGCTGAGGCTTCACTCATAGTCTTGCCGTTTTCGAGATGAACAAGTTCAGCCAATTCTTTCAAGTTTTTTTCAAGTAGTGCTTTATACCGAAAAAAAACCTGCACACGCTCTTTGACAGGCGTGGCTGACCATTCTGAAAAAGCTGCTTTGGCTACTTTTACAGCAGCATCCAAATCACTGGCAGAAGAAAGCGGGACAGTGGAAAGCACTGAGCCATCCAATGGGCTATGAACTTCCATTGTTTTTTGTCCGTTAGCAGTGAATTTTCCGGCTATATAGTTTTTAGTTTCGGGGTATTTCATTGTTGCAATTTCCATGATTTTAAGTTTGTTTTTTCAGCTTCAAAATTACAAGATTTGAACGAAATCAGCAAATAGAAAGCTTCCATTGGGTTTGCTGACCCAAAATACGGCCACACTACCCAACCTATTTATATTTCATACGTCAATAATAATATCATAAGAAAATATTTGTAGCATAAGTTATTTTTTTCATACTTTTATACGCTATACTAACCAATCAGTTTTGATGAGGAAAAATTTTTACTCGCTTTTTATCCTCTTTTCTTTTTTTATATATCAGGTTAAAAGCCAGACCTGTGGCGTATGGACTGCTACGAATACTACGGAGTTAACTTCGGCTGTAACTGCTGCTTGTGGAGCTGGGGGCGGTTTAATTAAAGTAGCAACCGGCACTTACACAATTAACAATCCCATAACTATTTGCAGCAACCTGACAATTGAAGGCGGTTACAATGCCACATTCACTACGAAATCGAGCACTTTAGGCGCTACTACTATTTTTCGCTCTACCTCCAACCCTGAAGGAGGAGCGAATCAGCAACGTTTAGTAGCGATATACGCTAATACAGCAGCAAATTTCTGGTTTCAAGACATCACTATTCAAACAGCCAATGCAACCAGCAACGGTATGTCTGCCTATGGCGTCCACATTACCAACAGCTCCAGTTATACTTTTACAAGAACACAAGTTATTGCAGGAAACAGTGCTTCAGGTACTAATGGAAGTAGCGGTGCCAAYGGTTTTTCAGGAGCCGGAGGGGCTGGCGGTGGGGCCGGAGCAAATGACAATGAAAATGGGGAAGGAGCAGGCGGCAGCGGAGGGAATGGCGGTGGTGGCGGCTCAGGTGGCGGTGGAGCCGGTGGTTTTTTAGGTGGTTGCTGCTCAAACGGTGACCCCGGCAACAACGGAGGAAATCCGACCAACAGCCGTGCCGGTGGTGGCGGTGGCGGTGGCGGCTCAGGAGGCCAGGAAGAAAGACCGGGAGGAAACGGAGGCACCGGTGGTTCTTTCATTGGAGGCAATCCCTGTGGAGGTGGCGGTGGTGGTTCATTTAACGATTGCAGTAAAGGAGGGAATGGAGGAAACGCATGTAGCGGTGCAGGAGGCTCCAACGGAGGCAGCGGCTCACTGGGTTCTTTCGGATCGCACATTTCAGGTTTTTGGGTGCCTGGTGGTATAGGTACAAGCGGTAATAATGGAAATGGCGGCAAAGCCGGTGGTGGCGGTGGCGGTGGCGCTGGCCAAGGCGATACAGGCACAGCCATCTGCACTGACGGTGGCGGCTCCGGTGGTGGTGGTGGCGGTGGCGGTGGAGAAGGCGGAGCCGGAGGCACTGGCGGAAGAGGAGGCGGCTCCTCTTATACCGTTTACTTATATAATAATGGAGCAGGTGCTGTTTTTGATGATTGCAACTTTTCTTCCGGAACACTTGGAGCAGCAGGAAGTGGCGGCTCTGGTGGCGCTGGCGGTTCCGGTGCTGGTGGTGGCGCAGGAAACCCCTATACGGGAGGTGAAGTAGGCGCTGGAGGAAATGGGGGAAGTGGTGGAAGCGGTGGAAGCGGTGGAAGCGGTGGAGGTGGCCGAGCAGGGGAAACCTCAACATTACACCAAAATGGCGGATCAGCGCCATCACTCACAGACATCAGCTTTGGACTTAGCGGGCAGCCAACTATCACCATGGATGATATTAGCTGTACCAATACCAATATCAACTTTACAGGGCCTTTATCAGCCACATGGAATCTCGGCACAGGAGCCAGCCCACTAACACCTACAGGAACAACCGTTACCACCCAATATTCTTCAATCGGAAGGAAAAACATTGTTAGGGGTGCAGACACTTATACCGGGTTTACCAATATTGCCAACAACTTTGACCCCCCGACAATTACACCCGGAGGGCCTGTTGAGATTTGCACTCCGGGCTCGCAATTGCTTACTGCAACGGCCGGTTATGTTTCTTATCAATGGCAATTGAATGGCTCTGACATTGGCGGAGCCACCGCTCAAACCTACACAGCAACAGTCGCGGGAACTTACACTGTTTATGGTGTTACAGCCTGTTGCGGAAATACCATACTTTCCAATGCCGTAGTTGTTACACTTACCACAACTCCTACCGCTAATGCCGGCTCGGGAGGGAATGAGTGTGACCTCACATTTACTTTTGGCGCAACCGCAAGTGTAGGAACAGGCACATGGACAGTGCAAGCCGGACCGGGCACGGCTTCTTATTCTCCAAACGCTAACAGCACTACAGCAACCGCTACCGTTACTGCTTACGGAACATACACCTTCAGATGGACGGAAGTCAATGGCTCTTGCTCTGATTTTGATGAAATTACCGTCAATTTCTACCAGCAACCAGTTGCAGATGCGGGTGCGGGAGGAAACGAATGCGACTTTACTTTTGTGTTCAGTGCCAACCCGAGTTCAGGGATAGGAACATGGACTCAACAATCAGGGCCGGGGGTTTCCGGTTATGCTCCAAACGCTAATAGCCCGTCTGCTACTGTCACCGTAACGGCATACGGAACATATGTATACAGATGGACAGAAGTGAATGGAATATGCTCTGATTTTAATGAAATTACCGTCAACTTTTATGACCAACCCCTAGCTAATGCCGGTACCGGTGGAAATGAATGTGATTTCACGTTTGTTTTTGGTGCAACTCCAAGCGTGGGAACCGGCACATGGACGGTGCAAGCAGGTCCGGGAACCGCATCCTATTCGCCAAATGCCAACAGCACCACAGCTACCGCAACTGTTACTGCTTATGGAACTTATACTTTCCGATGGACGGAAACTAATGGCCCGTGTACCGACTTTGACGATATTACTGTGAATTTTTATCAGCAACCCATTGCTAATGCTGGCGTTGACGATACTGTTTGCGGCAGTTTAAATTACCCTTTTGCAGCAACCCCTAGTGTAGGAACCGGAACATGGACACAACAGGCGGGACCGGGCGGTTCTTCTTTTTCACCCAGTGCCAACAGCGCAGGAGCAACAGTAACAGTAACCGTAACTGGACTTTATACTTTCCGATGGACTGAGGTAAACGGTACTTGCTCTGATTTTGATGAAATGACAGTAGAGTTTTTTGCGCTCCCTACAGTGAGTTACAGCGGATTGGCAGGTCCATATTGCATTAGCCAAACTACACCTGTTACACTCACCGGTTCTCCAATAGGGGGTTCATTTAGTGGCACCGGAATTTCAGGAAATAATTTCATTCCCTACCAAGGAGTGGTTGGCCAGAATTATATCACTTATACTTATACGGATGGTAACGGCTGCACGAACAGTTATTTGGATTCGGCAGAAGTCATTGGACTGCCCGCTGTTAATTTTGGGACATTGAATTCACAATACTGTATAGATAATAGTACTCCTATTGCGCTCACGGGTTTTCCTTCCGGAGGAACATTCTCAGGTGGGGGTATCAGCGGAAGCAATTACACGCCATCAACTGCAGGCGTAGGGCTGGATACGGTAGTGTATTTTTATATTGATGGCAACGGATGTAGCAATGCGGACACGCAAATTGTAAGTATCACACCATTACCTTCCGTAACTTTTTACAACTTACTTGCAAGTTATTGCATTGATGTACCTGTGGAAAACCTAACGGGATTCCCGGCAGGCGGAACATTTACAGGTACAGGAATTTCAGGAAATAATTTCGACCCCGCTGCTGCAGGAACCGGCACACATACCATTACTTACACTTATACCGATGGCAACGGCTGTACAAATGACACCTCAATGAGCACGGCTGTTTACGGATTGCCCACTGTCTCGTTTAGTGGACTTGCAACTAATTACTGCTTAAGTGCCTCTTCTGCTGCTCTTTCCGGCTCACCATCAGGCGGAGCTTTCAGCGGATCGGGAATAAGCGATACGATCTTTTATCCTTCTATTGCGGGAACAGGCACGCACAACATCACTTATACTTACACCGATGGAAATGGGTGTTCGGACAATCAACTCCAATCGGTAACTGTCGATACGATGCCTGTTGTTGGTTTTACAGGGCTTTCAGCAAGTTACTGTATGAACAATGCGGTCGCTTCACTCAGCGGAACGCCTGCCGGAGGAACATTCAGCGGAACAGGTATTTCAGGAAATAATTTTGACCCTGCTATAGCGGGCGCAGGAAACCACATTATCACTTATGTATTCACTGATGGGAACAGTTGTATCGACAGCACTTCTCAAACAGTGACAGTTTATGATGCACCTTCTGCATTTGCCAACAGCCCAACTGTTTCTGGCGGGTACAACATTACCTGCAACGGAGCAACGGACGGCAGCATTAACCTGACCGTATCGGGAGGATTAACCGCATATACTTATTTATGGTCTAACACTGCCACAACTCAAAACCTATCAGGAATAGGAGCAGGAAATTACAGCGTGACTGTTACCGATGCCAACGGATGTACCGATACCACTTCTGCAACTTTAACCGAACCCACAGTGCTCAGCTCATCCGTCACCAGCCCAACCGTAGTTGGGGGGTATAATGTTTCGTGCAACGGAGGTAATGATGGCAGCATTGATTTGACTGTTTCGGGAGGCACCACTGCTTATACCTACAACTGGTCAAATAGCATGGGCACGGAGGACATATCAACCCTAGCTGCCGGGACATATACTGTTACAGTTACTGATGCGAACGGTTGCACTTCCACATCATCCATTACATTAACCGAATCTCCTGCTATGTTGTCAACACTATCTTCACCAACCTTTGCAGGTGGGTATAATGTTACTTGCTTTGGTGCAAATGATGGACAGACAGCAATAACCCCTTCAGGAGGAACAACACCTTATACTTATTTATGGGATGCCAGCACAGGCAACCAAACTGATTCCACTGCCACAGGACTGGGAGCAGGGGCTTATTCGGTAACCATAACAGATGCTAATGCATGTACACAAGATACCACTATAACACTTACCGAACCTAATCCACTAACTTCATTAGCAAGTAGTCCAACAGTTGCTGGTGGGTACAATATCACCTGCAATGGCACAGCAGACGGACAGGCTATCACAACTCCTTCAGGCGGCACCTCACCCTATACTTATTTATGGGATGCCGGCACGGGGAGCCAAACTGATTCCACAGCAACAGGGCTTGATGCGGGAACATACTCAGTAACGATAACCGATGCTAATAGCTGCACAACAACGGCAAGTGTAACATTGACAGAACCACTGGCTATGTCTGTGAATGCTACAAGTCCAACTGTAGCAGGTGGATATAACATTACATGCAATGCATCAAACGATGGCAGTATAGATTTGACCGTTTCCGGGGGGACAACCACGTACAGTTATTTGTGGTCAAATTCAGCCACGACTGAAGACCTATCAGGAGTTGGGGCAGGGGCGCATTCCGTCACCGTAACGGATGCCAACGGATGCCAGGACTCAACAAACATTACGCTGACCGAACCGCCATTATTGACATCAACTGCTGTTTCATCGGACAGTATAACCTGCAATGGTGCAAATGACGGCTCAGCATCGGCCATTCCATCAGGCGGAACAAGCCCGTATTCCTTTCAATGGGACATAAATACAGCTGGGCAAACCGACTCAACAGCTACAGGTCTTATTTCGGGAACTTATACTGTAACGGTAACCGATGTCAATGGATGCACTTCTGTTTCAAATGTAACAATAACCCAACCAGTGTCGCTTTCCACTACAATATCAAGTCCCACAGTAACTGGGGGGTATAATATTACCTGCAATGGTGCAAATGACGGCTTAGCATCAGCTATTTCTACAGGAGGAACAACTCCTTATTCTTATCAATGGGATGCCACTACCGGCAACCAAACCGATTCAACAGCAACAGGGCTGGGAGATGGAACTTATTCTGTAACGACTACAGATGCCAACGGGTGTACTGCCATTCAAAGCATTATACTGACCGAACCCGGTGTAATGACACTTTTGCTCAATTCATTTACTTTCAATGGCGGCTACAACATCAGTTGCTATGATTCGGCAGATGGCAGCATTGATTTAACAGTAAGCGGAGGGACTTCACCTTTCAACTATCAATGGTCGAATTCAGATACCACTGAAGACATCACCAATTTACCAACAGGCACTTATATCGTAACGATTACTGATGCCAATGGCTGCGTTTCTATCAGAATTGATTCGCTCATCCAACCAACACCATTGTCTGCATCAAGCACCAGCCCAACCATCAATGGCGGATACAACGTCTCATGCATTGGTGCTACAGATGGTAGCATTGATTTAACTGTGTCAGGCGGGGTAACAAGCTACACTTATTTTTGGTCAAATGGTGAAAATACCGAAGACATCTCCAACCTGGGTGCTGGAACTTACACAGTAACTATAACAGATGCTAATGGATGCATCGCTACAGCCAGCGACACCCTCATCGCACCCGATTCAGTAATGGCTTTAACGCTTTCTTTGTCAACCGCAGCAGGCGGTTACAACATCACCTGCAACGGGGCAACGAACGGTAGCATTGACCTCGCCATAACCAACGGCACACCCGCTTACTCTTATTTATGGTCAAATTCAGCTACAACTGAAGATGTTTCCGGTATAGGAGCAGGTATTTATACAGTAACGGTAACTGATGCTAATGGCTGCACACAAAATATCACCGATACCATAACTGAACCTCCTCTCCTTGTTGCATCACTTTTGGCAAATGCCTATGCTGGCGGTTACAACATTACTTGTAATGGCGTAGCAGACGGCAGCATTGATCTCACCGTTTCAGGCGGTGTGGCAGGATTCACCTATAATTGGTCCACCAGCGAAACTACAGAAGATATGTCAGGTTTGAACGCAGGCTCATATTCCGTAACGGTAACCGATACCAATAGCTGCGTTGCTTCAACTAATATAGATTTACTTGAGCCGCAAATTCTGTCACTTAGCGTGGGATGGATAGACGAAAATTGCAGCGGAGGCCAGCCAGGCAGTGCGTCAGTGAGTATATCGGGAGGAACAGCAGCTTACACCTACCTTTGGTCTGACGGGCAAATAGGCACTGTTGCAAGCGGGCTTCTAAGCGGAACTTATACGGTAACCGTCACAGATGCTAATGGCTGCACCGATACTACTTCGGTAAATATTAGAGAAGTTTCACCCATTGAAATTAGCATTGCTGTTATCCATGAAATAGAGTTCTGGGAAAATGGCGAGGCCACCGTAGTGCCTGCAGGAAGTTATGTGCCCTACACTTATGAGTGGAGTAATGGGCAAACCGATCCCATTGCAACCGGACTCAGCGCAGGAACTTATTACATTACGGTAACGGATGACAATGGCTGCAGTGTTTCCGATACTGCTACAATCAAACGCTTGCTCTCTGATATTACCATCCCAACTGCTTTTACGCCTGATGGCGATGGGGTAAATGATGTTTGGGAAATTGATAATATCCATCTATACCCCAACTCCACTGTTGATGTGTACAACCGATGGGGCGGATTATTGTTTACTTCCGATGGATACCAAGTACCGTGGGACGGCACCGCCAGAAACGGTAACCCGCTACCTATTGGCGCCTATTATTACGTAATTGACTTAGGAAACGAAGACAACCCCTTTACCGGTGCAGTTACGATTATTAAATGATGAAAAAATTACTATACATATCGTCCCTTTTGTTTTCTGCACTTGCTTTCGGCCAACAGATAGGCCAGCACACCCAGTACCTGCACAACTCACTGATGCTCAACCCCGCCACTACGGGGACCGATAATTTGATGAACATCACCCTGAGCTACCGCAACCAATGGACAGGGATGAACCAGGCTCCGCAAACCTACTACCTCAGTATCCATAGCCCCATTAACAAAGCCGGAATAAAAGGTTTCAAACCCGCTTCTATCCGCGGTAGCCAACCGGGTTTTTTGTATGGCAACCGTAGCGTGAAGCCAGCCATTGGTGGATATCTGCTGGCGGATACTTACGGGCCTTTCACAAAAATTTCCGCTTATTTTACTGATGCCGTTCAATTTCCGATCACCAGCGAAATCCAAATTTCTGCGGGAACTGCTTTTGGGGTGTCATTCCTGCAAATGGACGAAAGCAAATTGTCTTTGACCAACCCGAACGACAATACCTACAACGGTTTCATTTCGCAAAACCCTTCGAGAACTTACCTCGACTTGAATGCCGGGATATGGCTTTTTGCCCCGAAATTCTATTTCGGCTATTCAGGAATGCAGTTTTTGCAAAACAAGATTTACTTCGGTGATGTGCCACTCGAAGGCAAACTCAATACACACCATTTTATCACGGGAGGCTACCGTTTCAAGCTGCAAAATGACCTTTCTATCATAACAGGCGCATTAGTGAAATACATGTACCCTGCCCCTATTTCTTTTGATATTAATGTCACCGTAAATTACAACGAATCGATTTGGGCGGGCATTTACTACCGCAATCAGGAATCTATTATCCTTATGCTCGGTTACGAATTCAACAAAATGATGATGCTTTCCTATTCCTATGACATCACTACCGGCCACCTCAGCAGCTACAATTCAGGCAGTCATGAAATAGTGATTTCAGTAAAATTAAAAACGAGCAAAAACAAAGCTCCGGCTATTAAATTCTTTTGATGAGATTGCTGAACCCATCATTTCAAGCCGCTTATAGTCATTCACCGCTTCGTGCGGCTTTTTTGTTAGTAGCCGCTTTTACATGTGCTGTCGTTGCGCCAGCCCAAACGCTGCTCTTCGAGAAGCCTGAAAAACTACCTGCATCTGTCAATTCTACTGCAGAAGAAAACACGCCTCTAATTGCGCCTGACGGAACCTTGTTTTTCGCAAGAATGCTTCACGGTCAAAATGAAGGTGGCAAGCGGGGCGGATTAGACATTTGGTACTCAAAAAAAGATGCCACAGGAACATGGGTTGATGCCAAAAACGATTTGCCTAAACTCAACACCAAAGGCCATAATGCGCTGATTGGCACCAGCAGAGACGGCAACACAATTTACTTGCTCAACCGATATATAGCTGGAGGAAAAATGGGCTTTGGGGTGTCTTACTCAAAAAAAGTTGGCGAAAACTGGTCGCCACCACAGCCACTCATACTGCAAATGAAGGCATCTAAAAGCGAGTTATACGCCTTTTACATGCACCCTCATGAGGATGTACTTGTGATTTCGATGGAAGGCAACAACTCGCTGGGCGAAGAAGATTTGTATGTATGTGTGAAATCAGACACCGGCTGGGCAAGCCCAATCCATTTGGGAAACATTATTAACTCAGAAGGTTTTGAGACCTCTCCTTTTCTGTCGGAGGATAAAAAAACAATGTACTTTGCCAGTGATGGCCCGCTTACCTTTGGCAATGCCGATATTTTCGTATCAAAGCGATTAGATGATTCGTGGACGAATTGGTCAAAGCCGGTCAATTTGGGCGCAAAAATTAATTCAAAGCGCTTTGACGCATTTTTTATGATTGCAGGTGATGATGTTTATTTCGCCAGTAACCGCAGCGATACCCTCAGTGACATTTACCACACAAAAATCACAGGAAAAATCACTACAGAAGAAGTATTAGGCAATTTACCTGAATTCGAAAGACCAACAAAGCTGAACGAACAAATCAACTCACCTGCTGAAGAAAGCATGCCGCTGCCTGCCTCCAACCGCCTGTATTTTGCGCGTGCTTTTCATCAAAAAAACACCGGAGGTATATGGTCAGGCCTTGACATTTGGCACTCGAAAAAAAACAACAGCAGCAATTGGGATAACTCCACGAATAAACTGCCGAAATTGAATACTGAGGGTAACAATGCGGTAGTAGGCGTAAGCACTGATGGCAACACACTATACCTTCTCAACAAATACAAGTCAAACGGAAAAATGCAATTGGGCGTTTCGCTCTCAAAAAAATCGGGGAGCGAATGGTCAGCTCCTGAAACGCTCGAAATACCCAATTTGTTTACCGAAGGCAATTACTACAGTTTTTACATGCATCCTGCTGAAAAAATTCTCATTATTTCAATGGCTGGAGAGGATAGTTTTGGTGAAGAGGACTTGTATGTAAGCTCGAAAAACGAAGCAGGCGAGTGGTCGGCACCCAAGCACATGGGGGCAATAATAAATTCAAAAGGATTTGAAACATCGCCTTTCCTGTCTGAAGACACTAAAACACTGTACTTTTCAAGCAACGGTCATGGTGGCTTTGGTGATGGCGACATTTTTGCCACGATTCGCATTGATACTTCGTGGGCAAACTGGTCGCAACCGGTAAACTTGGGAGAAAAGTTCAATTCAGAAAAGTTTGACGCTTTTTTCGCAATTAATGGGAATGAAATTTACTTTTCGAGCAATCGCAATGATTCACTCAGCAACATTTACTACTCGAAATTCGTGCCACCAATAGCAATAAAAGACGCTGAACCTGTTACAGAAAACAAAGTGGAAGCCAGCTTCCCAGACAAGCAAGAAAAAGAAACAGCTACCAATAGCAAAGCAACCATAGGCACCACAGGACTAGAAGAAGAAAAAGAAGAAAGAGAAGAAATAACAGAAAGAGCTCCTGTGAAAAAGCCAGTTCTCGATGAGGACTTCAAAACCATGCTATTATCACGAGTGATTTATTTTAATTTTGATTCAGAGCAATTAACAGCAAGTTCATTGGAGATTCTGAAAGAGATCGATGACCTATTCAGCAAAAACAAAGCGTTAGATTTAAAAATATCAGGGCACACGGATGCCATAGGACCTACAGCATATAACTTAGCTTTATCAGAAAGAAGAACACAATCCGTAGTAAATTATTTAGCAAAAAAAGGGATAGCACCCAACACAATTACATTTCATGGAGAAGAGCGACCCGTAGCTCCAAACGCCTTTCCAGATAGAAAAGACAATCCTGCAGGCAGACGCAAAAACCGAAGAGTGGAAATTATCCTTTCTAAACCTGCCAACTGACACAGTCATTTGCCAGTCAGTTTAAACATTCTCAAAGTTTTCAAATTCTCCTCAAATCTTACGTAGGCAATATCCTACAAAAGGTTAGAGTGTTTCTCCCATTATGCCTGCCGATCTTTGCCCTATTAATTATTAACGTCAAAAACATCCATCATGAAAAAGTTAATCATTTGCACAGTTGTAGCCGTTGGTACTTTCTTCACAGTCAATTCGCAAATCACAAATTCATTGAAAATAAAAATAAGGGGAGGGGAATTTGCCGATGAAACCATTATTCGTTTCAAACCAGATGCTACAGAGGGTTATGACATGCAGTATGATGCCTATAAATTGTTCGGCCTGAACCCTGATGCACCATCACTTTACACAAAGGCTAGTGAACAATACTCATTTGCCATTAATTCGCTGCCCAAACTCAACCGCGATTACGAAGTAGACGTACACCTGCTGCTGCCTATTGAAACGGATTATATCATTGAGTTTGTCGAAATGTTGCCATTCAATAACGATGTAAGAATCTATATAAAAGATAATTTTACCGGAGAGGCCTTTGTGCCTGATTATAACGAAAAATACATTGTGCCTTATGCTAAGGGCAGCACGAAAAGCCCACGCTTCAATATTACCTTTTCAACCGATGTACAAAAAAGGGTGTCCCCAACAGTTTGCTACGGACAGGCAAGCGGTACCATCACCGTGAGCGACTACGGCAACCATAATTTCAATGCAACAATTCGCACCCAATCAGGCGGTGTGGTGGTCAGTCAAGCAAACATCAACGAAACTGAAACCATCACTGGCATTGCCGCGGGAAATTATATACTTGAAACAACTTCTTCCTACGGATATACAGAAAGTTTCGGTTTTACTATTATACAGCCACCCCCAATCATTGCCAGTTTTACAGCAAGCGCCAGCATTATATACCTCAGCGAAACAAATGAAATCAGTTTCTACAACAATTCATCTAAAACCACCGGCTGCCAATGGAATTTTGGCGATGAAAGTATTTCAAATGATATTAACCCAGTTCACACCTACTCTGATACAGGCATTTATACAGTAACGCTCACTATGTGGGAAGGTAAGTGTTCAGCTATAAAAACGATGAACATAACAGTGAAAAGCGAACCACCAATACAAACAACTTATGTAAATGAAATAAACGGAAACAGTTTTGGGCTTTCGGTTTATCCTAATCCAAACAATGGAGTGTTTCAATTAAAAATTAAAACCGAAGACGCTTCTCCTTCGCTCAGCATGACAGTTTACAATGTATTGGGAGAAAAAATTTATCAATCCTCTTTCTACGATCTTCTTTCCAAAGTCGTTGACTTATCGAATCATCCAAAAGGAATTTACCTTGTAAGTATTGAAAATAAAGGACTTTCGGAAACACTGAAAGTAATAGTTAAGTAACAAAAAGATTGATCCAAGCAGCCCCTGCATTCTGAGCTTAGCTGAAGAACGGGGCTTTTTTTATTGAAAATAAACTTTTGTTTTTTCCAAAATCCGCTCAGTAGCACCCCTGTTTTTATCTACGTAATTCTTGCTGATGTGAGCGGCCATTTGGCACACAAAAGCATCTGTTTGCAACCAATTCAGTTTACGCTCAAGCTCCGAGTAATTATTAATACTGAAAGCTCCGCCTTTTTCGATCAACTCAATAGCCTCGCGAAATTTTTGGTAATTCGGCCCGAAAAGCACAGGCATTCCGAAAACAGCAGCTTCAAGCGTATTGTGAATGCCGTCACCAAAACCACCACCGATATAGGCTATATCACCATAGCAGTAAAGTTTCGATAAATGCCCAATGGTATCAATTACCAAAACACTGAACTCATGCGCATTTTCTTTTTTTAGATCAGAAAACCGAACAACAGGTTTTTGAATAGAAGACAAGATTTGCTGAACGTGCTTCTCCCCTATTTCATGTGGGGCAATGATGTATTTTAGATCATTTTGGGGTGAATTAATGTACTGAACCAACAATTTCTCGTCATCGGGCCAGGTACTGCCGGCAATCAGCGCTTTTTTATTGGATTTAAATGTTGCAATCAAAGACATTTTCTCTGAAGTTTCAGCTATTTGAGCCACTCGGTCGAAACGTGTATCGCCACTCACAGAAGCACTCTCAATCCCAATGGAATTGAGCAATTTAAGTGAATCCTCATTTTGCACAAAAATATGCGAGGTGTTTTTCAGCATTTTCGTGAACCATCGGCCATACCATTTGAAAAAATGTTGTTCGGSACGAAAATTGGCAGAAAWTACAAACAGMGGAATATTGCGCTTTTTCAATTCACTAATGTAATGATGCCAAAATTCGTATTTCACAAAAAATGCTGTCTTTGGATTAACTAAATCAATGAACTTTTTAGCGTTGGCATCAGTATCCAAAGGAAGATAAAACACATAATCTGCATGTTCGTAATTCTTCCTGATTTCATACCCCGAAGGGGAAAAAAAAGTCAATAAGATTTTGAGATTTGAGATTTGAGATTTGAGATTTTCGATAACAGGTCTGCCTTGCTCAAACTCACCCAAGGATGCACAGTGAAACCAAACAATTTGCTCATTGGGATTAACTTCACTTGAAATCTTATCGAAAATCCCCTTTCTGCCCTCAACCCATTTTTTTGCTTTCGGATTAAAAGATGCAAAAGTCCGAATTACCAGTTGGTAGAAAAAAATCGCAATATCGTAGATAAAACGCACTGTTAATAATARTAAAATTCTTTYGGRATTTTCTTATACAAWGGAATTGTCCAYCCTGCACGTATTCCGTAAAGCAAATCTGTTCGCTGCGTATCATCCTTCTGCATCGTGTCGAAATTATAAGAGCGCCTATTTTTCGTAAACGCCTGCATTAACTCAACACCAAAGAAAAAATTAAGCAATCGATTGTTACTCAAATATTGATATCCAATGAACTCGGTGAATAAAATGCCATTGGAAAGCCGATCATAACCTTTGGCATAATCACCCTGCACCTGCGGCACATTCTTGTCCTTATTTTCAATGCGTATTTTGTGCTGCAACAGGCCTATTCCGCCCAGTAACAACAAGCCCGAATTGGGATTTGGCTTTTTAAACGGAATAATTTTTCCCGCCTTTAAACAAACAGTAAAACCACGTTCGTAAAGGAAAATGTCACCATATTCACCATTTTGATCTATTACAAAACCAGATTCACCCGGTTGAGTTTTAATGCTGTCCAAAATGCTATTTCCCCGAATTGTATCGCGCCACAAAAAATTCCCTTCAACTCCGAAAATCCAGTTTTTTTTTGTTTTTACCAACAACGAAACACCAATATTTGAATTCGAAAGAAAGCGTTTTGCCATATCTCCTCCCGGCCATTGATAAGAATAAGAAACATTGAGAAGCGGAACGGTTACCGTTGAGTCCTTTAAATTGACTTGCGCAGCCGCATGCAATGTGAATAAAAAAAGCAATATTTGAGTAAAAGCCAGCGGCATTTAAACAGGCAATAACGACAGCATTCTGCCGTTCAGTTCGTGCAAAATTAACTATCTTCGCAATCTTATTTTTTAAAATTCAAAAATGAAACCAATTCAACTTGTTGACTTGTTAGGGCAATACAACAAAATCAAAGACGAAATTGATAAAGCTGTTTTGGATGTAGTTGGTTCTTCAGCCTACATTATGGGGCCTGAAATGAAGCAATTTGAAACGGAACTTGCCAACTATTTGAATGCCAAACACGTAATCGGATGTGCTAACGGCACCGATGCACTACAAATTGCCTTGATGGCGCTCGATTTGCAACCGGGCGATGAAGTCATTACACCAAGTTTCACCTATATTGCAACGGCAGAAGTCATTGCGCTTTTGCACTTAAAATCGGTTTTTGTTGATGTTGACCCCGAAACATTCACCGTTACTCCCGAAGCGATTGAAAAAGCCATTTCGCCCAATACGAAAGCTATCATTCCTGTTCATTTGTATGGCCAGTGTGCTGACATGGAACCCATTCTCGAAATTGCAAAAAAACACAACTTGGCGGTGATTGAAGACACCGCACAAGCCATTGGTGCCGAATACACTTTTTCCGATGGCAGCTCGAGAAAGGCAGGCACAATGGGCGATTTCGGCTGCACTTCGTTTTTCCCTTCAAAAAACCTAGGCGCTTTTGGCGATGGCGGGGCCATTTTTACCAACAATGACGAACTCAACAAAAAGGTTCGCATGATTGCCAACCACGGGCAGAAGCGTAAATACTACCACGATGTGATTGGCGTGAATTCACGTTTAGACAGCATACAGGCAGCCGTTCTTAGAATAAAACTTAAACATTTGGACGAATACGCAGCAGCCAGAAACCACGCTGCTGATTTTTACGATGAAAAACTCGCCAATATAAGCGATATTTCAGTGCCGAAACGCTCTGAAAAATCAACGCATGTGTTTCATCAATATTCATTAAAACTGAATGGAATGGAAAGAGACGCTTTTCAGGAAGAACTGAAAGCAAAAGGAATTCCCTCGAATGTATATTACCCGCTGCCTATCCATTTGCAAAAGGGCTTTGAAAAAGCCGATTGCCGAAAAGAAGATTTATCGGTAACCGAAGACTTGATGCAACATGTGATTTCCCTACCCATGCACACCGAATTGACTGAAGATCAGCTTCAATACATTACCGATACGGTAACAGAATTTGCTAAAAAAAATGTTTCTGTATCTCAACCCGTTTAATCAAAATTTTTTCTGAATGAACATCGCAGTAGTAGGAACAGGATATGTTGGGCTGGTCACAGGCACCTGTCTTGCCGAAACAGGCAATAGCGTTACCTGTGTGGACATTGACAAAGAGAAAATCGAGAAGATGAAGTCCGGGATTATTCCGATTTACGAGCCGGGACTTGAAACCCTTTTCGAGCGCAACATTAAGCAGGGCAGACTTAAATTCACCACTGACTTAACAGAAGCAGTAAAAAACGCGCTAATTATTTTTCTTGCACTACCTACCCCTCCGGATGAAAACGGCAGCGCAGACCTATCTTATATACTCGGTGTAGCTCAAAATTTGGGCAAAACCATTACCGATTACAAAGTCATTGTTGACAAAAGCACTGTGCCCGTTGGCACTGCGGAAAAAGTTTATGAAAAAGTAGCGGAAAATTGTAGTGATGAATTCGATGTCGTTTCCAACCCCGAATTTTTGCGTGAGGGCTTTGCTGTGGAAGATTTTATGAAACCCGAACGAGTAATCATTGGCACATCTTCCGACAAGGCTAAAAAAATCATCGAAAAGCTCTATGCTCCTTATGTGCGACAGGGCAATCCCGTTATTTTTATGGATGAGCGCTCTGCCGAATTGACCAAATATGCCGCCAATTCATTTCTCGCCACTAAAATTTCGTTCATGAATGAAATTGCAAATTTGTGCGAAAAATTAGGCGCTGACGTGGACATGGTACGCATTGGCATAGGATCTGACAGCCGCATTGGCAGGCGGTTTCTTTTCCCTGGCATCGGCTATGGCGGCAGTTGTTTTCCGAAAGATGTGCAGGCGTTGACACAATCTGCTGATGAAAAAGATTACGATTTCAAAATCCTTAAATCGGTTATGGAAGTGAACGAATTTCAAAAAACGATCATCATTCCAAAAATAAGGGAGTATTTCGATGGAAATCTTTTGGATAAAAAAATTGCCATTTGGGGATTGTCATTTAAACCGAATACCGATGACATTCGCGAAGCACCAGCACTTTACATCATTGATAAATTGCTGCAAGATGGTGCAAAAATTTCTGCTTACGATCCAGAAGCAATGAATAATGTGAAAAAACAATTAGGAGAAAAAATCACCTATGCGCTAAATCAATATGAAGCATTAGAAAATGCAGATGCGCTACTTATTTGCACAGAATGGGCGGTTTTCCGTACGCCAGACTTTGAAAAAATGGATCATTTACTTAATAACAAGGTTATATTTGACGGACGAAATTTGTACAGTACCGAACAAATGGAAGAACTTGGGTTTAATTATTTAAGCATCGGTCGAAAAGCCATCATTGAAAACGAAGTAGTATTATGAACCGTGTTTTAATAACAGGCGCTGCGGGTTTTTTGGGCTCCCATCTGTGCGACAGATTCATCGCAGAAGGGAATCAGGTTATTGGCATGGATAATCTTTTGACAGGTTCGTTGAAAAACATCGAGCACCTTTTTTCGCACAAACATTTTGTGTTTTATCATCACGATGTTTCGAAATTTGTACATGTGCCCGGTGAGTTAGATTATATTTTGCATTTCGCATCTCCTGCCAGCCCTATTGATTACTTGAAAATGCCCATTCAAACATTGAAAGTGGGTTCACTTGGAACACATAATTTATTGGGCCTTGCAAAAGCAAAAAAAGCAAGGATTTTGGTGGCGTCCACCTCAGAAGTTTATGGCGACCCGCATGTTCACCCGCAGCACGAAGAATATTGGGGCAATGTGAATCCTGTTGGGCCCCGTGGTGTTTATGACGAAGCTAAACGCTTCCAAGAAGCCATTACGATGGCTTATCACAATTATCATGGTTTGGAAACACGAATCGTACGAATTTTCAACACTTACGGTCCGAGAATGCGGCTTGATGATGGCCGAGCGCTGCCCGCTTTTATGGGACAGGCATTGCATAGTGAAAATATCACAGTTTTTGGTGATGGCAGCCAAACCCGATCGTTCTGCTATATTGATGATCTAGTTGAAGGCATTTACCGGTTGTTGATGAGTGACTATGTAAACCCTGTGAATATTGGTAATCCTGCTGAAATTTCCATTAAGGACTTTGCAGAAGAAATTGTGAAATTGTCAGGAACATCAAGCAAAATTGTTTACAAAGAACTGCCGGTAGATGACCCTAAGCAACGCAGGCCTGATATTTCAAAAGCAAAAGAAATTCTGGGCTGGGAACCAAAAGTGTCACGTTTGGAAGGATTAAGAATCACGTTCCATTATTTCCAAACATTGCCTGAATTTCAGCCAAAAACCGAATCAGTATCGTAATGGATTATTTCGTGCATGATACTGCAATTGTTGATGAGAGCTGCAAAATAGGCGCAGGTAGCAAAATATGGCACTTTTGCCACGTGATGGGCAACACCGCCATAGGTAAGGGATGCATCATAGGGCAAAATGTGTTCATCGCCAACGATGTTGTTTTGGGAAACAACGTAAAAATCCAGAACAACGTGTCGGTTTACACCGGTGTAATTTGCGAAGACGATGTTTTTCTCGGCCCTTCGATGGTTTTTACTAACATCACAAACCCTCGAAGTGCAGTGGTTCGCAAGGGTCAATACACCAAAACGGTAGTAAAAAAAGGCGCTTCTATAGGGGCGAATGCCACTATTGTTTGTGGTCATGACATTGGTGAGTTTGCATTTATAGGTGCAGGAGCTGTAGTTACAAAAGATGTTCCGGCTTATGCTTTGGTGGTGGGTAATCCTGCAAAGCAAGTAGGTTGGATGAGCGAATATGGACACCGTCTTAAATTTGATAAAGAAGGCATCGGTTCATGCCCTGAAAACGGAGAAAAATATAAATTAGAAAGAGAAAAAGTTTTTAAAATATGACTTCAGAAAATAAAAAAATAAAATTTGCAGTTGTCGGCTGCGGGCATATTGGCAAACGACATGCAGAAATGATTCGAAGAAATGACGAAGCCGAACTGGCTGCCCTGTGCGACATCCGCCCCACGGAAGATCTAGGCATTGATGATTTTAATGCTCCTTTTTTCTCCTCAGTTGATGAAATGCTGGCTTCAGATGTAGATTTTGATGTCGTCAACATTTGCACTCCAAATGGCCTGCATGCTGAACAATCGCTCAAAACACTTGCTAAAAACAAACACGTTGTTTGCGAAAAACCAATGGGCCTTTCGAAAGAAAATTGCGAGCGCGTAATTCACAAATCACTACAGGTTTCCAAACACGTTTTCATCGTGATGCAAAACCGCTACTCGCCACCTTCTGTTTGGATTAAAGATTTGGTGGAAAACAAAAAACTTGGCGATATTTTTATGGTACAGGTAAGCTGCTACTGGAACCGCGATGAACACTACTACAAACGAGGCAATTGGAAAGGCACAAATGACTTGGATGGTGGCACGTTGTTCACTCAGTTTTCACACTTTATTGATATTATGTATTGGCTTTTTGGAGATATCAAAAACGTAAATGGCGCCTTCAGCAATTTTAACCATCACAATACAATAGAATTCGAAGATTCGGGAGTAGTAACTTTCGATTTTCTAAATGGCGGGATGGGCTGTATCAATTTTTCAACGGCTGTATGGGGCAAAAACATGGAAAGTAGTATGATGGTTATCGGCAGCAAAGGCAGCGTAAAAATAGGTGGTCAATATATGAATGAAGTGGAATATTGCCACATTGAGGACTATGAAATGCAAGAATTGGAAGATACAGTACCACCAAATGATTACGGCCCGTACAAAGGCTCAGCTGCTAACCACCACTTGATTATTCAAAATGTTGTGGACACGCTAAAAGGCCGTACATCTGCCACCACCAATGCGCTCGAAGGGCTAAAAGTGGTGGAAATTATTGAACGTATCTATGAATGCAAAAAAACAGCTGCTAATCTCTATTCACTTCAGACGACATAAGACTTATAACTCGAAAATATGTACCAAAAAATAGTCAATAAAGAAGCAAAATTAGCCGTAATTGGGTTGGGATACGTTGGATTGCCCATTGCTTTGGAGTTTGCCAAGAAAATTTCTGTCATTGGCTTTGACATCAACGAAAAACGGATTGAAATGATGCGCAACAGTCAAGATCCCAGCAAAGAATTGGAATCTGCTGATTTCGATGGCTGCGACATTCATTTTACCTCTTCTATAGAGGAGCTCAAAGAAGCCAGTTTTTATGTAGTTGCAGTACCCACACCAATTGATGAATACAACCAGCCCGATTTAAAACCTCTGATTAGCGCCTCGGAAACAGTGGGAAAAACGTTGAATAAAGGCGATTATGTTGTGTATGAATCCACTGTATATCCGGGCTGTACCGAAGATGACTGTATTCCTGTTCTGGAAAAATGTTCCGGTTTAAAATTCAAAGATGATTTCAAAGTGGGCTATTCACCCGAAAGAATTAACCCTGGAGACAAAAACAATACACTTGCCAGCATTAAGAAAATTGTTTCAGGCTGCGATACTGAGTCGCTTGATATAATTGCTAAAGTGTATGAATTGGTAATCACAGCTGGGGTGCACAAAGCTCCCACGCTCAAAGTTGCTGAAGCCGCCAAAATCATAGAAAACACGCAGCGAGATGTCAACATAGCGCTGATGAATGAACTCTCTATCATTTTTGACCGAATGGACATCAACACTTATGATGTACTGGAGGCAGCAGGAACAAAATGGAATTTCCTGGGTTTTTCTCCAGGGCTTGTAGGCGGCCACTGCATTGGTGTTGATCCTTATTATCTCACTTACAAAGCCGAGTCTTTTGGCTATCATGCTCAAATCATTAATTCGGGGCGTTTCGTAAATGACAGTATGGGCTTTTATGTAGCCAAACAAACTGTGAAAAAAATTCTTGCCGCAGGAAAAAATATTTCCGGATCACGGGTGTTGATAATGGGAGCTACATTCAAAGAAAATGTGAGTGATATCCGCAATTCAAAAGTGGCCGATGTGGTCAAGGAATTCAAATCATACAAAGTTTCTGTGGATGTAATTGACCCGCGTGCTGATTCTGAAGAACTACAACACGAATATGGTTTTTCACTAATTGACAAGCCACAGCCGCCCTATGATGCAGCAGTTGTATGTGTCAATCATGATGAGTACATGAATTTAGACGAAAACTATTTCAAATCCATTTTATCACAAAACGGTGTGTTGGTTGACATCAAGGGGATATACAAGGAGAAATATAACGGAAATGCTTACTGGAGTTTGTGAAATATGAGCTTCGAAAAGACCATTTTGGTTACAGGAGGGGCCGGATTTATCGGCTGCCATGTAGCCAAGCTATTTGTAGAGAATTATCCTAATTACAAAATTGTCAACCTCGATAAGCTCACCTACGCTGGAAACCTGGAAAACCTTACTGAGATTGAAGATGCACCAAACTACGAATTCATAAAAGGTGATATTGTTGACGAAACTTTTATTACTGATTTATTCGAAAAAAATCAATTTGACAGCGTTATTCATTTAGCTGCAGAATCACATGTTGACCGTTCAATTTTGAATCCGAATGAATTCATTTTCACCAACATTGTCGGAACAACCAACCTTTTGAATGCTGCAAAAAAATTGTGGGAAAATGGTTTTGAAAAGAAATTATTTTATCACGTTTCTACTGATGAAGTTTATGGTTCTCTTGGTGAAGAAGGGCACTTCGTGGAAACCACTCCGTATGACCCAAAAAGCCCCTATTCTGCTTCAAAAGCCAGCTCAGACCATCTTGTTCGTGCATATGCGCACACATATAAATTGCCCGTTGTTATCTCTAATTGCTCCAATAATTATGGCCCCAATCAGTTTCCTGAAAAGCTGATTCCTCTTTGTATTCATAATATTAAAAACAACCTGCCATTACCGATTTACGGAAAAGGTGAAAACGTACGCGATTGGCTATATGTGAAAGACCATTCAGATGCTATTGATGTGATATTTCACCACGGAAAAACAGGCGAAACGTACAATATTGGCGGCAACAACGAATGGACAAACATTGATTTGGTGCGGATGCTTTGCAAAATCATGGATAAAAAATTAGGCCAAAATGAAGGTGTTTCAGAGCAACTCATCACTTTCGTGAAAGATCGCGCAGGTCACGATTTGCGCTATGCAATTGACTCATCGAAATTGAAAAATGGCCTCGGCTGGGAGCCTTCGCTGCAATTTGAAGAAGGATTAGAAAAAACCGTGGATTGGTACCTTTCAAACGGTAATTGGCTGGACAATGTTACTTCGGGCAATTATCAGAAATACTACGAAACGCAATATGTCCAGAGGTGAAAATCTCAAATGGTGTGAGTGGCCCGCCAATGATCCTCTTATGATAAAGTATCATCATGAAGAATGGGGGATGCCTCTGCATGATGATAAAAAACTGTTTGAATTTCTTGTGTTGGAAAGCTTCCAGGCAGGATTGAGTTGGAGAACAGTCCTTCACAAACGCGAAAATTTCAGAAAGTCATTTGCCGGTTTTGATGTAGTGAAAGTTTCAAAATTTGACCAAAAAAAAGTAAAAGCATTGGTGCAGAATAAAGGCATCATACGCAACCGGCTTAAAATTGAAGCAACAATCAATAATGCTAATCGCTTTCTTGAAGTTCAGCAGGAGTTTGGCTCATTTGACAAGTATGTATGGCAGTTTACCGGTGGGAAAACGATTGTGAACAAATTCAAGAGCATAAAAGAACTGCCGACAAAAACAGCCTTTTCAGACGCCATGAGTAACGACATGGGCAAAAGAGGGTTTAAATTCCGCGGCTCAACTATTTGCTATGCCTTTATGCAGGCCATTGGAATGGTGAATGACCACACGGTTGATTGCTTTCGCTACAAAGAGTTGCAATAAAAAAGCCCCGGATTTCTCCGAGGCCTTTCTTTTTTCTTTTCTATTTTATTAGAAATGCCAGAGATCATGTTCCATGTTAAAGATGTTGTCTTTTATTTTTTCCGACTCCAGCAATGCGTCTAAACCGACTTTGTACTCGTTGATAAACCGGTCATATACATTAGACTCTTTGATGATGTAACTACCGAACTGACGTTTCCAGAAAATATCTTCATAAGTCCTTCTTTCTGAGTCATTTGAACGATTGAACACATCGGCCATTTTAAAAACCTCCCTTGCTTCGGGGAAATAAATCCAAAACAGCGGCTTATAACCCTTGAACTCACCGTATTCATTGAATTCTTCTATAAAAGGGCAAATGCCAATGATGCGCACATCCAACACAGAACGCTGATTGTCAAAAAACCATTCTTCTTTTAGACGATACATTTTAACATTTTCACCGGTGACATCTTCTACCGTAAATGTTTCAATTGGTTCACCTGTATCAGGATCTTCGGTGTAAACCACAACAGTATCAGAAAGTTTCGACAACACTTCGGGCAACGTCAATTCCTGAGTGAACATATCGTCATCGTTCAACGCCCCCACTGAATATGCCGTGAGTGTATTGTCTCTCGTAATAGCGTCTTTAATAACGTCAAACAGGTTTTTCCTACCCTGCACTGGCTTTGCGGGATAATACATCGGGTGGTTGATCTTCTGCCGCATGTCTATTTCCCGCCATACTCTTTTGAGCCACATTACATCGGCTTCGCGTAAAGATGGATACGGAACGACCTTTCGGTTGAGTGTATGCTCCCGGATGTAAACACCATCGAGCACAGTGCTTTCCTGTGCTGCCAAATTACCGCTCGCTATCGTGAGCAAGGCAATAGCTACTATGACTAACCTTTTCATAATACCCTCCTTTTGCATTGGTTTATAATACTTTTACACTGATACCACCCAACGATTTTTTACCGCCAGGGCCAGTTGCTTTAATGTCCTCAATGTACATTTTTGTTCCCCTTTTAGCTGCTTTCATCATTTTTAACATGTCAGCTGTAACTTTATTATTTCTCGACTTTTGCTCTACAAGTGAACCCTTGTACATCATTGACATGGTGAACTGCGTAACAGTATATTTCAAATCAAACTGGAAGTTCTCCATTTTGGCCAAAACACCACGTGCCGCTTTCAATTTGGCTGTACTAACTTTGCCTGTTCCTGTAACACCCGCAAAATAAGGTGTTGGAGGAGGCACGTCTTTTATACGGAATTTCGCATCACCAAGCCGTCTGGTTTTTCCATTTATCTCAATGCTTACATTAATGTTTGCTTCTCTTCCTTTGCCCGGTTTTACAACATATTCACCATGCGCTTTGTTTTTTGGAATGATGCTTCCGTTACTCATAGAGACCCTTAAATCTTCCATGCTAACTCCCGGGGCAGAAATGCTTACCGGATTTTCTAACCCACGGTAGAAAACATTCATCGCAGTGGGTGAAACCACTAATTGGGGTTTAGCCACCATAAAGTCACTTTTGAATTTATATGGAGCCGGTGTGCCGTCCGGTTTTTTAATTTTGATAACGCCTCCCCATTCAAATTGCCCTTCTGATTTCGGAACGAAAGTATAGATCGCAACTCCTCTGTTCACACTTACTCCGGCAGTATCTGGATTAATAGCTTGCCCGACCGAATCAAGTTCGAAGCCCACTTCAAGCACAGGATCTTGCGTGGTACTGAAAGCCGCAACCATCACTTCTGCCCTAAATGTATCACCCAAAAATACGTAACGACTGTTTGGAATCACCTTTGCTGCGAGTGTGTCGAATTTAAAATCATCAGCGCTGATATTGCTGTACAACTGCTTGATAATGTCTGATTCTGCATTGCGCACGTCTGACTGAATTTTTGTCAAGGCAGTAACAACTGCAGCAAGAGGAACGTGGTAAAAAATGCCTGTTGCCCATGTTTCGTAGGTGCCATTCACATCGCCTATGTCTTTCGTATCCAAACCGATGTTCATGGATGATCTAACGAGGTCATCTTCAATCAGATTTAGCAAGTCATCGTGGTAGAGGACAATTTTTTCTTTCAATTCACCCGCTGACCATGCCTGACTGCTCGGCCATGGCGTTGCAGGGTCACCAATCATAATGCGTGTCGGCTCATCATAATTGTCTTTTGCATCAACGTATCGCAAGGTTGTGGTATCGGCCGCAGCATCCTCGAGTTTTTCTGTTGTTTGTATGAGGTATCTTTTAAGATTGTCAATGTGGTCATCCAATTCATCGGCTAACTTTTTAGCAAGCATGGCCTTTTGCCAGTAATGCGTTACTTTAATTGGGTCAATTTGCTTTGCCTTGTCAAAAGCGTTGTAAGTGGTTTCATTTTTGTTTTCAAAATTGAGATTTGTTTTTTCAATACCTTCATTGATAATGACAAAGGCATCCAGGATGTCTTTCGATACATTCATTGCAAGCAAGGCAGTGAGTACCAAGTACATCATACTAATCATCTTCATCCTGGGTGATAGATTCTTTTCAGCCATTTTCTTATTTGCTTATATTATAGTCGAATCTGATAATACAGGTTAAACCCCTGGTTGGGTCTGAGAGGGGTTGCCAACACCCACATTAACATTCATTGCCGTCAGCATATTACCGTAAACGGTATTCAAAGCATTGAGATTACTCGATAGTTGGCTCATGCTGTCTTTGTATTTTCGGGTGTCTTCGATTGACGCATTGAGGTTTTCGAGCAAGTCATTGATGCTTTCCTGTAGTTTATTGGTTGCCTCTACCTGGTTGTTAGCTCCTTGAAGTTGCATTTCATACATTGAATTCAGCGCTGAGAGGTTTTTGGTAACATTTTGGACTTCATCTCTGTAAGAAGCGCCATCTTCACTAGAAATGCTCAATTCATTTTTCAGCGTTTCTGCAGTCTGTGAATAGGCCTGCGACAATTCACTCGCTGAACTTGATACGGTTTCTGCTGTTTTAGAATAAGCATCAGAGAGTTCGCTGGCTGATTTAGATGCTCCACGAACATTTTGCACAAATTCGTCAGTTGCAGCCGTAGCGTTTGAAATGTCACTTAATTTAGATGCATTATCACTTAATCCTTTGAGGCCAGAACCCAAACTTTCAATCAATTCGGGACCTATTTTGGCTTCTTCCAACATGTTGTCAAGTTGCTCTGTAATGGGTCGATCATCTAATATCATTTCATCGGATTCTCCCTCAATTGCTTCGTGGTCTTCTCCTACGAATTCATCATCGTCATCGGGAACAGCCAATTCGGGATAAACGAGTGTCCAGTCAATATCTTCGTGTATCGGTTCAAACGCTGAGAAGAAGAAAATGACGGCTTCTGTACTCAGTCCTAAAACAAGGAGTGGTCCTGCAAAAGGCCAATGCTGAATTTTAAACAACGCGCCCACAATTACTACAGCTGCTCCAATACCATAGAGCTTTGCCATAAATAATTTCCATGATTTGCTTCCTGGCCTAAATCCTGTGATTTCATCCTGACTCATAGCTGATTCGTTTTGTTTTAAGTTTATTAATTAGTACTTCATTATATATCATCGCCTTTGGAGCGGCCAAGATATGTCATTACATTTCTAAATCCAATGAAGCTTTTCGATGTATCTTGATATTCGTAAGTTCTGCTTCCTGTTTGAAGGTAAAAACCGATGTCTTTCCACGAGCCACCTCTGATAACTTTTCGCTTGAGCACGGGCGGGTCATCTTCTTTTGCTTCATAAACATAGTTCATGTTTAAGTCATGGGCAAAGTCGTAAGCGGATTCATCAAATGCATTGCTTGTCCACTCCGATACATTTCCTGCCATGCAAAACAACCCAAAATCATTTGGTGAGTAAGCTGTAGCAACAACGGTGTGGAATCCGCCATCATCAATGTAATTACCCCTCAATGGCTTGAAGTTTCCGAGAAAGCAACCACGGCTGTTTCGAATGTAAGGTCCCCCCCACGGATACGGTGATTGCCTCAAACCGCCCCTGGCTGCATATTCCCATTCTGACTCGGTTGGCAAACGGAAATCCTGAACAAACGGGCTTCCTATTCCCAGCAAATAGCTATTTAATAATTGTGTTCTCCATATACTAAATGCCCGTGCCTGTTTCCAATTGATGCCTACAACAGGGTATTCATCATAGGCAGGATGCCAGAAGTACATATTGGTCATCGGCTCGTTAAATGAGTAAGTGAAGTCATGAATCCAGCAAAGTGTATCAGGAAAAACATTAATTACATCCCGTTTGATGAATACCGACCTGTCGGTTTTGCCTCGTTGGCGAAGAGGCTCTCCTTGTGAGCCTTTTCTGGCAGCATCCTTCAAGTCAATCCAGTAATATTCAAAGTCGAATTTTCGCGTATCAAATTCCCTCCTGCGATAAAACCTTTCATGCTCAGGCAGATACATTTGGTCATTGAGGATTTCCCTGATTTCCGGGTCGCCATACTCAATTGGCATGT